>JAQWIP010000094.1 GCA_029248825.1 Alphaproteobacteria bacterium | reverse complement strand
CGCCCGTGCGAACGCCTTTGTCCAACACATGGGTGACGGCATTTTCTAACAAATCCGCATCCTCGCCGCGCTCAAACGTATAGCGCAGCGCCATGGCGAAACTCATAATCGAGGCAATCGGATTGGCTTTTCCCTGACCCGCAATATCGGGCGCCGAACCATGCACCGGCTCGTATAAAGATTTCGACCGACCCGTGGTCGCATCGGGCGCGCCCAGCGACGCCGAAGGCAACATGCCCAGCGAGCCCGTCAACATGGCCGCGATATCGGACAGAATATCGCCAAACAAATTATCGGTGACCAGCACATCATATTGCTTGGGATTGCGCACCAATTGCATGGCGCAATTATCGGCCAACACGTGTTCGAGTTGCAATTCAGGAAACTCGGAAGTGATGGTTTTGGTCACTTCTTCGTTCCACAAGAGACCCGATTCCATGACATTGCGCTTCTCCGAAGAGGCCAACCGCTTGCCGCGTTTCATCGCCAAATCGCCGGCCACGCGCGCGATGCGCTCAATCTCATAGGTTTCGTAAACTTGCGTATTGACGCCGCGACGCTGGCCATTGCCAAGGTCTTCAATGCCGCGCGGTTCGCCAAAGTAAACCCCGCCCGTCAGCTCGCGCACAATCATAATGTCGAGGCCTTCAACCAATTCGCGCTTCAAAGAAGACGCATCGGCAAGGGCTGGAAAGCAAATCGCAGGGCGCAAATTGGCAAATAATCCCATGTCGGAGCGCAACCGCAAAAGGCCGGCTTCGGGGCGCGCTTCATAGGCGACATTGTCCCACTGTGGGCCGCCCACGGCGCCGAATAAAACCGCATCCGACTGCATGGCTTTTTCCATCGCCGCATCGGAAATGGCCGCGCCATGCACATCATAAGCGGCGCCACCGACGAGGTCTTCGTCGAGGGTCACTTGAAAGCCGCGCGCCTCGCCGAACCAATCGATGATGCGGCGCACTTCGCCCATTACTTCAGGGCCAATGCCGTCGCCTGGCAAGATGAGAATATTTTCCATGTTTAAATCCTTACTGGTGGCTCTAGCGCCAATACTTTTTTAGCGCCAAGACTTCCTCTAGCGCCAAGGCTGTTCAGCCAAATCGGTTTCATAGGCGTCGATGGCATCGCCTTTTTGCAGCGTCAGGCCAATATCGTCGAGGCCTTCGAGCAGGCATTTTTTGCGGAAGGCATCGACTTCAAAAGCAATCGTGCCGCCATCGGGGCCTTGAATGGTTTGGCTTTCCAAATCAATCGTCACTGTGGCATTGGCGCCGCGTTTGGCGTCTTCCATCAATTTATCGACATCGGCTTGCGGCAGAACAATCGGCAAAATGCCGTTCTTGAAGCAATTATTGTAAAAAATATCGGCGAAACTCGTCGAGATGACGCAGCGGATACCAAAATCCAACAGCGCCCAAGGCGCATGTTCGCGGCTCGAGCCACAGCCGAAATTATCGCCAGCCACCAAAACTTCCGCCTCGCGATAGGCCGCTTGGTTCAGCACGAAATCAGCGACTTCTTGGCCGTCGGGCGTATAGCGCATTTCGTCGAACAGGTTTTTGCCCAAGCCAGAACGCTGGATGGTTTTCAAAAACTGTTTTGGAATAATCATATCCGTATCGACATTTAAAATATCCAGCGGCGCGGCAATCCCGGTCAATTGATTGAACTTTTGCATGGGTTAGCCCTCCGCTTTCAGATTACGAATATCGGTGAAGTGACCCGTCACGGCAGCGGCGGCTGCCATTTCTGGCGACACCAAATGGGTGCGTCCACCGCGCCCTTGGCGACCTTCAAAATTGCGATTGGAGGTCGACGCACAACGCTCGCCCGGTTGCAATTTATCGGCATTCATCGCCAGACACATCGAGCATCCCGGCTCGCGCCATTCAAAACCTGCCTCGATGAAAATCTTATCCAGACCTTCTTCTTCGGCCTGCAATTTGATGAGACCCGAGCCCGGCACAACCATGGCCGAGACGCTGTCCACTACGGTTTTGCCTTTGGCAATGGCGGCCGCGGCGCGCAAATCTTCGATGCGGCTATTGGTGCAAGAGCCGATGAACACGCGGTCGATGGCGACTTCTTGCATCGGCGTGCCTGCGGTCAGACCCATATAGTCGAGCGCGCGCTCGGTGGATTTGCGCCGCGCTTCATCTTTAATCTCAGCCGGATTTGGCACCGCGCCATCGATGGAAATAACATCTTGCGGGCTGGTTCCCCAAGTCACCAGAGGCGGCAAGTCAGAGGCATCCATGGTAATTTCTTTATCAAAAACCGCATCCGCATCGGAAGCCAGCGTGCGCCAACAGGCCACCGCTTTATCCCAATCCGCCCCTTGGGGCGCTTTGGCGCGGCCTTCGAGGAAGGCGTAAGTTTTCTCGTCCGGAGCCACAAGACCTGCGCGCGCGCCAGCCTCGATGGACATATTGCACAAAGTCATGCGGCCTTCGATCGAGAGGGCTTCAATCGCGGGGCCTGCATATTCCAGCACATAGCCCGTGCCGCCCGCTGTGCCAATTTCGCCGACAATGGCAAGGGCAATATCTTTGGCGGTAATATAGTCCGGCGCCTCGCCCACCACATTAATGCGGAAGTTTTTGGCCTTGCCCTGTATCAGCGTTTGCGTGGCCAGCACATGTTCGACCTCAGATGTGCCAATGCCATGCGCCAGCGCGCCAAATGCGCCATGAGTAGAAGTGTGGCTGTCGCCGCAAACAATGGTCAGGCCCGGCAGGGTAAAGCCCTGTTCGGGGCCGGCCACATGCACAATGCCTTGGCGAATATCATCCATCGGCAAATAATCAATGCCAAATTCGGCGCAGTTTTTTTCCAGCGTCTCAATTTGCAATCTGCTTTCAGGGTCATCAATCGCGTCCAAACCACCGGCGCGATTGGTGGTCGGAATATTATGGTCGGCAACAGCCAGCGTCTTATGCGGCGCGCGCGGTGTGCGGCCCGCCATACGCAGGCCCTCAAAGGCTTGCGGGCTGGTCACTTCATGCACCAAATGGCGGTCAATATAGAGCAGCGAATTGCCGTCGCTGTCCGCATCCACCAAATGGGCGTCCCAAATTTTATCGTAAAGTGTTGTTCCGGTCATCATCCTGCCTTTGTCTTGCCTCTGTTTCATGAGGCGGCGGGTTGATGCCGGCCCCTGATTGTTTGGCTGGGGGGCTTTTTAAGAAGAACGCTTAAGCTTCGCTTTCGGCGCCTGTCTCCTCTTGAGCCGCTTCCTGCTCAATTACTTTTTTCGGAGTCGCATCGGCCTTTGTGGTCTTCAAGCGACGCTCAACAATACGGGCCGCCTTACCGGTCAGGCCACGCAGATAATACAGCTTGGCGCGGCGCACACGGCCCCGACGCATCAGTTCAATACTGTCCACCAAAGGCGAGTAAATCGGGAAAACGCGCTCGACGCCTTCGCCATAAGAGATTTTACGCACCGTAAAATTTTCATTGAGACCGCCACCGGCGCGGGCAATGCACACACCTTCAAACGCCTGAATACGCTCGCGCGAGCCTTCAATCACTTTCACATTGACTTTCACCGTATCGCCCGGTTGAAAATCAGGCACGGATTTTTCAGCCGTTAATTCGGCCATATGCTCGCGTTCAATCTCTTCAATCACATTCATTTGTCTTATCCCTTTAAGGGCGCCGTCCTCGAGGGGGCATGGCGAATTTCGGTAAACAAAGTCGCGCCTTTCGGCACGAGATGGGGCGATTTAGCACGGGCAGACAGGCTTGTCACCCTTTTTTGCGTTTAAAACCCCCCGCTGCATCACTTTTTCCCTTGAGAAAAGTGGCCCATAAATCAGGGCGGCGGCTTTGCGTCACCGCTTCGGCCTGGGCGCGCCGCCAAGCGGCCAGTTTTTCATGGTCGCCGCCGGTCACAACATCGGGAATATCGCGCCCTTCAAAATCTTGCGGGCGGGTATAATGGGGATATTCCAGCAAGCCGTGATTGGCCTCAGAAAAGCTCTCATCCGCGCCGCTTTCCAGCTTGCCCATGACCCCGGGCACCAGCCGCAAAACTGCTTCCAGCATCACCATGGCCGCCATCTCACCGCCCGCCAGCACATAATCGCCCAAAGAGACCTCCAGCGGTTGGCGCGCTTCAATGAACCGCTCATCCACCCCTTCAAAGCGGTTGCACAAAAAAATCAGCCCCGCGCCTTGCGCCCATTCCTGCGCCAGAGATTGGCTGAACGGCACACCGCGCGGACTGGGTAAAATCAGCGGTATATCGGCTTGCGCTGTCACATGGTCGGTGGCGGCGGCGGCGACATCGGCGCGCAGCACCATGCCCGGCCCACCACCGGCCGGTGTATCGTCAATATTTTGATGTTTGCCCGCGCCGAAGCCGCGCAAATCATGCGTTTGCATATGCCATAGGCCATCGGCCAAAGCGCGCCCATGCAGGCTTTCGCCCAAAGGCCCGGGAAACATATCGGGATAGGCGGTGATGATATGGGCGGCGAAACTCATGCGTCGCCCTTCCGTTTTGGGTCGGCCATTTGCTCGGGAGGCCGCGCCTCATCTTCAATGGGCGGCACAAGGGTCAAAAACCCCGCGGCAATATCAATTTGCGGCACGATTTCTTTGGTGAAGGGATAAAATGCGCTTTGCTCTTGGTTGTGCTCTTGATTGTTTTCATCGGGCGCAATTTCCAGCAAATCCCCGGCACCAAAATTATGCACACCGGCCACTTTGCCCAGCGGCGCGCCCGCCACATCCATCACGCTGAGGCCGATAAGGTCGGCATGATAAAAATCATCCGCATCGCTCAGCGCGGGCAATTTTTCGCGCGCCAAAAACAAGGCCGTGCCGCGCAGGGCCTCCGCCGCTTCGCGACTATGAACGCCATCCAGCGTCAGCCTTGCGCCGATTTTATCGGGCTTGGCAGAGGTGATTTTAAACTCTTGGCCCTGCCCATCGCGCAGCGGGCCATAGGCGGCGAGGTCGGCAATATTCTCGGCAAAACATTTCGCCTTTACCGCCCCGCGCACGCCATGCGCCGCCCCGATAATGCATAAGCAGACATGGCCCTCAGGGGCCACAACCGCCATGCGCGCGGGGCGGATCGCCATTTACTCGGCCTTATCTTCCTCAGAAGCTTCTTCAGCAGGGGCTTCTTCGGCAGGAGCCTCTTCGGCTGGTGCTTCTTCGGCTGGTGCTTCTTCGGCTGGTGCTTCTTCGGCTGGTGCTTCTTCAGCAGCAGCTTCTTCAGCAGGAGCAGCTTCTTCAGCAGGAGCAGCTTCTTCAGCAGGAGCAGCTTCTTCAGCAGGAGCAGTTTCGGCTGGGGCTTCT
>JAQWIP010000069.1 GCA_029248825.1 Alphaproteobacteria bacterium | reverse complement strand
CGCCGAAATGCCGTCGCTTTCATCGGCTTCCACCACCATCCAATCGCCTCGGCCAAGCCGTGCATTGGTGCCATAGGCATTGATGATACCGCCGTTCATCACCGTTGGGTCGAGCGAGGCGGCATCCAAGAGCGCCGCCGTCAGGGAGGTGGTTGTGGTTTTGCCATGCGTGCCAGCAATGGTGATGCACGGTTTCAGGCGCATCAATTCGGCCAGCATTTCGGCGCGGCGCACCACGGGAATATGCGCGGCGCGCGCGGCTTGCACTTCCGGATTATCGTCTGGCACGGCCGAGGAAATCGTCACCACACCGGCTTTTTCGACATGGGCGGCGGCATGGCCTTGCATAATCTCAATGCCCATGGCGGCCAAGCGTTCGGTATTGGCATTGGCGCCCATATCGCTGCCCTGCACTTCATAGCCCATGAGGTGCATCACTTCGGCAATGCCGCTCATGCCAATGCCGCCGATGCCGACAATATGCACCCGACCCATCGGGCGCAAACCCGTTGGCAAAAGCACCCGTTGAGGGCGGGCTTGGGACACAGGCTTATCCATGGCGCGCCTCCGAATTGAATTGGCGGGGGCGCGGCAAATCGATTTGAACCGGCACGCCCGATGCCAAACAATGTGCATAGCGGCTCAAGCGACCCGCAGCGTCGAGCTCGCCAAAAGCCGAAGCTTGGCGCGACATGGCGGTTAAAGCCTCAGCGTCTTGCATTTTTTGGGTCAATATTTCGGCCAACTTTTCTGGCGTGAACGCGGCTTGGCGCAGCAATAAAGCGCCGCCTAAATGTTCTATCTCGCGCGCATTCACCGCTTGGTCTTGGTCGAGCGAGCCTGGCAAAGGCACAATCAAAGACGGCGCCCCAAGGGCGGCCAGCTCGGCAATCGTCGAGGCGCCACCGCGCGAAACAACCATATGGGCGCGCCGCATACGGGCTGGCAAATCGTCAAAGAACTCGCGCATTTCCGCATGAACTCCCAACTTTCCATAGGTGTCCAAAGTGGTTTGCATATCCACCTTTCGCACTTGCTGGACAATCCGCAGACGGTTTTGCAAACCCTTTGGCAATTTTTGAACAGCGGCTGGCAAAATTTCAGAGAACACGCTGGCGCCTTGGCTGCCACCGAATACCAAAAGCTCAAAGCCGCCCGATTTCGTCGGCTCGCTATACTCTGTTTGCGCCGCTTTAAGCACCGCCGCGCGCAAAGGATTGCCCGTCCGCCGCAAGCGCTCGGCAGCGGCCTCGGGAACTTTATCGGTTTGATTATAGCTCGTCGCCACACAAGCCCCGTAATGGGCAGCCAGTCGATTGACCCGCCCCAGAACCGCATTTTGCTCATGCACCAAGACCGGACGCCCCAATATCAGCCCCGCCATCACTGGCCCAAAAGACGGATAGCCGCCAAAACCGACAATCACTTTCGGCTTCAAACGCTGCACCAAATATAACGACATGAGGATGGAAAATGCCAAGGTGACGAGGCGGAACGGCAAGGCCAAAATGCCACTGCTAAACACCGTTGCGGCTGGCACTTTATGCTGCACCATTGGCGTCAGTTGCGCCACATAGGCGAGGCCGCGCGTATCGGTAGCCAGATGCATCTCATAGTCTATGGCTTTCAACTGCTCGGCCAAAACACTGGCCGGAAACATATGTCCGCCCGTGCCGCCAGCCGCCAGTAAGACCTTATTTTTAGGGGTGTTTGCTTTACTCATGTGCGACCTCCAGCCAGTAAGTGAGTGCCGCGGGTCGGCAGCGTGCGTAAACGTGTGTCGGAGCTGGCGCGGCGGCGCATTAAGCCGACCAACATGCCCATGGTAATGGCCGAGGCCAAAAGCGACGAGCCGCCATAAGAAATAAACGGTAAAGTCATGCCCTTGGACGGCATGAGGTTGAGATTGACCGATAGATTGATAATCGCTTGCAGGCCAAATAGGCAAATCAGCCCCGAGGCGGCCAATTGCACCCAATGCTCGCGCTCTTCGCGCAAAGCCCAAAGCGCGCGCCAAACCAAAAACGCGAAAGTGAAAACAATGAAACAGCCGATAATCAACCCGCCCTCTTCGGCCGCGACAGCGAAGACATAATCAGCATGGGCATCGGGCAGGATGGATTTCACGCGGCCATCGCCTGGCCCCACACCCGTGATGCCGCCCGAGCGGATGGCATCCATGGCTTTATCCACTTGATAGGTGTCGCCCGTGGAGGGGTCGAGGAAGCGGTCGATGCGGCTGCGGAAATAGCCGTAAGTGGCGTAAACATATGTGCCGGCCAAAAGACCGAGGCTGGCCATGGCGGCGATTAATTTCATCGACCCGCCCGACAAAAAGAACAGGCACATCCACACCAATCCCAATAAAATGGTTTGGCCGAAGTCAGGCTGCATGGCCAAGAGGGCGCAAGTGCCGAGCAGAAGCACGACCGCCAACCACATATCATGCGCCACAAATTTGGCTCTTTGGCGCGCGAACAACCAAGCGGTGACCACAACGAAAGCAGGTTTTAACACCTCGGAGGGTTGCACGGATATTCCGGCGATAATCAACCAGCGGCTCGCGCCCTTCACGGTGACCCCAAAAAACAGCGTGGCGATAACACTGCCCAGCGCGCCGACCAGCAAGAGCAGCGCGAAATATTTAATCGCCTTGGGCGAGAGCATCGACACGCCAAGAAACACAAAACCCGCCAAGGAAAGAAAGACAAATTGCTTATTGGCGAAATAATAAATCGACTTGCCAATGGTTTGCGCCACGGCGGGGCTGGCGGCAAAAGCCATCAGATAGCCAAAGCCGATGAGCGCCAAAACGCCGCCGACCATTTGGCGGTCAACCGTCCACCACCATTGCGACAGAAGGCCTCGATTGGTGCGAGCAAACAGACGGCTCATGCGGCACCGCCTTTCTCTTGTGCCGCCACCCAAGTGGCAACCGCGGCTTGAAACGCCAGACCGCGCGCTTCGAAATCTTCGAATTGGTCGAAAGACGCACAGGCAGGTGACAGTAAAATCGTCGCTTGGCTGAGCGCATCGGCTTGGGCTTGCTCGGCCGCTTGGCTCACCGCTTTATCGATGGTTTGAGATATCGCTACTGGCATTTTATCCGGCATCGTATCTGTCATCGTATCCGTCAGTGTTTGGGCAAAATCCTCGCCCGCTTCGCCAATCAGATAGGCGGCGCGCACATTGGCAAATTGCGGCTTCAGGTTGGAAATACCCCCCGCTTTGGCCACCCCACCTGCAATCCAGTAAATATTATCAAAGGCCGCCAGCGCGTGACGGGTCGCCTCCGCATTGGTGGCTTTGCTATCGTTAACAAAATGCAATGCGCCGTGATGCGCCACCGATTGCAAGCGATGCGCCATGCCGCCAAAACTCTCGAAACTATTGGCAATCGCGGCATCGCTCAGCCCCAAGCTTTGCCCAATGGCCAAAGCGGCGGCAGCGTTTTGGCCGTTATGGGCGCCGCGAAGGGCTGCACAATTTTGCAAATCAAGCGTCTCGCCAGCGCCATAGTTCAGTCGCCCTTGCGCGAAATGAATATCGCCCTCGCTAGGGGCGCTGGAAATCGTGATTAGATTTTCATGCCGATGCGCCTGCGCCATCTCGCGGCTTGGCGCATCCTGCGTGCCGATGACGCGCAAAGTCTGGCATTTGCCATTTTCAAATAGAGCTTGTTTGGCGCGCGCATAGCCCGCCATATCGCCGTGCCGGTCTAGGTGGTCTGGCGTGAGGTTTAACATCACACCGATATCACAGTGCAGCTGACGATTGAGGTCGAGCTGATAAGACGATAGCTCGAGAACGTAAATCGTGTTTTGCGCCGACGCCTCTGGCAGTGGCAATTGCAAAACCGGCGTGCCGATATTGCCGCCCATATGAACCGGCAGACCCGCCGATTGCAGCATGTGGCAGACCAAAGCCGTGGTGGTCGATTTTCCATTGGTGCCGGTAATGCCGAGTATCGTCGCCTTGTCGCGCAAGCCCGAAGCCTCTAGCGCCATGGAGAATAAATCCATATCGCCCAAAACCGCACAGCCCAACGCGCGCGCCGCCAGCACAATCGGGTGCGGGGCGGGATGGGTCAATGGCACGCCGGGGCTAACAATCAATTGCGTCGGCGTGGCGAAATCCTCGGTCAAATCTCGCACCCGCGCGCCCAATTTTTCGGCTTGCGCGCGCGGCGCCGCGCGGTCATCCCAAGCCACCACCTGATTTCCCGCAGCCACCAGCGACGCCACACAAGCCAGACCAGAGCGGCCCAGTCCGAAGACGGCGGTTTCACCAGTGAGTTTGGGAAGCTGCATCATAGACCTACCTCAGCTTCAACGTAGCCAGCCCGATGAGGGCGAGAATGACGGAGATAATCCAGAACCGAATAACAATCGTCGGCTCGGCCCAGCCGCGCTGCTCGAAGTGATGGTGCAAAGGCGCCATGGCGAAAACCCGTTTGCCCGTGAGCTTGAACGAGGCCACTTGCACAATCACCGAGACCGCTTCTAAGACAAATAACCCGCCGATAATCGCCAGCACCAATTCATGTTTGGTGGCCACGGCGATGGACCCCAGCGCGCCGCCCAAAGCCAGCGACCCCGTGTCGCCCATGAAAACCGCCGCCGGTGGCGCATTATACCAAAGGAAACCTAAGCCAGAGCCAATGAGAGCGCAGCAAAAGACCGCCAGCTCGCCCGTGCCAGGCACGTAATGGACTTGCAGATAATTGGCGAAAATCGCATTGCCAACCAGATAAGCAATAAAGCCAAAACTCGCGGCCGCAATCATCGTCGGCACAATCGCCAGACCGTCCAGACCATCGGTTAGATTGACCGCATTGGACGCGCCGACCATCACAATCAGGCCAGCGAATAAATAAAGCGGCAAGCCCAGCGGCAACAGCACGTCTTTCAAGAAAGGAATGGCATAGCTGGTCGACAAAGGCTCCGGCAGATAATGGCTGATGGCCAGAACCGAGCAAATGGCGACGAGCGATTCAAATATCAATTTCACCCGACCCGGCACACCCGCACTCGAGCCGCCGCGCAGTTTTAGATAATCATCGGCAAAACCAATAATGCCAAAGCCGGTTGTGGTCAGCAGCACAATCCATAAAAACGGATTGGTCAGATTGCCCCAAATCAAAGTCGAACCGAGCGCGCCCAGCAAAATCAGCAAGCCGCCCATGGTCGGCGTGCCGACTTTGGTAACCAAATGCGATTGCGGGCCATCTTCGCGGATCGGCTGTCCTTTGCCTTGGCGGGCGCGCAAAGCGCCAATCATCCAAGGGCCGAGCAGAAAGCTGATGAGCAAAGAGGTCATCACCGCACCGCCTGCGCGAAACGTGATGTAATTGAACAGATTGGCGCCTGGCACTTGTTCGCTGAAATACAGCATGAATTCATAAAGCATTATCCGACCCTCGCTTTTTTTATCTCTGCCGCAGATGTTTCAAGTAAGGCGTCGACCAGCTTTCCCATACCACTGGAATGAGAGCCCTTCACCATCACCACATCATTGGCGCGTAAATCTCGGTTGAGACTTTCCATCATTTCTTCTGTTGTGCCGACATGCGGCCCCATGCGACCGGGCGGTAAATGATTGTGCAAATGCACCATCAACTCGCCACAGGTCAGCACCAAATCAATATCGGCTTGCTCGATGGTTTGCGCCAAAGCGGCATGAAGCGCCGGCGCGTCTTTGCCCAATTCGGCCATATCACCCAGCACCGCAATGCGCCGACCCCGCCCTAAACGAGGCGCCAGTCCCAGCGCTTTCAACGCCGCCGCCATGGAGGTTGGATTGGCATTGTAACTTTCGTCAATCAGCGTGATGGCCGCCTCGTCTTCGCCAAGCCGATAGCGACGCCCGCGCCCCGAAAGCCCCTCATGGTCGGCTAAAGATAAAGCCGCCAGCGCCAAATCAGCGCCCGCATTTTGCACCGCCGCTAAGACCGCCAAACTATTGGCCACGTGATGGGCGCCCGGCGTGCCGATTTTGTAAATCACATCTTGGCCAAGAATATGCGCGGTGACACAGCTGCACGTATCATGCAATTTCACTTGCGCCGTCATCGCCTGAGCTTGCGGGTCGCCTTCGGCCGAAAAGGCAATCACATGCGCCTTGCCCGCCGCCTGTTTCAGCGCCTCATAATGAGCATTGTCGCGCGGCAAAATGGCGGTGCCGCGCTCTACCAGACCGCTGAATATCTCGGCCTTGGCGCGCGCCAGAGCCGTCATATCCGCAAAATTTTCGATATGCGCCGTGCCAATCGTGGTGATGATGGCGCAATGCGGGCGCACCATATCCGCCAAATCCGTTAGCTCGCCAGCATGGTTCATGCCCAGTTCAAACACCGCGAAATCGGCCTCTGCCGAAAGCCGCGCTAAGCTGAGCGGCACGCCGATATGATTGTTGAACGAGCGTTCCGAGGCATGCACCGTGCCGCTTTTTGCCAGTGCCACGGCCAAGGTTTCTTTGACGCTGGTTTTGCCTACGCTGCCCGTGACGCCGATAATATGCGCTTGGCTGCGCGCGCGCGCCGCACGACCCAAGGCTTCCAGCGCGCCCAAAACATCCAACACCGGCAAGACCACAGCTTTGGCCGACAGTTTGTCGCTGGCGAAATCAGGGCGCACGAGAGCCGCCGTGGCACCGGCCTCAAAAGCCGCCTCGACATAGTCATGCCCATCGACGTTTTCTCCGGGCAAGGCGACGAAAATATCGCCTGCTTTTAAGTCGCGGGTATCGATGGAAACGCCATTGGCTATCCAATCGCGCGACAGCGTTTCGCTGCCTTCCACCAGATGCGCCGCCAAAGCAGCTATCACTTGCGAGCCTTTCCAGAGAGGATTAGCCATGCTGACCCCCTTTCTTAGAAAGATGTGATTGCGCTACCAGAGCATCATCAAATGGCAAAATTGTGTCGCCGATAATCTGTCCGCCTTCATGGCCTTTCCCCGCCAGCAGAACAATGTCATCACTTTGCGCCGCATCGATAATGGCGCCAATGGCTTGCCCACGGTCGGCGATTTCTTGCGCCTCCGGGCAGGCCGCGAGAATGGCCGCGCGAATGCTGGCAGGTGTTTCTTGGCGCGGATTATCATCGGTCACAAAAACGCTATCGGCTTTGGCCGCAGCCAGCTTGCCCATTTCAGGGCGCTTGCCCGCATCGCGATCGCCGCCACAACCAAACAGCACGGATAAGTTTCCTTGGGTCGGCAGATGCGCGCGCAAGGCTTGCAGCGCATTGTCGAGCGCGTCTGGGGTGTGCGCGTAATCGACGTAAACACTGGCGCCAGTTTGCGAGCGACCGACAAATTGCATGCGCCCGCGCGGCGCTTGCACATGCGCGCAAGCGGCGAATAAATCTGTATCTGGAACGCCGAAAGCTTGCGCCATGCCCAAGGCCAAGGCGAGGTTTTCTGTTTGGAAATCGCCGATGAGCGGCACGGCGAGGATTTGCGAGTGGCCGTTCAAAGTAACCTCGAGCTGCAAGCCTGTGGCCGTGTGCGCGCGGACGTTTACATAAACGTTATCTTCGCGGCGACCGACCATCACGGCGGCACGACCCGCGCTTTCGCAAAGCGCTTGCAAGCGCTCGCCCGAGGCATGACTGCCCGTAATCACGGCCGTTCCGCCCTCGCGCAACAACTCGGTGAACAAGCGTTGCTTGGCCGCTTCATAGGCTTCGGGCGTGGCGTGATAATCTAAATGGTCGCGCGATAAATTGGTGAAACCCGCCACTTCAACTTGCACGCCATCCATCCGATGTTGCGCCAATCCGTGGCTCGAAGCCTCCATCGCAACATGCGTGACGCCATGCGCGCTCAAATCGCGCAAACTCGCATGCAAGCGAACGGGGTCTGGAGTGGTGTGATGCAGCGGCTCAAAATAGCCATCGGCCTCAACGCCAAGCGTTCCCATAGCCGCGGCCTTATGGCCTTGGGCGGCGAGCAATTGGCGCAAGAAACTGGCCGTCGATGTTTTGCCATTGGTGCCGGTAATGCAGCCAATATGAGGCGGCTGAAACTCAAAAAACCGCGCCGCCATATGAGCCAAATCGCGATGCGGATTATCGCTGGAAACAAAAGCCACATCGCCATGCAAGGGCTGCGCCAATAAAGGCTCGCGCGCCAAAATCGCGGTCGCGCCGTTTTCAATCGCTTGGCCGATGAAAGCCTGACCATCGACTTGTGTGCCGGGCAAAGCGGCAAATAAATATCCAGGTTGCACACTGCGGCTATCGGCACTGAGGCCGCGCACTTCTAGCGAGGCCATGGCGCTGGCACCTGCAAAATTCTGCTTCGGGCTCAATTCATCGAGGCGCATAAGCCACCTCCTCGACCGAGCGATTTGTCGGTTCCACAGCCGCTTGCTCCGCCGGAACTTCGGCACGCGGTAAAACGCCCAGAAGGCTGGCCGTGCGGCGCACAATCTCGCCTGCGGCGGGGGCGGCATTCCAACCCGCTTGACTATGGCCATAGGTTTCGGCGTGGCCTTGAGGCTCATCGAACATGACCAACATGGCATAGCGCGGCGCGCGCGCTGGAAACGCGCCCAAAAAGGAGGTCACCAAGGCTTCTTTATTATAGCCGCCCACGGTGTGTTTTTCGGCCGTGCCGGTTTTGCCCAAAATCTGATAGCCCGGCACATTGGCTTGGCGCCCCGTGCCATGGGTGACGACCGAGCGCATCATGCGGCGCACCGACCGACTGGTTTCGGCTGCGATAATCCGCTCGCCGACGGGCAAGCCCACTTTGCGCAAGCTCGGCTCATATAAAACCCCGCCATTAACCATGGCCGCGCCAGCCATAACGGCAGCCAGAGGCGAGACCGAAAAACTATAGCCAAACGAGGATGTCGCGCGTTCAATATCCGTCCAGCGCGCGGGGATGAGCGGCTCGGCACTCTCTGGCAATTCAAACGGTACAGAATCTAGAAACCCTAGTTTGCCAATAAATTCGTAATGCACATCGGCAGGTACGCGCATGGCCATTTGAACGGCGCCAATATTCGACGAATGAATAATCACCTCATCCATCGATAAAACACGCTCTTGGCCGTGGTCGTCGTCGAAAGTTTTGCGACCAATTTTAATCGGCTCGCGCGCATCGAAAACCTCGTCTTCGCCAACCAAGCCCGTATCCAAGGCCATGGCGGCGGTGAACACTTTAAAAATGGAACCTAGCTCATAAACGCCCGACGTAATCGTATTGAAATGCGACTTGCGACCCTGCGCCATCGGGTCATTGGCATCGAAATCGGGCAGCGAGACCAGCGAGATAATTTCGCCCGAATGCACATCGACAACAATCGCCCCAACCGCCTTGGCTTGGTGTTTGAGCATCGCCTCTTGTAAGACATCGCGCACATTATGTTGCACGCGCACATCTAGGCTGCTTTCCAACACGCCCTCAAAACCTTCGTCTTCCATCAGCCGGTCGAGATAAAGCTCCAACCCCGCAAGGCCGCGCATATCAGAGCTGGTAAAACCGACGCTATGCGCCATCACATGACCCGTCGGATAGACCCGACTGCTGGCGCGCGTCAGCTTCAAGGCCGGATCGCCAAACGCCAAAGTGGCTTGCTTTTGCGCTGGCGTCAGACCCGATTTCAAATCGACATAACGGTGCTTGCCCGACAATAAACGCGCCGCGCGGGGCTGATTTAAATCTGGCAAAATCTCTTTCAAACGCGCCGCCATTTCGGGGCCATCGTCAATCATCGCCACATCGGCGCCCAGCGTCACAGTAGAAATTTGTGTCGCCAAGACAATGCCATTGCGGTCTAAAATCGTCGGGCGCAACATGCGTTGTTGTTTCTGCGCGCCAGCCTGCCAAGCCGGCTGATTTTCCAATACCGTCAATTGCACCAGACGCCCCGCCAAACCGGTGAAAATAAGAACGAAGCAAACCAAAGCCAAGCGCAAACGATTGCGCGTCACTTCCACGGCATGTTCCGAGAGACCCGCAGGCGCAGCGTTCAAACGCCCGCCCAGAGCCGCAGCCCAATCGCGGCCTGCCGCCACCACGGGAAGTTTAGCGCGGCTCATGAGCGCCTCCCGTATTGGTATTTTGCGGCACTAACATCACCGGAATGGTTTGCGTTTCCTGGCTGCGCATGTCTTCGACTTGCGACAGGCGGAGATAATCTAATTGCAAATAATGGCGCGACAGCAATTGCAAACGACGCGGGTCGTTGAGGCTGCTCCACTCGGCGCGCAGGGTGCGCTGGCGGTCTTGCTCGCGGTTGATTTTCTGTTCCACTTGGCGCACCAGCCGCGCTTCGGCTTCGGCCGAATAGCGAATGTGATAGAGCGCCGCAATGCACACAACCAGCAGCAGCCCCAAAGATATATTCACCCAGCGGATCATCTTTGCGCCTCGATTTGCGGGGCGCGGCGGGGCATTAAATCGCCGCTTTCTGGAAAGGCGTCGGCTTGCGTGCGCAGCGCCACGCGCAGACGCGCCGAGCGCGAACGCGGGTTGTCTTGAATTTCAGCCGCACTCGCCTTGATTGTGCGCTTGACCGGTTCGGCAAAACTTGGTGGCGCCATTTCCACATCGGGCTGATGGCGCGATGGGCGCCCTGCCCGACCCGTGCGCGGCGCAAAAAACTGCTTCACCATGCGGTCTTCCAGCGAATGAAAAGTTACTACAGCCAAGCGACCGCCCGGTTTTAAAACCTGCTCGGCCGCTTGCAAGCCGCGCAATAGCTCGCCAAGCTCATCATTGAGATAAATCCGAATGGCCTGAAACGTGCGCGTTGCGGGATGCGATTTGCCAAAGCGCGGTGCCCCCAAAACGGAAATAACCACGTCGACCAAATCTTGTGTGGTGGCAAAAGGCGTCTCGGCGCGGCGCGCGACGATGGCTTTGGTGATGGCGCGGGCGCGTTTCTCTTCGCCGTAAACATGCAAAATATCGCTCAGCAAATCTGGCTCGGCTTGGTTTAATAAATCCGCAGCACTTTGCCCGTTTTGGCTCATCCGCATATCCAGCGGCCCGTCGCGCAGGAAAGAAAATCCACGCGCGCCCTCGTCTAGCTGCATGGAAGAAACGCCCAAATCAAGCGTCACGCCATCGACTTGTCCGAGATTGGCTTGCGACAACAGGCTTTCCATATCGCCAAAGCAACCCGACAGATAAATCAGGCGCGCGCCAAACTCGGCGGCCAAAACATCGGCGTGTTGCTGGGTGTCCGGATCGCGGTCAATCGCCACCACGGTGCAATCGGCGGCCTGAAATAAAGCTTTGGTATAGCCGCCCGCGCCGAAAGTGCCATCGACGTGAATTTCATCGGGCTGGGGCGCCAAAGCGCCCACCACTTCAGGCAATAATACAGAAATATGGGGAGCCGAAACCGGGGGCACGCTAGCTTGCTGCCTATTGAACACGTCGCCCCCGCTACTCATTGCTTGCCCTCGTTCGGTGGCAAGCCTGGCGGCGCCGAAGGCGGGGAGGAAAGCGATCGCAAAAGCCCTCTTTGTTGCAGCGCCATGGCGCGCGCTTTCGATCTAAAGTCGGCGTAGCTGGCGGGGTTCCAAATCTGAAACTTGGTGCCGAGGCCGACGAACATCAGTTCTTTTTCGACGCCCGCATGCGCCAAAAGAGGCGCTGGCAATGACACTCGACCATCGCCATCAAAGGCCAAATGGTGGCTGTCGGCGAACAAAGAGGCGGCCAAAGCATCGCGCTCTTCGGTGAACAAATCGAGGCGCTCCACCATGGCGCCAATGTCGCTCATCAGCGATTGCCCGCCGCCCTCAATCGCCGCTTCGGTGAAAGAGGGATAAACGAAAATGCCGTTCGGCCCTTCGTGGGGCGCGGCTTGGCCAGAGTTTGGCGAACTATTTTGGGCGAGTATCGCCGAACGGAAGACAGACGGAACCGAGACGCGACCCTTGGCGTCTATCTTGCTCGTCACTGTAGACATGAACATGGCCATGTCGCTTCCCCCTTCATTTGTCGGCGCAATTTGGCCGACCCTCCCTGCCTCTTACCGTAAGGGCATTTATGGGATTACTTGGGATAGCATGGGAATACATGGGTGTCAATGGAATTTGGCTGGGGGTTTTGGGCAAAAACGGGCAGATATGGGCGCGCCGCGCGCCGACATGGCTACATCTTGTGGATTTTGCGAAAAGCGGTCAGAGGGTCTGTAAGCCGGGTTCTGTGCGCATATCCGAAAATATGGCGGTGACCATTCATCTGGGATGTCCGTTACCGAACACCTCGTGCTACCTACCCGAGCGACAATCCGGAAACAGATTATGTGTCGCCCCTATTTGGTATTGCTCCCGGCGGGGTTTACCTTGCCACTGCTGTTACCAGCAGCGCGGTGCGCTCTTACCGCACCCTTTCACCCTTACCTCCGAAGAGGCGGTTTGCTTTCTGTGGCACTTTCCCTAGAGTTGCCTCTGCCGGACGTTATCCGGCGCCGTGTTTCCGTGGAGCCCGGACTTTCCTCCCTCACCGAAGTAAGAGCGATCACCCGACCCTCTGACCGTTTTTTTGCTTACGCCGCTAGAGCCCAAGCGTCAAGAGAGCATATGCGTTAGCCGGCGTCGGCTTTGGCGAGACTAGCGCGGCAATAGGCATAAATCAGACTTTGGGTCTCGGCGTCAGCAACCCCATCGATGCGGGTGGCGCGGAAATGGCGTTGAAAAGCCGCCACCACATCGCGCGTCTGCTGGCCATAGACGCCGTCTACCTCGAGGCCATAACCAAAAGCCGCCAGCGCTTTTTGCAAAGGCACTATCGCCTTTTCCCCTGCCGCATCGGAGGGTAAATCCGCCACCGCTTCCAGCTTCACATCGCTCAGCCAGAGGCCAAAACCTGCGGCATATAATTCTGCCCAATCAAAGGCTTCGCCCGGGTCGGTTTTGCGCCCGGGGGCAATATCGCTATGGCCGATAACTTGGCGCGGGTCGAGCCCGTGGCGCTCGATGATATCGCCCAAAAGCGCATAAAGCGACTGGCGTTGGGCTTCGGGGAAAGCCGCCATATGGCCTTGTGCGTCGCACCCTTTATGGTCTAGCTCAATGCCGATGGAAGACGAATTCATATCGCTTTCGCCCTGCCAAGACGAGACGCCAGCATGCCAAGCCCGACGGCTTTCTTCCACCATTTGCACAATTTGTCCGTCAGCGTGAAGGAGATAATGCGCCGAGACTTTCGCGGCCGGATCGCACAAGCGCCGAAGGGCTGCCTGCGGGGTCTCCATATCGGTATAATGCAAAATAATATGGCTTAGCTTTTGGCGCCGCGCGTCATGGTTTGGCGAGCTATGCGTTTGGATTTTCAAACTCATAGCACATTGCCCGCGTGCGCAACCTCACGCTTTCTTAGCCCAATAATCAATACGCCCAACAAAGCAATGCCGCCGCCAATCCAGAAGCGCACGCCCAATTGGTCGCCCCAGAAAATCACCCCCGACATAATGCCGAAAATCGGCGCCATAAGCGTCAGCGGCGAAGTGATGGAGACATCATAGCGTTGCAGCAAATAATACATGCCCGCATGACCGATGAGGCTGGCGCCAACCGCCGTATAGACCACCCCGCCCCACGCCATCCAACTGGCGTTTTGCAACACCGCGACATGGTTGTTTTCAAAAATCAGCGAGAGAGCAATCAGCGGTGGCCAGCTCAGCATGGCAATCCATGCCTGCATTTGATAAACGCCGGTATGTTTAATCTGTTTCATCACAATCGTGCCAGCCGAGCCGATGAAAGCCGCGCCCACAACCATAAGAAGGCCGAGCCGCTCGCTGATAATGGCGGGGTCGAAACTGATGATAAGCACGCCGCCAAACGACATGGCAATGCCCAACCAACGGCGCCAGCCCACTTGCTCGTTTAAAAAGATAATCGACATAATGGTGCTAATCGGCACGCCCAATTGCGTGGCCACGGCGATGGAGGACACATTGTCGGCAATCGACATGCCGCCATAAAACAGCGAAAAATGCGCCGAGCCCATGGCGATGGAAATGAAAATAATCTGAGGCATTTGGCCAGCGACGATTTGCAAAAAAGGAAACAGCAGCAGCGACAGCAAAAGATAGCGCAATGCGGTGAACAACATCGGTGGAATTTCGGTGACCCCCGCCTTGCCAGCGACAAAGGTGAAGCCCCAAACCAAGCAGATGATGAACATGAGAAAAAGATGTCGTGGTGCCATGAATCGGATGTAGCATGCGCTTGCGCGAAGCATCAACATATATCTCGAAATTAGGACCCCACATGGCCGCTCTGCTTTTTGACCTCGATGGAACGCTTGCCGATACCAAGCCCGATTTACATGCCGCGATGAATTATATTTTGCGCAAAAACGGACTGAAAAAAGTCTCGGGCGATGCCACGCAAAACCTCATTGGCGGCGGCGCGCGCGTTATTTTGCAACGTGGCCTGCAAGAAAATGGCGTCATCTGGCCCGACGACCAATTGGATGCAGCGACCGAAGAATTCGTTTTATATTACGACCAAAACATCGACGCCCACACGCGTCTCTATCCTAATCTCTTGCCGATTTTACAGGCGGCACGCGCGGGCGGCATCGCCATGGCCGTGGTCACCAATAAGCGCGAAAGCCTGTCGGCCAAATTATTATTCCGCCTCGGCATCCATGGCTATTTCGAGGCGCTGGTGGGAGGCGACACTTTGCCCAAACGAAAACCCGACCCCGATACCATCGAAGAAGCCCTGAAGCGGCTTGGCGAAAAACCCGAAGATGCCATTATGGTGGGCGATAGCGAAGCCGATACATTTGGTGCGATGGCCGCCAATGTCGCGTCGATTTGCGTAAGCTTTGGCTATCGCCGCGTCAGCCTTGACGAGCTGAAGGCTGGTGCCATCATCGATGATTTTTCAGAATTTGCCGCCGCCGCGAAACGCTTGAAGCCAGGCTTATTCGACGCGCTTTAGAACAGCAAGCGGACAGAAATGCCGCCGCCATGCACTTCTTCGCCATCGCCGAATTTGCCGCGATAGCTAAACTCAAACGCGAAGTAATCATTATGCGCCGCTAAGCCAAGACCCAACTCTGTGCTGTCGGTTAACTCGTCTTGCGATGTCAAATCGAACACCGTGTCATTGCCAACAAAATTGGCTTTGGCGCTATAGGCCGAATAATCTGACACTTGGCGAAAGCCCAAATAATAGTTCGGCTCCCATACGATATCGCTCGGGCTGCCGCCGCCGCGCAGCAAGCTGCCGCGAATGCCGAGATAATCGCTGGTCATATCGGAATTTCCGCCGCGAACCCGCAAAGCCAATTCGGGGTCGAGCCCAAGAGCTGTGTTTTCCGTGTAATCATCTTGCTCGAGCGAGAAGTAATCGCGACCCGCTTCGACGCGCAACAGGTGGTCGTCTTGAAGAATGGGGTAAATAATCCGTGCCGAGGCAGCCGTCGATGTGCCATCCCATGCGGCCGATAAAAAATCGCTAACGCCATTAAACTGCACACCGCGAAAACTATCAAAAGCAACCGAGCCTGCGGTCGCACTCAGCTCATAGCGAAGCGGGCCCAGCGCATCGGCCAGATAGGCGCCCACACCAAAGCTCTCCGACTTCACTTCATCGCGCGCGGGCGCCAGTCCATTAGGCAATAGGCTCGGCTTTTCGTTGACCGAGGTGAAACTCATTTGCGCATAAAAACCTAGCGCTTCGGTAAAGCCGGCTGGCGCATCATAGCCGACAGCCAACCCATAGCTGGTGCCGCTGACGGTATCTGTTTCGACGGTGGCATCTTGTTTGCGATAATCGCCAAATTGCTGCAACCAGCCATCGCCATCGCGGCGACCCCCTGCGGCCACAATCTGCAAATGCTGACCCACGGCGCCTGTGGCGGCTTCGCCAAGACTGGCCAGTTGTTTCATCGTGCCATCGCCATGTTGGGGCAGAAGTTGGTCGTAATAAGCGTTGAAATCATCGCCATCGGTAATCGCACTCAAGCGCCCCTCCAGCGTGTCATTCGTGCCGAAATGGCTAACCACGGCTGGCCAAGCCGCGCCTTCGGTTTTATTCAGCCCAAGCTCGCTGGCTTCCTTCAGGGCGAAAGTCGCGACAATCGCATCTTTCGTATCCGTCTCATCGACGGCCAAAGAGACGTTGTAAATATAAGGGTAGCCATCTTCGAGCAAATGGTCGTTGATGGTGCCGCTCAGCCCATTGAGATCAGAACTCGACTCGATGAGCTTGAGATCAAGCGATATAAAATCGCCATTGGCGTCCAGTCCCGGCAAGCGCGTGATGAAAGGCGAGAGGGTGGCATCCGCGCCAAGGCTTAAGGTCGTCACATCCAAAACCGCACCGCTCAAGAATGTTGGGTTAATGGTAAAGCGCAAATCGGCTTCTTCGCTGAGCGTCAAACTGGCGAGGTCGAGACCTTCCAATTCTTCCCCGAGGTCAGTGTCGTCGCCATCGTCGTTCAGGTCACGCCCTTCTTGGCCGGAAAAATGCAGGCGCGTTTTCTCGGCCGCAATATCCGTTTGCCCGCCAAGGGTGATGTCCAAATCCCCCGTATTTTGGAGGGTGCCAAGAAAACCCGTAATCGGCGCGATATACTCATTGTCGTCGATGTCATCTTCTGAATTGGCGTCATCTCCCATCGAATTGCCGATTAACAGCTCATCCGCGCTCGCGCCAAAATCAATGTCGCCCGTCACCGTGCCAGCCAAAAGCCGGAACTGATTGGCGCCCGAACCAAAAACAATATCGCCGGTAAGGCTTGGCGCAGAAATATCGCGCGTATCGATTTTTCCATCGGCAATATTGATTGGGTTCCCGTCGTCATCCTCGCCAATGTCGCCCGTGCGGTCGATATCCAAGTCGCCACCGCCAAGGTAAGGATTGGTGTTCGAGTTAGTTCCCGAGCCGAGCAAGGCATCGTCTTGACGCAAGCCTTGGGTGAAATTAAGCGCGCTGGTCACGGCCGATAAATCCAAGGCAAAGGCATTCTCGCCTGCAACATTGGTCGCGGCTTCCTCGTCGGTGGCGGCGGTGATATGTCTGGAGGCAGCAGAAATTGTGCCACGGTTGAAAATCAACGCGCCTGTGGTGGGCGCCACACCATCGGCCAATTTAATGGCGGTGGCGGTGTGCGATGCTTTCGTCTTGGTGCTATCCGAGCCCGTATGCGTGGTCACGCTGGCGAAAATTGTGCCTTCATTTAGCAAAACCGAACCATCGCTGCGAAGCCCATTGTTGAGGGAGCCAGCGTTCAGCCCCAAAGCTGTGGCGTCGCCATTATAGGCGGTGGCAGAGATGCTTCCGCTATTGTAAATGCCGCCATGAATCGTGGCGCCTGCTTCGAGGCGCACGGCATCGGCTTTAAAGCCGTCGTGCCAGCTATTGGCGGCAATCGTGCCGCGGTTCATCAGGCCGTGGGAATAGAAAAACTCGCCCGGCCTGTCATAAACATCAAGCGAGGAACCGGTGTCTCCTTCGGATACGGACTCGCCGTCATCATTGGTTGTATCCAAAAAGGTTTCTAAGGTTGAGCCTGTGAGACTGCCAATCGTGG
>JAQWIP010000058.1 GCA_029248825.1 Alphaproteobacteria bacterium | reverse complement strand
GAAGGCGTGAGCTTCCATTATGGCGTCAACGTTGGGATCGATGTGACGGCCAATGATTTGGAAGCCAAACATGATGCGCTCATTCTCTCCGGTGGCTCGGAAGTGCCTCGCGATTTGCCAGTGGCGGGTCGAGACCTCGACGGCGTGCATTACGCCATGGATTTCCTACCGCAACAAAACCGCCGCGTTGGAGACGAAGATTTGGGCGACATCACGCCTATTCTCGCCAAAGACAAACATGTCGTGGTTATCGGCGGTGGCGATACGGGCTCGGATTGCATTGGCACGAGTTTCCGCCAAGGCGCCGCTTCGGTGACGCAGCTGGAAATTATGCCCATGCCGCCCGAGAAAGAAGACAAGGGCATGACTTGGCCAGATTGGCCGCTAAAAATGCGCACCTCGAGCAGCCAAGAAGAGGGCGCCGTGCGCGACTTCTCGGTGATGACCAAAAAAGTCATGGGCGAAGACGGCAAAGTAACCGCCATTGAGTGCATTAAAGTCGACGATAAAATGCAAGACATCGCAGGCTCCGAGTTTGAGCTGAAGGCCGATTTGGTACTGCTGGCGATGGGCTTTATCCACCCCGTCCACGATGGTTTGGTGGAAGAATTGGCGCTGGAAAAAGACCCGCGCGGCAATGTCGCCGCCGACACAGCGACCTATGAAAGCTCGCGCAAGAAAGTCTTTGCTTGTGGGGATATGCGTCGCGGTCAATCGCTGGTGGTTTGGGCCATTCGCGAGGGTCGCCAATGCGCCCGCGAAGTTGATTTCTTCCTCATGGGCGAGAGCGTTCTGCCGCGCTGAAGCTTACGTGCTTAACCGCAAAAGGTCGTCCAAAACCCGCTCGACGTGTTTGACGGAATTGCACACTTGTTTATGCGTGCAATAGGCGCCGAGGCGTTTCATTTCGCTATCACCCGTTCCCCAACTGCTCTCGCCTTCTGGGTTCAGCCAAATCACGCGGCGCGCGCGCTCGTGCATTTCTTTTAAAACCAAATGCCCAGGGTCGCCATAATTCGAGCGCGCATCGCCCAAAATCATCACCGTGGTGCGATGGTCAATCGTATCCAGCGTGGCTTCGGCAAAATCCATCATCGACATGCCGTAATCGGTGGAGCCGCCGCCAAACTCGCGCAGCGCTTGTTCCATCACCTGATCCATATCGCCATCGCGCATCATGTCAGAAATCTCACCCGCCCGATTGGAGAAAACAAAACTTCTCGTCTTGGGCATCACCTCATCGAGGCTATAGAGAAACATCAAGAAGAACTGCGACACGGCCGCCACCGAGCCCGAGACATCGCATAACACGAGAAGCTTTGGCCGCTCGACTTTAGTGCGCCGCCAAGACAGCTCAAACAGATTGCCGTCATAAGCCACATTGCGGCGCATGGTGCGGCGAATATCCAACATGCCACGGCGCGATTTTTTGCGCTGGCGCGAATGGCGCGAGGCCAGCCTTTTGGCAAGTCGCTGAATAAGCCCGCGCATAATTTTCATATCCGAGCGATCGAGATTCGACAGACGAATGCGCGACAAAGCATCCTCGCGCAACAGGCGTCCGGCGTTTTTGGTGCGCATGGCAATCTGGCGTTCGACGAAATCAAACACGGCCTCAAACAATTGCCCGCGCCCTTCGCGCAAGCCATCGGCTTTGCCGCTCTCGCCATTTTCTTCCAGCTGGCGAATATGCGCATCGAGTTGCGCCAGCCCCATGGATTCCATAATGCGGCGCGAGAACATGCCCTGCTGGGTGAATAATTTCGCGTCCGCCAATCCCACTTTTTGCGCCGCTTCCGAGATGGCCGCTTGCAGGGCAGCCTGATCTTTTTGGGTCAGCATATCCACGAGGGACGCGCGCTGCGTGTCGGTTTCGCCTTCGCCGGTTTCATCTCTGCCTGGTTCGCCAGGTTTTTTGCTGGCTTTCTTCGCCTCTCCCGTCGGGGCTCCGGGCTGGTCGCCAGGTTGGCCTTCTTGGGCTTCGCCCTCTTCGCCATCCGCATCATCTGAGGCATCTGTAGCATCGCCCGCGCTGTCTCGCGATGGCGCGTCTGGTTCGTCGGGCGCCTCGCCACTATCCGATGTCGGCGTTGCTTCGCCGAGATCCATTTCGAGCAGTTTGAAATAAATGTCGAAACATTCGTCGAAAGACTGTTTCTCAAACTGCGTTTTGGCCAAAGTATGCCCCAGCGCATGTTTCAACAGACGCCGCTCGCCAATGCCTATTTCTTCGATGACTGCCGCCGCATCAATCGCTTCGGCTGGCGACACTTGAATGTCGGCAGCGCGCAAAATACGGATGAAATCGGCAATCATCAGATAGGCCTATTGTATCGGCGTGTCGGGCGTGAGCTGCGTCTCGCGCATCAGTCGCGCAATCTCGCCCTCAACGTTTTCAATATCCGAACGGAATTTCAGCAGAACATTCAGCGTATTGCGAATGAACTCCGCATCCAACACGCTCATATTCAACAGCACAACCGTGCGCGCCCAATCAATTGTCTCGCTGACCGCCGGTGGTTTTTTCAAATCCATCTGCCGTACGGCTTGCACGAAGTTCACAATATTGTCGCGCAATTGCTGGTTCAGCTCTGGCACACGCGCCTGCAAAATCGTGTTCTCGCGCGCCGCATCCGGAAACGGAATATATAGGTGCAAACAACGACGCTTCAGCGCATCGCCAATTTCGCGCGTATTGTTCGAGGTCAAAAACACCAAAGGCGGTTTCTTGGCTTTTACGGTGCCCAGCTCTGGAATGGAGATTTGATAATCGGAAAGAATTTCCAGCAAGAAAGCCTCGAACTCATCATCTGATTTATCAATCTCATCGATGAGCAAAACCGCGCCATCTTCATTTTGCAGGGCTTGCAGCAAAGGCCGCGTTTGCAAAAACTGCTCGGAGAAAAACACATCTTCGAAATTATTCAGCTTGGCCATGCTCTCATCCAGTGAGTTGGTGCCTTGCATTAAATCGCCGAGCTTTTCTTTCAGCACTTGGGTGTAAAGCAGCTGCTTGCCATATTGCCATTCGTAGAGCGCCTTGCTCTCATCCAGCCCCTCATAGCATTGCAGGCGAATCATATCGAGACCGAGATATTCGGCCGTCGCTTTGGCCAATTCGGTTTTACCAACACCGGGGGGGCCTTCCACCAGAAGCGGCTTTTCTAGCTTCTGGGCGAGGAAAAGCGCCGTCGCAATTTGTTCATCACTGATATAGCCAAGCTTTTCATAGCCCGCCAAAATCGCTTCAATGGCGTCTTGCGCCTGATTTTTCATCTCTGTCATGGGCAGGAAGATACCATAAAATCGCGGCTTTACTAGCCTCGGCTGCGCTTCGTGCGACTATTTGGCTTGCCGCAATTGCATCAAAATTCCGGGCGTCGCATAGCCATCGACGGCCAGCCCCCGCGCCTTTTGATATTGGCGCACGGCCGCGCGCGTCTGACTTCCCAACACCCCGTCGACGCCGCCCGCATCAAAACCATTGGCCATGAGGGCGCGCTGCATATCGGAAATTTCGTCGGGCAAAAGCGGACGATCCGCCATCGGCCAGTCGGTGGCAAAGGCGGCGGCGCCCAAAAACCGTTGGCTCAAATGCGCCACCGCCAGCGCATAGGCGGGCGCCGTGTTATAGCGCAATAAAGCGCCAAAGTTTTTGGTCACGAGAAACACCGGCCCGCGCACGCCGGCGGGTGCAAATAAAGACATATCACCCAAATCATCGCCCAAATCATCAACAAGCGCGCGAGACGCGACGCGCACGCCCTTATCTCGCCAAAAAGCGGCGGGCTTGGGTTGTTTTAATTTGGCCAAAGCAAAATCCATATCGCTCGGCACTTGCACTTCAAAGCCCCACGGCAAATCGCGCTTCCAGCCCATGCGGTTCAAATAATTGGCGGTCGAGGCCAAAGCGTCTTTTGGCTCCGTCCAAATATCGCGCACCCCGTCGCCCGTGCCGTCGGCGGCATAGCCCTCATAGGTGGTCGGAATAAATTGCGTATGCCCCATGGCGCCGGCCCAACTGCCTTTAAAATCCTTCAGCGCCACATCGCCCGATTGCAAAATTTTCAACGCCGAAAGCAACTGCTGGCGTCCAAAATCGGCGCGCTTGCCCGTATAGCCCAAAGTGGCCAAAGCTTGCAGCACCGAATGGCTGCCTTTATGGCTACCGTAATTGGTTTCGACGCCCCAAATCGCCACCAAAATAGTGCGCGGAACGCCATATTTTTCTTCCAACTGCTCCAAAAACGCCTCGCGCTGCTGTAACTGCTCGCGACCCAAGGTCAATCGATTGGGGGTCACCATATGCACTAAATAAGACCAAATGGGTTTCACATATTCAGGCTGGCGCGCCGCCAATCGCAAGACTTCCGGATCGGGGGTCAGCGCCTCCAAGGCTTGCAAATAGGGCGCCGAAATGCCGTTTTTTTTAGCCTCTAGTTTCACTTCACCGATGAACCGCGAAAAGGCTTCATCGGCCGCATACAACGGATTGGCCGCCATCAGCGCCAAGATAAAAGTGAAACGGATTACCGAACGCACATTAAATCTCCCGGAAGCAAAATTAGCGCGAAATGCGCCCTTAAGCAGGCTTGAACGGACGCAGAATTAGCCTAAACTATAACCGATTCATGCTTTCGCAAGCAGGCTATCTAAGCCCAAAGGAACCCAAATTGCCTATGCGCTCGAACCTTACTACCGCCATTTTTCCAGTTGCTGGCCTTGGCACGCGCTTCTTGCCCGCCACCAAAGCGGTGCCGAAAGAAATGCTGCCCGTGGTCGATAAGCCGCTGCTTCAATGGGCGGTCGAAGAGGCCGCCGAGGCAGGTTGCACGCGCTTTGTGTTTGTCACCTCGCGAGACAAGGCTGCGATTGGCAAGCATTTTTCGCCCGCCCCGCAATATGAAGACACGTTGAAGGCACGCGGCAAAACCAATGAGCTGGCGCTCTTAAAAGCCGGATTGCCAGACGGCGCGGAAATTATCGAAGTCTATCAAGACGAGCCCTTGGGGCTAGGCCATGCCATTTGGTGTGCCAAAGAGGCCGTCGGTGCGGCGCCTTTCGCGGTTATTCTGCCCGATGATATGGTGCTGCATACCACGGGCTGTCTGGCGCAAATGGTCGACGCCCATGCCCGCCTTGGCGGCAATTTAGTGGCGGTAGAAAATGTGCCAGCCGACCAGACGCATCGCTATGGCGTGGTCGACCCAGCCAGCGAAGCCGAAGGTTTGGTGGCGATTCAAGGCTTGGTCGAAAAACCAGAGCCTGCCCAAGCGCCCTCCACGCTGGCGGTTATTGGCCGCTATATTTTCGACGCGGAGATTATGCAAACCCTGTCGCGCACCATTGCGGCAGGCGAAAGCGGGGCGGGCGGCGAAATTCAAATCACCGATGCGATGAGCCAGCTCATCACCCAATTGCCCTTGCACGGTCTGCGGTTTCAAGGCACGCGCTTTGATTGCGGTAATCAGGATGGGTTTTTGCAGGCCAATGTCGCCTATGCGCTGGCGCAAGCGCGTAAAAATGGCGATACGAGCTTGCAATCCAAGCTCCGTCATCTACTTGATTAGAGACTGGTTTTGGGCATAATGAGTGCCCACTTAGGAGTTTCCATGCCCACTGATGCCCTCACCTCTGCCCAAAACACCCTCGCCGCGGAAGCCGAAGGGCTTACCCTTTTATCCAAATCTTTGGGCGATGAATT
>JAQWIP010000057.1 GCA_029248825.1 Alphaproteobacteria bacterium | reverse complement strand
CGCCGAATAAGCCGAAGCGACCGTTCTCATCGGGGCCGGCGCGATAGCTATTGGTTCCCTGATCCATAGTTACTCTTTCCTCGCTGTGTCGGGCGTGCCGGTATCGGCTTGGCGCACCGCTTTCACAAATTGTTCTATCCGTTGGGGATTTTTTTCGCCCGGCGCGCTTTCGACGCCAGAAGAAATATCCACCATAGAGGCTCGGCTAATTGCCAAAGCGCGCCCGACGTTTTCCGCCGTCAGCCCGCCCGCCAATAAATATGCTTGGCTTTGGTCATAAGCGCTTAAATGCGTCCAGTCAAAGGGGTCGCCATTGCCGCCAGGCAGGCCGCCTGGGCTGGGCTTGGCATCGAATAAAAACCAATCGGCGACAGCGGCGTAATCGCGCGCCTGCGCGAGGTCATGAGGCGTCTCTATCGGCAGGGCTTTGATGATATCGCAAGCGCCACGGCGGCGAATTTCGCGCACTCGTTCGGGGCTTTCTTGGCCGTGCAATTGCAAATGATGCGGGCTGATGGCGGCCATGGCCATATCGACTTCATCGTCGCTCGGGTCGACCAAAAGCGCGACGCGTTCCATTTCGGGGCGGCAGCGCGCGGCCAATTGCGCGGCGCGGTCTTGCGACAAGTGGCGCGGCGAGGCTTTGTAAAACACAAAACCCGCCAGCTCGACTTGCAGGGCGTTTAACACATCCATGTCTTCGGGTTTGGTGAGACCGCAAATTTTAATTTTCGTCGGCATGTGGCCTCCTTACGCGCTCAACTGGGCGGCAATGTCGAGGGCGGCTTGGCGCGGCGCATCGGCACCCGTTATGGGGCGGCCAATCACCAGAATATCGGCGCCTACTTTTTGCGCCTCTGCTGGCGTCATCACGCGCTTTTGGTCTTGCGTGGCGCTCCCCGCCGGACGAATGCCTGGCACGATGAGTTTGAAATCAGGGCCCAGCTCGGCGCGTAAAATAGCGATCTCATGAGCCGAGCAAACCACGCCATCCATGCCGTTTTTTTGAGCCAAATGCGCGAGGCGCAAAACCTGTTCTTGCGCCGTGCCTGCGATGCCCATTTGATGCAAATCGGCATCAGCAAGGCTGGTCATAATGGTGACACCCAGCATGGCCGGCACGCGCAAGCCTTTGTCTTTGGCTTCTTGCGCGGCATCGCTGGCGGCTTGCATCATGGCCGCGCCGCCGCCCGCATGGACGTTCAATAGGGCGGGTTGCAAAGGCGCCAAAGCGCGAACCGCGGAGGCGACAGTATTGGGTATATCGTGCAGTTTTAAATCGAGAAAAATCGGCGTTTCGAAAGCCGCCAGTTTTTGATAGCCAGCCATGCCATGCGCGTTGAAATATTCAAGGCCGATTTTCAACCCGCCAACGGCACCGCCAAGGCTTTCGGCCAAAGCGCAGGCGCGCGCCGTATCGGGCGTATCGATGGCGCAAAAAATGGGATTAGTCGACATTGGCTCTCTCTTTACCCGTCACTTGGCGAGGCGCCATCGCGGGACTGGATTTCAAACTGACGCTCTTCTAGCACGGGGGCGGTTTTTCGCAAAGGCGGGCTTGCGGCCAAATCGACGCTCATTGCGCTCTTTTTGCCACCAAACAAACGAGACCCAGAGAGGCGCGCCACCAGATAACCAAGCCCCAAACCCAGCAGTAACGCCAGCAGCAAAGCGACAAACAGAGGCAGATGATACGCCGCGCTCGGGTTCCCGCTCAGCAGCGCCATCGGGTCGAGCGTGAGGGAAACCATCTGGCGGTTTTGCACCGCCAAGGGAAGCAGAATAAGAGCCAAGCCAAAGAAAGCGAGGCGGGCGATAAATTTAGATAGAAGGGCGCGCATTACCCATCATTTTTATTCATGCGGTCGCGCAATTCTTTGCCCGTTTTGAAAAACGGGGCGTGTTTTTTGGCGACAGCAACCGATTCGCCGGTGCGCGGATTGCGGCCAATTCGGGCTTCGCGTTGTTTCACTGAAAATGTGCCAAAGCCGCGCAGTTCAACGCGGTCGCCGCGACCCATAGCATCTCCCACTTCATCGAGCAGTCGATTTACAATGGCTTCGACATCGCGCTGATACAAATGCGGATATTTTTCGGCAATCCGCAAAACAAGTTCAGATTTAATCATGGTCACCCCTCAGCCGTGCGTCCTAAGTAGATAAGCTGCCATCCGTATTTGCTGGCGTCAAGCACAAGCTCATCAAAAATAAAAACGGCCCCGCTTCGAAAAAAACGGGGCCGTTTGTTTTATCTCAGAGACGACGCTTATTTGTCGTCATCGCCTTTCAGCGCGGCACCCAGAATGTCGCCCAAAGAAGCTCCCGAATCGGTGGAGCCATATTGAGCCACGGCTTCTTTTTCTTCGGCAATTTCAAGCGCCTTGATCGACAGACCCACGCGACGATCGCGTTTGTCCAAATTGGTCACCATGGCATCCAATTTGTCGCCGACGTGGAAACGCTCTGGACGTTGGTCTTCGCGGTCCCGCGACAAGTCGGAACGACGAATAAAGGCGGCAACATCGCTCTCGCCAACAGAAACCTCAAGGCCTCCATCGGTAATCGCGGTCACTTCGCACGTCACCGTGTCGCCACGGCGCAAGCTGCCGAGGCTTTCAAACGGGTCGCCATCGAGCTGTTTAATGCCCAAGCTGACGCGTTCTTTTTCCTGATCGACATCCAAAACAACCGCTTCGACGGTTTCGCCTTTGGCATATTTCGCCAAAGCTTCGTCGCCCGAGGCGTTCCAATCTAGGTCAGAGATATGCACCATGCCGTCAATTTCATCGTCGAGGCCAACAAACAGACCGAACTCGGTGATGTTTTTAACTTCGCCAGAAACTTTCGTGCCGATTGGGAATTTGCCGGAGAAGTCTTCCCACGGATTTTCCATGCACTGTTTCAGACCCAAAGAAATACGACGCTTCTCGGCATCCACTTCCAACACCATGACTTCCACTTCTTGGCTGGTGGAAACGATTTTGCCCGGATGCACATTTTTCTTCACCCAGCTCATTTCAGAAACGTGGACGAGGCCTTCAATGCCATTTTCCAGTTCCACAAAAGCACCATAATCGGTGATATTGGTGACCCGGCCGGTGACGCGCGTATTAATGGCAAAGCGGGTGACCACTTCATCCCATGGGTCGCTCTCGAGCTGTTTCATGCCCAGGCTAATGCGCTGGGTTTCAGCGTTGATTTTCACCACTTGCACGCGCACCGTCTCGCCAACCGTCAGCACTTCCGACGGATGGTTGACGCGGCGCCAAGCAATATCGGTGACGTGCAACAGGCCGTCGACGCCGCCCAAATCAACAAAAGCACCATAATCGGTGATGTTTTTGACGACACCCTCGACTTGTTGGCCTTCCATCAGATTTTGGACAATCTCATTGTGGGCTTCGGCACGTGTCTCTTCCATAATGGCACGACGCGAAACCACGATATTGCCGCGACGACGATCCATTTTCAAAATTTGGAAAGGCTGTGGCGTGTTCATCAATGGGGTGATGTCGCGCACCGGACGAATGTCCACTTGGCTGCCTGGCAAGAAGGCGGTGGCGCCGTTTAAGTCGACGGTAAAGCCGCCTTTGACGCGACCAAAGATAACGCCTTCCACGCGCTCATCGGCTTCGAAGTTTTTCTCAAGCGTAATCCAGCTCTCTTCGCGACGCGCTTTGTCGCGCGAAAGAACGGCTTCGCCCATGGCATTTTCGATGCGGTCGAGGAAAACCTCCACTTCATCGCCAACCGAAATAGCGTTCGGCTGACCGGGCATTGAAAACTCACGCAAAGGCACGCGGCCTTCGGTTTTCAAACCTACATCGACAATCGCCAAATCATTTTCAACAGCCGTGACGCGGCCTCGGACAACCGTACCTTCCAGCGGAGAGTCGGCCGAAAAGCTCTCTTCCAACATGGCCGCAAAATCATCCATAGACGGGTTTAAACCCAATTCTTTATTTGTATCAGACACAGGGTGTGTCTCCTCGTTTGTGCCTTTCCCCCATCTCAAATCGGGGCGGACTTCCCAAGCCAAATCGGCACGCGAAAAAGCGGCCTTCCAGCAAACGGGCAGTGAGTTGAAATTTTGTTCTCTGATGGTTTAGATTTCAGGCGCAAAAACGAGTGACTTAACCCGTCACCAGCGCCAGAGCCGCAGCGAACGCTCCTTCTATAGACAAATCAGAGGTGTCTAGCAAGTGCGCATCTTCGGCTTGTTTCATCGGTGCTGTGGCGCGCCCCGCATCACGCGCGTCGCGCGCTTCAATATCGGCCAAAACATGAGCTAAGCTAAGGCTGTCGTCTTGGGCGACGAGTTCTTTCCAGCGCCGCTCGGCGCGCACTTGTGCGCGCGCGGTAATAAACAGTTTGGCATCGGCGTCGGGGCAGACAATCGTGCCGATATCGCGACCATCTAAAATCGCGCCTTGTTTGCCATCGGGCGGGGTTTCGCCAAACTGGCGTTGCGCCAAAAGAATGGCGGCGCGCACGTCTGGCTCGGCCGCTACGATGGAAGCGGCAAGACCGGTTTGGGCGGTGCGCAAAGCGGCCGCGAAATCTGGCTCGTCGAGTTTTGCCATATCGAGGTTTTGCGCCGCCGCCACCGCCGCTTTTGTATCGGCGGGGTCTTGGCCTTGGCGGAGGACGCAAAGCGCCACGGCGCGATAAAGCGCGCCCGTGTCGAGATAAGCATAATCAAAATGAGCGGCGAGACGGCGCGCCAACGTGCCTTTGCCCGAAGCGGCGGGGCCATCGACGGCGATAATCTTTCGGCTCATGTTAAAACTCGGCTCCCAATTTTGTCATTAAGGGTAAGAAGCTAGGAAAACTGGTGGCAATCATGCTGGCGTCATCAATGCGCACGGGCGCATTTGCCGCGAGGCCAAGACATAAAAACGCCATGGCGATGCGGTGGTCGTGATGCGTCGCGACCAACCCGCCGCCAGCAATGGCGCCGCCGCGCACGCGCAAATCGCTCTCGCCGTCTTGCACCTCGACGCCATTGGCGCGAAGCCCTTCGGCGATGGAGGATAATCGATCGCTCTCTTTGACGCGCAATTCTGCCAGACCTTTCATATGAGTGGTGCCAGAGGCGCAAGCCGCAGCCACGGCCAAAGCGGGATATTCGTCAATCATATCGGGCGCCATTTCTGCGCTGACCTCAATGCCCGTGAGCGGCGAGGCTTGCACGCGAATATCAGCGACCGCTTCGCCGGCGGCTCGGCGCGGACTGAGAAATTCAATATTGCCGCCCATCTCGCGCAGCACGCGAATGAGCCCATCGCGCTGGCGGTTTAACATGACGTTTTCTAGCACCACATCCGAGCCCGGCACGATGAGGGCGGCCACCATAGGAAAGGCGGCCGAACTTGGGTCGCCCGGCACATGAATGTCGGTGGCTTTGAGTTTGGCCGGCCCGTTCAGGGCGACCACGTTGTGATTGTCTTGCACGTGGCGTTCCAGCGAGGCGCCAAAAAGCGTCAGCATATTCTCGCTATGGTCGCGCGTTAAATGGGCTTCGCGCACCCGAGTCTGGCCTTGGGTGTGCAAAGCCGCCAGCAGAATGGCCGACTTTACTTGCGCCGAGGCGACATCGGGCGTGATGTCGGCAGGCATGAGCTGGGCTTTATGCACGCGCAAAGGCAGGCGGTCGCCTTCGCTGGCGCTAAATTGCCCGCCCATTTTTTCCAAAACCCGCATCACGCGACCCATCGGGCGCGCCGATAAAGAGGCGTCGCCAATGAACTCGGCTTCCAATCCGGCGCCCGCCACCAGCCCCATAACCAATCGGGCGCCTGTGCCAGCATTGCCAAAATCGAGCGGCTGCGTTGGGCTTTGAAAGCCCATGGGGCCGACGCCAATGACTTCATATTGGCCATCGGCGAGTTTGGTCACTTGCGCGCCCAAGGCTTGCATGGCGCGTAAAGTGGCCAAAACATCGTCGCCTTCTAGCAGGCCATGAATGGTGGTGGTGCCTGTGGCGGCGGCGCCAAGAATTAAGCCGCGATGCGAAATAGATTTATCGCCAGCCATGAGCGCCCGTCCGCGAAGCGGGGCGCTGGCGCGAGAGGCGCTTAAGGGAGTGGCGGCGGAGGGTGCGTTTTTCATCCTTGCCTTGTCGCGCTTTTTGTCGAAAGCGTCAAGGTGAGCCGACAAACCTGCGCTTTCGCGGAGGACAAAAATCGGCTCTGGTGACACGCAAAACCGAGCGATTTACCTTTTGACAGAAGCCAAACTTCATGGCACCAACGAAGGGTAAACATTCTTGTTGAGGAACTTCATTATGGTTGACCCGAAGCTTGGAACCAAACGCAGCTGCGAAGCGTGCGAGGCAAAATTCTACGATTTGAATAAAGATCCAGTCATTTGTCCAAAATGCGGTCATAGCTTTGACCCGATGGCGACCGTGGCCGCCAGCGCCCCTGTGCGCGAGAACAAACCCGCCAAACCCGACCCCATTGAGGACAAGGAAGACGAGTTGGAAGACGATGAGGATGCGCTGAGCCTAGACGATATGGCCGCCGCCGAATCGGATGACGATGACGACGAGGATGAAGATGAGGCGCTCGCGTTTTCGCAAGAGCCAGCGCTTCTCGATGACGAAGACGATGACGATGAAGAGAGTTTTCTCGAAGAAGACGAGGATGACAAGTAAGCGTCAAAATTCCCAAAATTGGGGGTTGATTGAAACGCCGTCTTCGATTAGCTTCCGCGCAGTTTAGGGGCCATAGCTCAGTTGGGAGAGCGCTTGCATGGCATGCAAGAGGTCGGCGGTTCGATTCCGCCTGGCTCCACCAAAATCCCCGAAATTTTTACAGCTCCAGCCAACCAATATTGGCATCATTGCGCTTATAGACCAAGCTCAACGCGTCTTGGCTGGCGCTTTTGAACAGCACGAAATCATGGCTGCCGACTTCCAATTGCATCACCGCTTCGCTGACGCTGAGGCGCGGAATGGTTTTATTGCTTTCGGCAATCACCACGGGTGCAAATTCGGCTGGTAGCTCGTCTTGCGATTCCAAACTTTCTGGCGCGAACACTTTTTCGGGTGCATGGGTTACCATCTCGTTCAACCGCTTTTGGTCGGAATGGCTTTTGAGGCGGCGTTTATAGCGGCGCAATTGTTTCTCGATTTTGCTTACCGAGACTTCAAAGCTGGCATAAATATCGGCGTCGGAACCCGAGGCATGGATATATAATCCAGTGTCCAAATGCAGCGCGCAAGCGGCCTCAAACTGATGCCCCTGTTTGGAGAAAGTGACATTAATGTCCGCTTCGCGCTCAAAATATTTACGCACCGCATCGCCCAGTCGCGTTTCCACATGGGCGCGCAAAGCGTCGCCTGTATCGATGTGTCTTCCTGTGATGTGAATGGTCATAGATTTCTCCTCTGTCGCTCATGTTTTGTCGCTTCGATTGCGGGGCAAACGGTTGTAAGCGACCGTCTGCATGGGCGCGGGCCACAGCAGGCGGAGACAAAAGGCAGGCTCACGCCTGAAATGGGCGCCATGGCGTCCATATGAAAATTGTGCCTGAAAGTTCTTGCAATGTCGAGTCAGCCCAATCAGCCGCCAGCCAGTTAAGCGTCCTATAGGGTAAAATCTTCGCCCAAATAATGCGCCCGAACCGCCTCATTGTCGACAATCTGCTGGGCATTGCCCTCGGCCAAAACTTCGCCGTCATGCATAATAATAGCGCGGTCGATAATGCCCAAAGTCTCGCGCACATTATGGTCGGTAATCAACACGCCAAGCCCGCGGTCTTTGAGCTGCGATACCAAATCGCGAATGTCGCTAATGGCAATCGGGTCAATGCCAGCGAAGGGTTCATCTAACAAAATGAAACTTGGGTCACTGGCTAGCGCGCGGGCAATCTCGACGCGGCGCCGCTCGCCGCCCGACAGCGCCCCGCCCGCCGAATGGCGCACATGGGTAACGGAAAATTCTTGTAGCAGGCTCTCTAATTTATCGTGTCGGGTTTGCGCATCGGGTTCGACCACTTCGAGGATGGACATAATATTGGCCTCGACGCTGAGCGTGCGGAAAATCGAGGCCTCTTGCGGCAGGTAGCCAACCCCCATGCGGGCGCGACGATACATCGGCAAGTCTGAGACATCGTGGCCATCGAGTAGAACTTTGCCGCTATCGGGGCGCACCAATCCGGTAATCATATAAAAGGTGGTGGTTTTGCCGGCGCCATTTGGCCCCAAAAGGCCTATGGCTTCGCGCCGATCGAATTGCAGCGAGACGTTTTTCACCACTTGCCGCCCGCGATAGGATTTGCACAAATCGACCGCGCCAAGCCCGCCGCCGTGAAGGGCGTGTTTGGCGCTCTCGGTTGGCGCCCCAGTTTCAGGGGCGCTTTGAGCGGTTGGGTTTTTATCGGGCGCAGGGGTCATGATATTTCCTAAAATTTAAGCCCCCTCAAGCTAGCGTGATTTAGCCAACAAGAAAAGCGCTCCTCAAATTAGCGCCAATTTGGCACCAAATTAGCACCAAATTAGCGCGCCACAACGCCGCCTTATTCCAACTCGATGCGCGCTCGCGCCGGCTTACCATTTTGCGGGCTTCCCAAAATACGAGCCAGACCCGTTTGCATATCAATTGTAAGACGCGCCGCGCGCACGTTGGCGCCCTGCCGCGCCTTGTTTTGGCGAACCCGCACATTGCCCGACAAAAGCAGCACATTGGCGTTTAAATCATAATCCGCCCTATCGGCGTCGGCGCGGCGGATGCCGTCTTTTGCGCTCGCGCCCATTTTGGAAAGCACCACAACTTGGCCTTGCGAGACCAGATTTTGTGCTTCGCCTGTTTCATCCATCAAAAGATGCATGGCCTCGGCGGTTATCGACAAAGGCCCTTGGGTGATATGCGCCGCGCCCGATAAATCGGCGCGGCCGATGGCTTGCTGCCAAATTATTTTATCGGCTTTGGCGGTCACAGGGGCGCTGGCATCGGTGGCAAAGCGCAGGTTTTGCGCAAAACCCACGGTCGGGGCGAGCCAAAGGAGCAAAAGCCAAATAACAGCGATATGTCTCATTTTGCCTGGCCTCGCCGTGGCGCAAGGCGCAAGCGCGCTTTGTCAAAAACATAGGTTTGGGTTTTCGTGTCGGCTCGCAAAGCCTCGGCATGCAAAGTGCCGCTAGGGGTTTGCATGGAGACCGCTTGCGGGGCGAGCAGTGTGCCTTGTGCCAAATCGGCATTAAGGGTTTGCGTGGTCAGCTTCGCGCCATGGCTATCTTGCAAGTCGATGCTGCCTTGAAACTGGGCAATTTGTTTGGTGCCATCCATGAGGCCGCTATCGGCGCGTAAGCGAAAGCCGCTGCCAGCGTTTGCGGCGGAGACGGTGAGCGAAATGGCTTCCAGTTGAATGCGCCCATCTAAACCTTGCGCGCCGCTTTTGGCGGTCATCCGATAGCTGCGTCCATCGGTGGAGAGATTGCCTTCAAATACTGGGTCCGAAATGGCCAAGCCGGCGAGCGCATTGCGTATTTCTTCGCGTCCCTTAGAGCCGAATAAGCTTCTCATATCGGGCGCCGCGCCGAGCAGTAGAATCAGAAAAGCCACCCCCGCCAAGGCCGGCAGTATTTTACGCAATCGAGCGACGCGTTTGGAATGGATCTCGGGATTATCGGCCATAAGCCAAATTGCCCTTAATGAGAGAAAATATCAATATCTTCCCAGCCTGCCAAATCCATGGCCGAGCGCACCAGCACGAAATCAAAACAGGCTTCCGCCATCGGGCGGCGGCCTTCGCGGTCGAGCATGGTTTCCAATTTGTCTTTCAGGGCATGTAAATGCAGCACATCGGAGGCGGCATAATTTAGCTGTGCGTCAGAAATATCGGGCGCGCCCCAATCGGAGCTTTGCTGGGCTTTGGACAAATCGACTTGCAGCAATTCGCGGCACAAGTCTTTTAGCCCGTGGCGGTCGGTATAGGTGCGGACTAATTTCGAGGCGATTTTCGTACACCAAAGCGGCGCCGCATGAACGCCCAAATATTGCGCGATGGTGGCCAAGTCAAAACGCGCGAAATGGAAAATTTTCACCAATTGGCGGTCGTTCAACACGGCCTTGAGATTGGGCGCCGCATAGGGGTCTTGATTATGCTCGCTCTCTGGCTCGAATTGCACGATATGCACTTCGCCATCGCCTTGCGACAATTGCACCAGACACAGACGATCGCGCGATGGCTTTAGCCCCAAAGTCTCGGTGTCGACAGCAATAGAACCGGTAAAGGTGACGCCGTCGGGCAAGTCGTTTTTGTGCAAGTGAATGGCCATAATCGTTTTCTCCGAAGCTCATTTATATCTAGCGCTAACCTGCCACCCAAGCGCCGGTTTAGCAAGACCAACGATGGAGGGAAGGCGCGACCTATCGCGCACCAGAGAGGGGGGGGACATATCTATATCTATGTTTGGAGGGCTTCGGCTATTGGAAAGCCGCTCGATTAAAGCTAGGGTCGCACCATGACTATTTTCAAAACCCTCTTCGCGCTGCTGGTCGTTGCACCAAGTCTGAGTGCTTGCGCGCTTTATTCCCCTTTTTCCAACCCGCTCGACCCGCATTCTCTGGGCGATGGCGGGGTGTCGTCGTTTTATCAAGCCGATGATTTGGCGCCCGCCCAAGCTGGCACGCTGTTGCGCCAAGAGGCGCTGACCCGCGAGCAATCGCTTTCTGGCGCGGCGCATAATCTGCGGCTGCTCTATACCTCGACCAGCGGGCTGGATGGCAAATCGCCAGAGGTTGTTTCGGGCGCTTTGTTTTTGCCCAAAGGAACGCCGCCCAAACAGGGCTGGCCGCTCTTGCTATGGTCGCATGGCACGGTGGGAATTGCCGATAGATGCGCGCCAAGTTGGACGGGCTATGTGGCGTTTCACCAAAGACATTTGAACCATTGGCTGAACCAAGGCTATGCGATTGTGGCTTCTGATTATCAGGGGCTTGGCACGCGCGGCACGCATCCCTATTTGGCGACCCGCCCCGCAGCCTATAGCAATCTAGATGTTATTCGCGCCGTGCAAAGAGCGGCGTTTCCGCTTTCCAAGCCAGTGGTTTTATTGGGTCAATCGCAAGGGGCAGCGGCTGCTTTCGCCACGGCGGGACATCGCCAAACCTATGCGCCCGCGCTAGACATTCGCGGTGTGGTGGCCACGGGCATTCCGTTTTTCACGCCCAAGGCCTTAATGGCGGTGCGCGCGGCGCGCCCTAATGATGTGGTGGACCCGCAGCTCGGTTATAATTTTCTGGCGCTGACTTTGGTGCAGCTCATCGATGCCGATTTTAATATGGAGGATTATCTGTCCAAACGCGCACAGCCAATTGCGCGCGATGTGGCGACGATTTGCAATCGCGATATGCGCAAGAAAATCACCCAAGCGGGGCTGACCTATGACATGAGCTTTGACCGCTCGCCCAATGCCGGGCTGTTGCAGGCCTATAAGCTGATGCAATATCCGCGCCTAAAATTAGACGTGCCGGTGTTTGTCGGCTCGGGCGCGAAAGACCGCGACACGCCTTTGCGTATGCAGGCGGCTTTGGTTCAACGTGCGTGCCGGGCTGGCTCGAAAGTGCAAGCGCAAGTCTATGCAGATGAAGACCATCTGTCGGCCTTAAACCGCTCGTTGGAACATTCGACAGATTTTGTCGCCGCCGCCCATGCGGGGAGCCCTTTGCCTGGAAATTGCCCGTAACGCCATGACGCCTATTTCTGAACCCGAGCTTCTTGCCGCTTTAAAAACGACTTTTGGCTATGACCATTTGCGCGACGGCCAGCTCGAAATCATCGAGACTTTGCTGGGCGGCGGCGATGCTTTTGCGGTTATGCCAACCGGGGCGGGCAAGTCTTTATGCTATCAGCTGCCGGCTATTTTATCGGCGCGCAAAACCATCATCGTCTCGCCTCTGGTGGCCTTGATGGATGACCAAGTCGCGGCCTTGCGCCAGAACGGGGTTGGCGCCAGTAAAATTCATTCGCACCAAAGCTATGACGAGAACGCCGACCAATGGCGCGCTTTTGCCAGCTCTGGCCCGCAACTTCTTTACATGAGCCCCGAACGTCTGATGCAGCCGCGCATGTTGCAAGCGCTTCAAAATCAATCCGTCGGCATGTTTGTGGTCGATGAGGCGCATTGTATTTCCAAATGGGGCGCGGCGTTTCGGCCAGAGTATGAGGCGCTATCGCAATTGAAAACGCTGTTTCCAGATGCGCAAATCGCCGCTTTTACCGCCACCGCCGATGAGGCCACGCGCCAAGATATTGTGCAGAAATTATCGGATGAAAATTGTCGGGTTTTCGTCAAAGGTTTCGACCGTCCCAATTTATCGCTGGCGGTTTTGCCGAAGGAAAAACTCAAAACCCGACTGGTGGATTTGCTGGAGCCAAGGCGCGGCCAAAGCGGCATTGTTTATTGTCTGTCGCGCAAAGACACCGATGAAATCGCGGCCGTGTTAAGTGCCAAAGGGTTTCAGGCTTTGGCCTATCATGCAGGCAAAGATGGCGACTATCGCCGCGAAGCGCAAAATCGCTTTATGACCGAAGATGGGCTCATCATGGTGGCGACCATTGCTTTTGGCATGGGCATTGATAAGCCCGATATTCGCTTTGTGGTTCACGCCAGTCTGCCCAGCTCCATGGAGGCGTTTTACCAAGAGATTGGCCGCGCTGGCCGCGATGGCGAGCCAGCCGAGACGATTTTATTTTACTCGATGCAAGATTTCATCAAACGCCAAAACATGATTTTCGATGGCGAAGGCGAGGGCGAATTTAAATTGCTCGAATATAAACGCCTCGAAGCGCTGCTTGGGTATTGCGAGGCGACGACGTGCCGCCGCATGTCGATTTTGACGTATTTTGATGAAACGTCTGCGCCGTGTGGCAATTGCGATAATTGCCTCGAGCCGCCCGAGGTAGAAGATTATAGTGCCAAGGCGCAGGCGATTTTTGCCGCCATGGAGCAGACCGGACAATCTTTTGGCCAAGCCCATGTTCTCGATGTTTTGAAAGGCGCGCAGACGGCCAAAATACACCAGCGCAATCATCAAGACTTGCCTTGCTTTGCCGCGCTGGCCGAAGACCCCAAGCCGTTCTTGCAAAGTTGGATGCGCCAGCTCATCGCCATTGGAGCGGTGCGAGCCAATCTGGCTCGATATGGCGCTTTGGAAATTACCGAGATAGGGGCGCAAATCCAGCAAGGCCAAATGGCTTTTATGGCCAAAACGCCCAAAGCGGCGAAATCTAGCTCCAGCTCGCGCACGCCCTCTAGCAAAGCGACGCAGAAGACGCCGAGCCTTGCGAGCGGCGAGGAAGCTTTATTCCAAGACCTGAAAGCTTTGCGTTTGGAAATCGCGCAAGAGAAGAACATTCCCGCCTATGCGGTATTTCACGATAGCGCGCTTCGAGAGTTTGCCACGCGCAAGCCAAAAACCAGAGAGCAATTTGAAGAGATAAACGGCGTTGGGCCGAAAAAACTCGACCGCTATTTCGAGGCGTTTTCGCAAGCCATTGCGCTATATGTTTCGGCGCATAAAAACGGCTAAAAGAAGAGGCTCAATAAACCGCTTGTCGCGGCGGGTATGTTTGGCCATATTCGCGCACATTGTGAAACCCTCGAAATGAATAAACCCCGCCTATGCTAGACATCAATAACATCACCTATCGGATTGCGGGCCGCGCCTTGTTTGAGCAAGCCTCTTTGTCGATTCCGGCGGGGCATCATGTCGGGCTGGTTGGCCCCAATGGGACGGGCAAGTCGACTTTGTTCAAGCTCATCGCCGATGAATTGCAACTCGATGGCGGCGATATTTCGATGATGTCGAACACCCAAATGGGCATGGTGCGCCAAGATATTCCCGATGATGACACGCCTTTAATCGACGTGGTTTTGGCCGCCGACACCGAGCGCGCCAGTCTGTTTGCCGAGTTGGAAACCGATATTGATGTCGAGCGCATGTCGGATATTTATATGCGCCTCGCCGATATCAACGCCTATGAGGCGCCCTCGCAGGCGGCGATTATTCTGTCGGGTCTGGGCTTCAGCACCGAGCAGCAAAGCCAGCCGATTAGCGATTTCTCGGGCGGTTGGAAAATGCGCGTGGCACTGGCAGCGGCCTTGTTCCGCAAACCCAATTTGCTGCTGCTCGATGAGCCGACCAACCATTTGGATTTCGAAGCGATTGTGTGGCTTGAGACCTATCTGCAAAATTATGAGCATACGTTCATCATCATCAGCCATGACCGCGAGACCTTAAACAAAGTGGTGACCCATATCGCCCATTTGGATCAGCTCAAGCTGACCCTTTATACGGGCAATTACGACCAGTTTGAAAATGCCCATGCGCAAAAGCGGTTGGGGCATCAGGCTTTGTTTGATAAGCAGCAGGCGCATAAAAAGAAGATGATGGAATTCGTCGACCGGTTTGGCGCCAAGGCGAGTAAAGCCAAACAGGCGCAAAGTCGGTTGCGCGCCATCGAGCGGATGGACATGGTCGATGCGCTGATTGCCGAGCGCTCAACCTCGTTTAAATTTCCCCAGCCCGAGCAAATCTCCTCGCCGATTATCACCATGGATGACGTCGATGTGGGCTATGAGGCGGGCAAGCCAATTTTGCGCAAAATTAATATCGGTCTGGCCGGCGATGACCGCGTGGCGCTATTGGGCGCCAATGGCAATGGCAAGTCGACTTTGGTAAAACTCATCTCGGATAATCTGTCGGCCATGACCGGGCAAGTGACCCGCAACAGCAAGCTTCGCATTGGGTATTTTGCCCAGCATCAATCGGATGAATTGGACGATGAGACCACGCCTTATGAGGCGATGCGCAAGGCCATTGGCGACATAGCGGAAGCCAAATGCCGCGCGCTTTTGGGTAAATTTGGTTTTGATAAGGGCAAGTCGGACACGCAAATTAGAAAGCTGTCTGGCGGCGAGAAAGCGCGGCTTTTGTTTTGCATCATGAGCCATGACGCGCCCCATATTATGCTGCTCGATGAGCCGACCAACCATTTGGATATCGATGCGCGCCAAGCGCTCATCGAAGCTTTGAACGGCTATGAGGGCTGCGTAATTTTGGTAAGCCATGACCCGCATTTGGTGGAAGCCGTGGCCGAGCGTTTGTATTTGGTAAGAGACGCGGGCGTTGCGCCCTATGAGGGGGACTTGGATGCCTATCGCGGGTTGATTATGGAGCAGCGCCGCGAAGAACGCGCCCAGGCTCGCAAAAGCAAAAAAACCCAAAAAGCCAAACCCGCCGCTAAAACCGATACCGCTAAGGCAGAAAAATTAGAAGCCGAATTGGCCAAATTCACCGCGCAAAAAACCGAATTGGAAGCCGCCATGTCGCACCCCGATGCGATGGCCGATAGCGCCAAGATGGAACAGCTTTTGGCGGAATATGCCCAAGTGGAAACGCAGATTGGCGAGACAGAAAAAGCCTGGTTCGACACGCAAGGCTAATCTGACGCAGCCGCGAATTTATCGCGGGGTTGATTTTTGTTTTGTTTCGGGGAACCCTAGGCCTTGAAAAAACCCATCGGGAAGGAAACCCTCATGTCCGCTATTCATTCTCTCGCCAGCCCTCCGGCGGATGCGCCGCTTTTGGATGATGCGCAAAGCGTTGCGCGCATCTTTGAGCATTTAGACAAAGGCACCACAGATTTAGGCGACACCGTGTGGCACGAGCCAGTGGAGCATTATCATGCGCAAAGCCGCTTTGATGCGGAAATTGCCCTCATGCGGCGCTTGCCGATGGCTTTTTGCCCCTCGGCAGCCCTGCCCGAAAAAGGCAGTTATATTGCCCGAACCGCAGCCCTCACGCCGCTTTTGGTGGTGCGGGGCAGAGATAAAAAAGTGCGGGCTTTTATCAATGCGTGCCGCCATCGAGGCATGCAAGTGGCGGGTGGCAGCGGGTGTTCCGCCGCCTTTGTTTGCCCCTATCATGCGTGGACGTATGATTTGGAAGGCCAGTTGAAAAACATTCCCGGGCCCGAGGATTTTCCAGATGTCGATAAAGACGAGAGCGGTCTGGTGGAAATCAGCGCCATGGAAAAAGGCGGCATTGTGTATGTGCAGCAAGAGGGAGATTTAGAGCCGTCGATGCTGCGCCATCATTTTGATTTTTTCTCCGACGCGCAGAAAATGTTTCGAACCACCCAAAGAGAAGAAGACGCCAATTGGAAGCTGCTGACCGAAACCACTTTGGAGGGCTATCACATTAAGTCGCTGCACAAAGAAAGCTTCTTCCCGTTTGGTTTGGATAATATTAATTTGGTGGAAACGGTGGGCGCCAATTCACGGATTATTTTCCCGTTCCGCCGCATGGAAAAACTGCGCGATGTGGCGCCTGCCAAACGCCATCTCAATGGCGCCATGACGTCGCTATACCATTTGTTTCCCAACACCAGTGTTTCGGTTCTCTCTAAACACACCAGCTTGTCGATTATGGAGCCTGTGTCGCCAGGGCGCACGCGCATCGTGTCTTATTTGGTGGTCAATCGCCAGACGCCAGAGCATGAGATTTCGCTGGAAGACGCAGAGCGGGATGCGGATTTTGTGACCACCGCAGGGCTAGAAGAAGATATTGCCGCCGCGCGCGCCATTCAAGAAACCGTGCGTGGGCCGGCCAATTCGCATTTAACTTTTGGTTATTTTGAGAAAGCTATCGTTAATTTACACAGCCATTTGGCTGACAAGATAGAGCCATTCGGCTCGGTCTAACTTTCGAGATTTGAAAAAAATGGTGCCCAGGAGA
>JAQWIP010000066.1 GCA_029248825.1 Alphaproteobacteria bacterium | reverse complement strand
CTGGTGTATTCTGACGCCCGACGATAAAACCAGCTTACTCGCGGTCGAGCAGATTTCGAAACTATGGCAGGGCATGGGCTCAGAAGTGACCTTTATGGATGCCGCGCATCATGATTTAGTGCTGGCGATTACCAGCCATCTGCCGCATCTCATCGCCTTTAATATTGTCGGCACGGCGGCGCAATTGGAAAATGACACGCGCTCCGAAGTGATTAAATATTCCGCATCTGGCTTTCGCGATTTCACCCGCATTGCCGCATCCGACCCGACGATGTGGCGCGATATTTTTATCGAAAACAAAGACGCCGTATTGGAAGTTTTAGGTCGTTTCAGCGAAGACCTAACCGCTTTGCAGCGCGCCATTCGCCATAGCGATGCCGATTATTTGGAAACGGTTTTCACCCGCACGCGCGGCATTCGCCAATCGATTGTCGAGGCGGGGCAAGACACCAAAGCGGCCAATTTCGGTCGCGACGAGTAAGTCAGCCGATTATCGCCAGCTTGGGGCGGGCCCTAAATCGAGCGGCCCCAAATGGGTTCGCCCGTTTTTAAAGTGCAACGGCACCGATAAACGGTCTTGCGTATCGCCGCCCAGCGCTGCGCCCAAACCGCCTAAAAACGCCCATTTGGCGCGGTCGCGCGGCGAGATAAGGCGGGCTTCTTGCAAGGCATCGAGAAGCGCTGTGAGGTTCACCACATTTAAATCAAGCGCGCCTTGCACATAGCCGCGTGCGTCTAATTTCAGCGTGCCGCGGGCCACAAGCGTCAGGGCTTTGCGTTCCAGCGTCACCCGATCGAGGCGCAAAACATCGCCCGCTTGCAGCTTGTTTTGCAGCCATAATTTCGGCACGCTAGCCAGAATATCCAATCGGCGAAACGCCTCTTTGCCCAAGCTTTTGGGCTGCACAACGCGTAAGTTTTTGAGCTGCACGGCGACATCCATCGGGTCGGGGGTGCGCGTCTGTTTTTCGCTGCGCCGAATATGTAGGCCCAGCTCTTGCGCTTCGAGGTGGATTTCAGGGCGCCATTTTTGGCGGATAAGAATGCCTTTGAGACTTGGTTGGCGCATGTCGAACGAGCCGCGCAGCAGGCCATCGTGCGCCAGCAGCAGGCTCATTAAATTGCCACTATGCGACACAGTAAACGTGCCAGATGGCAGCTTAATTTCATGCGCGCCGAGAAAATCGACCACGCCATGGCTGTCCTCTAGCCCCAAATTAAACGGCATTAATGTGGCGGTCAGATTTGGATTGCTCCAAGTTAGGTTTTCTTGCACCAAACGCGGCGCGGTGACATCGAGAGCTAGGCGGGCTGGAAACCCGTTCGGCTCGACGCTTTGCCACGTCAGGCCGAGGGCTGCCAAATCATGGCGAATGCGCTCGCTGGCATAGCTCCACAAGCCAAAGGCCAAAACCGTCAGCGCCAGCAAGCCGAGAAAGGGCGCGAACAACCAAAATCGAGGATGAGAGAAAAGCCCGCGCATGAGGTCTACCTTGCGTCCGTCAGGCCAGTCAGCGCCCAAAGAAAGCGGGTGTATTCGCCCAATAAAAGCGCCATCGTGCCGGGATAGGCGAACCAATATTGCAATTTAACTTGCGGCACAACGACGGGATAAGCGGATAGGCGAATTTTCGGCATGGCGTGGCGCAATTCTAAAAACGCGCGCGGCATATGTTGGGCGCTGGTCACCACAATCAGCGAACGAAAGCCATGCACATCCGCCCATTGGCGGGTCTCGCGCGCATTGGCCACCGTGTTGCGCGCCTTATAATCTAGGTCGAGACAGCACCGCAAAGTCTCGGTTTGTCGCGGCGTTTGTTGGGGCGTCATCGCCAGCACGGTTTCAAAATCCAAATCTTTATAGACGCCCGTAATCAGCAAGCGTTGGCCTTGTTTGGCCGCCAGCAAAGCCAGCCCCGCCTCGATGCGCGCTGGGGTGCCGCCCGTTAAAACCACAATGCCATCGGCTTGAGGCGCTTGGGTCGCTTGGTTGGAAAGGCTCTCGGCGAATAAAATGAAACTGAAAATATAAAGCCCCAAGGCGCCGCCCAATAGCCAGCGGGCGGTGCTCCAGAGCCTTTGGCGTTTTTCGCCCTCGCTATCGCTAAACCGAGACATCGGGCGCTCCTAAAGCTGCGCGCGCAGGTTGCGCAGCACATAGCGCCGCGTCACTTGCCAGCTCAATACAATGGCGGCCAAGGGCAGGGGCGTCAGATAAATCAGAAAACGCGGGTCGCGCGCCTCGGCCAATAGCCCGCCCAGCGCATAGAAAAATACCAAAGCCGCCGCCAGACCCGCAATCGCTGCAAGGCTAACCACGCGGACAAAATGGCCTTCGAAGCGGCGCGAAATATAGCCGTCTTGCGCGCCAATTTGGTGCAGCACATTGAGAATTTCTTCATTCGCCAATAGCCCCGCTCGCGTGGCGAATAAAATCACCGTGGCGGTGGCCAAAGTCACCATGGCCAGCACCAGTGCAGCGAATAACTCCAGCGCTTTGGCCGTGCCTTCTAGCGTCTCGCGCCATCGGCCATGGGTGTCGAGGCGCGCCCCAGGCGCCACCGCTTTTAGGCGCGCCGACAGCGAAGCACTGGGCAGGTTTTTGCCCTCGGCGGGGATAATCTCAATCAGCAGCGGCAAGGGCATGTCTTCGCCAATATTGCCGGTTCCCAACCAAGGCTCCAGCAGGGCGACCAAATCATCGCGCTGCAAAACCCGCGAGCTACCAATGCCAGGCGTCGCTTGAATTTCGCGCAAAACCGCTGGTAGCTGGTCTTCGACCGTCAATTGCGTGGTTTCGATAATCTGTACACTCATGGCGCTGGTGGCACGCGCCAGCCATCTCTCGGCGGCGCGTTCGGCCAGAATGGAACAGCCCAAAGCCAAACAGGCCAGAAAAGTCATCACCATTGTGACCGCACTGAGCGCGGGGCCAGCCAAATTTTCTGGCGGCAATAGGGTAGGTTTTATCTCGCCGCTCATGCGCCCACTCCAAATTCGGTTAGCTGGCCGTCCTCTAGATGCAGGCGCGGGAAATCGAAATTCTCCCAGAGAAATTTATCATGCGTGGCAATCATAATCGTCGTGCCCATTTTATTCAGCTCGACCAGCAAGCGCACCAGCCGCTCGCCCATCTCGGGGTCGACGTTGCCGGTTGGCTCATCGGCGATGATAATTTTGGGGCGCGTCATCACCGCGCGCGCAATGGCGACGCGCTGTTTCTCGCCGCCCGATAAAGTGGCGGGCAAAGCCGAGAGGCGATCGCCCAAGCCGACCCAATTTAGCAGCTCCACCGCATTCTCATGCCAAGTGGACGCGCGTTGCCCTGCGATGCGCAAAGGCAAGGTGACATTGTCATAGACCGAGAGATGTTCGATAAGGCGGAAATCTTGAAACACCACGCCGATTTGTCGGCGCATCAGGGCGAGCTTTTTTCGGTTCATATTTGTGGTGTCTTGCCCCATCAGGGAAATACGCCCGCCCGTGGGCGCATGGGCGAGGAAAATTAATTTCAACAGCGAGGTTTTGCCCGCACCCGAAGGGCCCGTCAAAAACCGAAAAGACCCTTGGGGAATATCGAGATGGATATCCGACAAAACATCTCGGCGGCTGTCGTAGCGCAGCGAAACATTTTCCAGTCTAATCATTTGGCGACACCTTTGGTCTGGTTTTCTTAAAGCCCAGTGTGACAGATTTATAAAAGCGATGCACTTGTTTCAAAGCCTATAACCAGTCTGGCAAGCTTTCGCGCGACAGCATGGCTTCATAGTCTGGCCGCGCGCGCACCACTTCGAAGCGCTCGCCTGTAACCAAAACTTCGGGCGCGGCGGGGCGCGTGTTATAGCTCGAGCCCAAAACCGCGCCATAAGCGCCAGCAGCAAAAACAGCCAAAAGGTCGCCGTCTTGCGGCACGGGCAAGCTTCGGTCTTGGCCTAAAAAGTCACCGCTTTCGCAAACCGGCCCAACGACATCCCACACCAATTCGCCGCTTTGGGTTTCGGTGACTGGCTTGATATCGTGATAGGCGCCGTAAAGCGTAGGCCGCATCAGCTCGGTCATGGCGGCGTCGACAATCAGAAAGTTTTTCGCTTTGCCCTGTTTGGCGCGAATGACGGATGTCACCAAAATGCCGGCATTGGCGGCAATCAAACGACCTGGCTCGAGCAAAATCGTGCAGCCCGCATCGCCCAATATTTCACCAATCAGCGCCGCATAAGTGTTGGGGTCGAGGGGCATATCATTGCTGCGCGAATAGGGCACGCCCAAGCCGCCGCCCAAATCGAGGCGTTCGATGCGATGGCCTTGCGCGCGCAAATTACCCAGCAAGCTTGCAACTTTTTCAAACGCCAAACGAAACGGCTCCAGCTCGGTAATCTGGCTGCCGATATGAATATCAATGCCTGTGGCCTCGACGCCTGCCAAATCTCTGGCATGGGCAAAGCCAGCTTCGGCGTCGTCCCAAGCGATGCCGAATTTATCTTCGGCGCGGCCTGTCGAGATTTTTTCATGCGTACCAGCATCCACATCTGGGTTCACCCGCAGCGCGATTTGCGCCACTTTGCCCATGGCGTGTGCCACGTCAGCCAGCAGGTCAATCTCGGCCAAACTCTCGACGTTAAACTGCAAAATGCCAGCCTCGAGAGCGGCGCGCATTTCTTCGGCGGTTTTGCCGACACCCGAAAAGACGATTTTTTGTGGCTCAATGCCCGCTTTCAACGCGCGCACCATTTCGCCTTGCGAGACGATATCAGCGCCCGCGCCCAAGTTTGCCAAAGTGGCAATCACCGCCAAGTTTGAATTGGCTTTGACCGAATAACAGATCAACCGATCGCTCAACCCTGCGCCCGTGAGCGCCTCATCCAGAACCGAAAAATGGCGCTGCAAAGTGGCCGTCGAATAGCAATAAAACGGCGTGCCAACGGCTTCGGCAATCTCGGCGATGGCCACGTCTTCGGCGTGCAAAGCGCCATCGCGATATAGGAAGTGATCCATATTAACTCTCTATTTCAACAAAAACTTCGTTCATCGAAGCTTGCGGCAAAGTGAGGGGCCCGCGTTTTCCGCAAGCCAGTGTCGCGCTGGCCATCCAGACGACCAACAGCAGCGCAAGGCTCGGGGCTATGCGAGGACGCTCAAGGCTCATTGCGCCGCCGCCTTTTCGTTTAGCCAGGCCTGCCATTTGGCGACCATTTTGCGCACATTATCGGGCGCCGTGCCACCATAGCTAGTGCGGCTTTTTACCGAGTTCTCGACGCTCAACACATCGAAAATACCTTGCGAGATACTGGCGTTAACGCTTTGCATGTCCTCTAGGCTCAGCTCATCCAAACGGCAGGCTTTGGCTTCGGCCATAGCCACCAAAGCACCGGTGGCGTGATGGGCATCGCGAAACGGCAAACCCGCCTCGCGCACCAGCCAGTCGGCCAAATCGGTGGCCGTCGAATAGCCATTGCCAGCGGCCGCGTGCATGGCGGTTTCATCGACGCCTAAGCTATCCATCATGCCAGCCATGGCTGCCAAGCAAAGCGAGAGACTGTCCAGCGCGTTGAACACGCCTTCTTTGTCTTCTTGCATGTCTTTCGAATAGGCCAACGGCAGGCCTTTCATGACGATGAACAGACCCGTGAGCGAGCCGATGATGCGGCCAGATTTGGCGCGTATCAATTCGGCTGCATCGGGATTGCGCTTTTGTGGCATGATAGAAGAGCCCGTGGAAAACGCATCCGGCAGGGTGAAAAATCCGAAACTCGGCGTTGCATAAACCACAATCTCTTCGGCCAAACGCGACAGATGGGTGGCGCAAATCGCCGCCGCCGAGAGCGCTTCCAAAGCAAAATCACGCGCCGAAACACTATCCATACTATTGCCCGTGGGGGCGTCAAAGCCCAAGGCTTGCGCCGTCGCATGGCGGTCGATATCAAACCCCGTGCCAGCCAAAGCGGCCGCACCCAGAGGGCTTTCATTCATCCGCTTGCGGGCATCCATCAGCCGACCATAGTCGCGCGATAGCATTTCCACATAGGCCAACATATGGTGGCCAAAGCTTACCGGTTGGGCGGGCTGCAAATGCGTGAAGCCAGGCATAATCGTATCGGCATGAGCCTCGGCTTTTGTCACCAAGACGCCCATCAGCGTGCTGATTTGCGCGGCCAAATGGTCGATCGTGTCGCGCACATACAGCCGAAAATCGGTCGCCACTTGGTCATTGCGCGAGCGCGCCGTGTGCAAGCGACCTGCTGTCGGGCCAATCAGCTCGGCGAGGCGCGCTTCAATATTCATGTGAATGTCTTCGAGCGCGCGCGAGAAAGATAACTCGCCAGCGTTAATTTCGGCTAGGATTTGCGTCAAGCCTTGGCTTATCGACGCCCCATCTTCGGCAGAAATAATGCCTTGGGCGACCAGCATTTCGGCATGCGCCAGCGATCCTTGGATATCTTGCGCAAACAGACGCTGGTCAAATCCGATGGATGCGTTTATTTCTTCCATTATGTCGTCGGGGCCGCTACCAAATCGGCCGCCCCACATGCGATTGCTCATGGTTCCATTCCCTTTTAGGAGGCTCGTATAGTGTCACAATTTAGCCGATTTGTCCGCTCTCGTAAGGGCAGACTTGCGACCTTGATTGTCTTGGGTGGTTTTGCCTTTGCAGGCGTTCAAACCCTATACAAGAAGGAGGGCAGGGAAAGCAAGCTAGGGAACGAAAAAACCACCGAGCGACAGCTTTTGGATGCGCCGCAAAGTCTTGAAAATTTTGTCACCCATCCAAGCCCCAAACCCTTGCCAAGCTTGGCCTTGCAAACCGCAGATACATCTCGGCTGACTTTGAGCGACTATTCGGGCGAGTTATTGCTGGTTAATTTTTGGGCGACTTGGTGCGCGCCCTGTCGCAAAGAAATGCCGCAATTGGATGCGCTGGCCAAACGCTATGCGGGAAAAAACGTCCGCGTCATCGCACTTTCCGTCGACCGAGGCGGCGCTAAAAAACCAGAGGCTTTTCTCAATGACTTAGGCATTGGCGCGTTAACTCGCGCCTATGACCCGAGCTATAAATCGGCGCGCGCGGCCAAACTCATCGGCCTGCCGACCACTCTCTTGGTGTCGCCAGAGGGTTTAGAGATTGGCCGATTGGCCGGAGAAGCAGATTGGGATAGTGCGCCTGTGCATGATTTGCTGGACGCGTATTTGGCAAATTAACGAGTCGGAACAGGGGCCTCGCCGCTATAGTCGTAAAAGCCTTTGCCGGTCTTGCGACCCAGCCAGCCGGCTTCGACATATTTTACCAAAAGCGGGCACGGGCGATATTTGCTGTCGCCCAAGCCGTCGTGCAGCACTTGCATGATGCTCAGGCAGGTGTCGAGGCCAATGAAATCGGCAAGCTCAAACGGCCCCATGCGATGATTGGCACCAAGGCGCATGGCTTTATCAATGCTATCGACATTGCCGACGCCTTCGTAAAGCGTGAAAGCGGCTTCATTGATCATCGGCAAAAGAATGCGATTGACGATGAAGGCGGGAAAATCTTCGGCCACGCAGGCGGTTTTATCGAGCGTCTCGACAATCGCTTTGGTGGTTTCAAAAGTCGCTTGCGAGGTGGCAATGCCGCGAATGATTTCGACCAATTTCATCACCGGCACGGGGTTCATAAAATGCATGCCGATGAACTGCTCGGGGCGGTCGGTGGCGGCGGCCAGTCGGGTGATGGAGATGGACGATGTGTTGGAAGCGATAATCGCATCGGGCGCTAGCACCGAGCTGACTTCGCGCAAAATTTCAATTTTAATGGCTTCGTTTTCACTGGCCGCTTCAATGGCCAAGTCGGCCTCGGCCATGGCGCCCAGATTGGTCGCCGGATGAATGCGTGCCAAAGCGGCTTCGCTATCGGCTTCGGCTAATTTGCCGGAGGCGATTTGGCGCGCCATATTGCCGGTAATCGTGGCAATACCCGCTTCAATTCGGTCTTGGGAAATATCATTGAGAAGGACACGGAAGCCAGACAAAGCGAAGACATGGGCAATGCCACATCCCATTTGTCCGGCTCCAATGATGCCAACGGTTTTTGCGTCAGACATGTATCCTCTTTCGGGGCGAAAGCCGATTAAAAACCAACTTTGCCCAATTCTTCTTCGAGTTCCGGCACGGCGGTGAACAAATCGGCCACCAGACCGTAATCGGCGACTTGGAAAATCGGGGCTTCTTCGTCTTTGTTGATGGCAACAATGACTTTCGAATCCTTCATACCCGCCAGATGCTGAATGGCACCCGAGATACCGACCGCAATATACAAGTCAGGGGCCACCACTTTACCGGTTTGGCCGACTTGGTAATCGTTCGGCACAAAGCCCGCATCGACAGCGGCGCGCGAGGCACCCATAGCGGCACCCAATTGGTCAGCGACTTTTTCCAACATTGGGAAATTGTCACCCGACTGCATGCCACGGCCACCCGAAACCACAATCTTGGCCGAGGTCAGCTCAGGACGATCCGATTTGGTCAGCTCTTCCGAGATGAACTCGGAAAGACCTGGATTGTCGGCGGCGCCTGCCGCTTCCACACTGGCGCTACCGGTATCGGCAGCAGCGGCGAAAGCCGTGGAGCGAATGGTGATGGCTTTTTGGCCTTCGTTGACTTTCACGGTTTGAATGGCATTGCCCGCGTAAATGGGGCGTTCAAAGGTGTTGGCATCCAAGACGGCCGTAATGTCCGACACTTGGCTGCAATCCAAAAGCGCTGCAATGCGCGGCGTGAAGTTTTTGCCATTGGTCGAAGCCGGCGTCGCAATGGTTGCATAGCCCGAGGCCATACCGACCACGAGGGCAGCCATTGGCTCGGCCAGTTGCTTTTCATATTGCGCGTCTTCGGCCAAAATGACTTTGGCAACGCCTTCCAGCTTGGCCGCTTGATCGGCCACGCCAGCGCAACCGTTACCGGCAACCAGCACATGCAAGTCGCCGCCCATTTGGGCAGCCGCCGTGACCGACTTTACAGTCGCATCGGCGAGGTTTTCATTATTGTGTTCAGCAATTAGCAGCGTATTCATTACAAAACTCCTGCTTCGTTTTTCAGTTTGTCGACCAAATCGGCGACGGTTTCTACTTTCACTCCAGCTTCGCGTTCGGCGGGCTCGGCGACTTTCACGATTTCCAAACGTGGCGCGGCGTCTACGCCGAAATCTGCCAAGTCTTTCTCATCGATCGGTTTTTTCTTCGCTTTCATAATATTCGGCAGCGAAGCATAACGTGGCTCGTTCAACCGCAAGTCTGTGGTCACAATCGCGGGCAGACTGATTTTCAGGCTTTGTAGGCCGCCATCAATCTCGCGGGTGATGTTCAACTTGTCCCCATCGACGCCCAGCTCCGAGGCAAACGTGCCTTGGCTCCAGCCCAAAAGAGCGGCGAGCATTTGTCCGGTTTGGTTGTTATCGCCATCAATCGCCTGTTTGCCAAGAATGACCATGTCTGGCTTTTCTTCTTCGACAACGGCTTTCAAAACTTTGGCAATGCCCAGCGGTTCCATATCATCCTCGGTTTTCACCAGAATGCCGCGGTCGGCGCCCATAGCCAGTGCGGTGCGGATGGTTTCTTGGGTCTGTGCAGGCCCGATGGAAACCACAACAATCTCGGTGGCCGTGCCAGCTTCTTGCAAGCGAACGGCTTCTTCGATGGCAATCTCGCAGAACGGGATCATCGACATTTTTACATTGGCTAGATCAACGCCCGATTGGTCCGGTTTCACCCGAATTTTGACGTTGTAGTCCACTACGCGTTTGACGGGGACAAGGATTTTCATCATTCAATCTCCAAATTATGGCGCATCGGCGCGCTAAGTCGCAATTCTTAGTGAATTGAGCCAAATAAGTCAATTGAACAGCCCAGACAGACCTGCGTCAAAACGACCTCGAAAGGGCCAGAAAAAGCGCCAATCTATCGGTTGGCGCCTGGCACCCACAGCACATCTTTTTGCCCATTGCCATTGGCCGCGCGTGCCGCCACGAACAAGAGGTCGGAGGCGCGGTTGATATATTGGCGCGCCGCGTCGGAAAACACATCGCCGCCATCGCTGGCCGCACTCAGCAGGCGCTCAGCATTGCGAATAATCGTGCGGGCCAGATGTAAATGCGCGGCGGCGGGCTCTCCGCCAGGCAAGATGAAACTATCGAGCGGGGCGATATTGGCGTTCATCGCGTCAATCTCATCTTCAAGGCGTTTGACTTGCGCGGGGCTTATCCGCAAGGCTTCAAAAGCATCGGTTTCCGGCGTGGCTAAATCGGCGCCAAGGTCGAAGAAATCATTTTGCAGGCGCGCCAACACGCCATCCAACTCGGGCTGGTCGTGGGTATAAAGGCGGGCAAGGCCGAGCGCGGCATTGGCCTCATCGACCGCGCCATAGGCGGCAATGCGCTGGTCGTGTTTGGCGCGGCGGGTGCCATCGGCCAATTGGGTCGAGCCATCGTCGCCTGCGCGGGTATAGATTTTATTCAATTTGACCATCGTAAAATGCCATCCGTTCCAGCCTAATTGCCGGAAAAATAGACCCCCAGCATGACCAAAACAATAGTGCCAAATTGTAGGCCAACACGCCAGCGCATAAGTTTTTGCGAGGTTGAGGTCGAGCCATTGCGAAGCATATTCACAAGCCCTGCCAAAAGCACGAGCGTAACCGCGCCTAAGCCAATGGGAATAATATAGGTAAAAATATCCATGTTGGTTTCCTGTCTAAGCTGTGCCGGTTTCTTCGAGGCGGCGGGCGATGATATCGGCTTGAATTTCTGCCGCGCCCTCAAAAATATTTAAAATCCGCGCATCGCATAAAACCCGACTGATGGGATATTCGAGCGCGAAACCATTGCCGCCATGAATTTGCAAGCCATTGTCGGCGCCTGCCCAAGCCACTCGCGCGGCCAGTAATTTGGCCATGCCCGCTTCTAGGTCGCAGCGTTCGCCTTGGTCTTTTTTGCGGGCTGCAAAATAAGTAAGTTGGCGCGCTGCCAAAATTTCGGCCGCCATCATCACCAGTTTTCCCGACACGCGTTCAAACTGATAAATCGGTTTGCCGAATTGGCTGCGCTCGGTCGCATAGGTAAAGGCCAGATCCAGCGCACTTTGCGCCACGCCAATGGCGCGCGCGGCCGTTTGAATGCGCGCGCTCTCAAAGGTTTCCATCAGCTGTTTAAAGCCCTTGCCCGTCTCGCCGCCGAGGACGGCGTCTTCTGGCACGGCAAAACCGTCGAAGGCAATGTCATATTCTTTCATCCCGCGATAGCCCAGCACTTCAATCTCGCCGCCTTGCATGCCGTCGGCGGGGAACGGGGTTTTGTCATTGCCGCGCGGTTTTTCGGCCAAGAACATGGACAAGCCTCTATGGCCTTTCACATCGGCTTCGCTGCGCACCAAAAGCGTCATAACATCGGCGCGCGCGCCATGGGTAATCCAAGTTTTGGCCCCGATAATTTGATAGCCCTTATCGGTTTTCTCGCCGCGTGTTGCCAGCGCCGCCAAATCAGAACCGGTATTGGGTTCGGTAAACACCGCCGTCGGCAATAGGCTGCCATCGGCAATGGCCGGGAGATATTTTTCTTTTTGCGCCTGTGTGCCGTTTTGCAAAATCAATTCGGCGGCAATATCCGTGCGTGTGCCCAAAGAGCCGACACCAATATAGCCGCGCGATAATTCTTCCGATACGACGCACATGGCTTGCTTGCCAAGCCCCATGCCGCCAAAGGCTTCGGGCACGGTCAGGCCAAACACGCCCAGACCGGCCAGCTCGTCAATCAGCGGCAGCGGAATAAGCGCATCCTTCAAATGCCAATCATGGGCAAAGGGCGCGACTTTTTCATCGGCAAAGCGGCGAAACTGGTCGCGTATCATCATATGGGTTTCATCAAGACCGGCATCGGCTTCCAGCGTCCCGCTTTCGGCCATCAGCACCGCCACCTCGCGGCGGCGCGCTGCCGTATTGCCGTGCGCCATTAAATCCTTAATCGCCGCATGGTCAAAACCCGGCAATGCGTCAAAGCCCATATCGGCGGGGCGCACCATCTCGCCCTGGCTCATGGGCAGCCCGCCTTTTAGCTGGCTTAAATATTCACCGGTAATGATGAGGGTTAAGTGGCGCTCCAGCGGGCCAAAGCGATGGGCGTCCTGCATGGTGGCGGCATAGCGCGCCATTTGGTCGAGCGTCTCGATATATGTCGCCGCCCAAGCGCGGCCATGGGCGCAAAATTGGTCGCTCTCAGCCGGTAGCGGCGTCGCCAAAGCGGCGCGCATATCGGCCAAAAGCGGCGGCAAAGCAGCCAGTTGCGCCAAAAGGGCTTGGTCATCAGGCATCGGAATATGTTCTGCGGCACTCATGGGCCAGAGAGTATCGCTTTTTGACGCCTTGGCAAGCCATTGGCGCGTGACATGGGGGCGCGATTACGCCGCAGGGCTAACCCTGCCCGAAAGGCGGCGGCAGCAAGGCCATCACCTCATCAAGGCGCATGCCCTCTTGGCGCAAATTGCGAAAACCGCTATCGCCGGCTTGTTTGGACAGACGCCGACCGCTCACATCGCGCAGCAAAGGATGATGCAAATAATCGGGCTGCGGCAGGTCGAGCAGTTTTTGCAATAAAACATGAATGGCGGTGGCGGCTTGCAAATCTTGCCCGCGCGTGACTTGCGTCACGCCTTGCGCCGCATCATCCAGCACCACGGCGAGGTGATAGCTGGTCGGCACATCTTTGCGCGCCAGCACCACATCACCAAATAAAGCAGGGTCAAGCGGTATGGTTTGAGGCGGGGTTTCAGCCTCAGTTTCAGCCTCAGTTTCAGAGGGGGCATAACATTCCCGATAGTTCAGCTTTTGCGAGACGACGCCAAGCGCCCTTGTCATATCCAAACGCCAGCAATAGGGCTTGCCTTCCCATATGAGTTTTTTGCGCCTGCTTTCGGGCAGCTCGCGATAAAGGCCCGGATAAAGCGGCGCGCCATCCGGGTCGCGCTGCCAATCCGGCTTGTCTTGAATGGCAGCCAAAATATCACCGCGTGTCGCCCAGCATGGATAGACCAAATCTTGCGCCCGCAATTTGGCCAGCGCCGCCTCATACACATCAAAGCGCGTCGATTGCACCATGACGGGTTCGGGCCATGTCAGCCCCAACCAGTCCAGGTCTTGATAAATGCCCTCGGTGAAATGCGGGCGGGCGCGCCCAATATCAATATCCTCAATACGCAGCAAAAAACTGCCATTCGCATCGCGCGCGGCTTTGGCCGCCATCAGCGCGGCATAAGCATGCCCCAAATGCAGCCAGCCATTCGGGCTTGGCGCAAAGCGGGTGATAAATTTTTTGGCTTCTTTCATTACCCGCCTTCCTGCGCCATATTGGGGTGTGATGCAAATATATAAGAACAGCAATGACCTGACCACTGCATTGGAAGCGCTGGCCGCCAAGGATAAAAAACTGGCCGCGGCCTTTGAGGAATATGGCACACCGCCTTTGCGTAAACGCCGTGCCGGATTTGCCGGATTGGCGCAATTACTCATCAGCCAGCAAGTCTCAACGGCGGCGGCGGCGACCATTCATCAAGGCTTTGAAACGCTTATCGGCGAGGTGCGGCCGGAAAATCTGCTGGCCTTATCGGATGCCGAATTGAGCGGCTGTGGCCTGTCGCGCCCCAAGCAACGTTATTTGCGTATTCTCGCCGAGGCAATAATCTCGGGCGCGTTGGATTTGCCCAAACTGCATAAGACCGATAATGAGACCATATATAAAGCCTTGGTCGCATTGACCGGCATTGGCCCGTGGACGGCGGAATGTTATTTGCTGTTTATCCTGCGCCGCGCCGATATGTTTCCCGCCGGAGATTTGGCGCTGCAACAGGGTGTGCGCATAATGTATGGGCTTGATGAAAGGCCCGATGCCGAGACGCTGCGCGGCTTTGCTGCGCGTTGGGCACCCTATCGCGGCGCGGCGGCGCGGCTTTTATGGACCTATTATAATGGCGAGCAAGCCAAAAACCGCTAGCCCGTCGCCCCCGCCTTATCCGGTCGGCCTGACTTGCAAGAGACGGGCTGACATGTCACATTTCCGTCGAAGCGCCATTTTAGGCATAATAAGAAGGCGCGGAATGATTCGTTGAGTGCGCGTAATTCGAAGAGGTATTATCGGAGATTACACCATGCATAGGACCGGTTCAGAGGCGATAGAATTTGTTGAGGCCGCTCCGCCTGATTTCAGAAATCCGGCGTCTTGTCCGGCTTTGGTTCTCAATGCGGATTTCCGACCGCTCAGCTATTACCCACTTTCTTTATGGTCTTGGCAGGATACGCTAAAGGCGGTTGTGCTGGATCGCGTCAATATCGTGTCGCATTACGACACGGTGGTTCATTCCCCCTCAACCGAATTTGTGCTGCCCAGCGTGGTATCGCTGAAAACCTATGTAAAGCCGCCGCGTCATCCGGCCTTTACGCGCTTTAACGTGTTTTTGCGCGATGGGTTTTCCTGCCAATATTGCGGTGCGCCGCGTGATTTGACATTTGACCATGTGATTCCGCGTCGCGCCGGTGGCCGCACCACTTGGGAGAATGTGGTCGCCGCATGCAGCCCGTGCAATCTCCGCAAAGGCGGGCGCATGCCGAAAAAAGCGGGCATGGTGCCGCGTCAAACGCCGCATCAGCCGACGGTTTATGAATTGCATGAAAACGGGCGCAAATTTCCGCCCAATTACTGCCATGAAAGCTGGCAGGATTATCTCTATTGGGATACCGAGCTTGAGCCTTAAGCCTTAACGGGACGGCTAAATTTTTTCCGATGCGCGAATGGCGACACGGCAGCCAAAGCGAAT
>JAQWIP010000001.1 GCA_029248825.1 Alphaproteobacteria bacterium | reverse complement strand
GGGTAGCAACCCCCTCAACCACTAATGAGATTGTCTGATTCACCGAGTCGATAAAAGCGTTAAACAGGCAAGCTGAATTTAATCCACGACCTTTGTCAGAACCGCCGATGCGTTCGCTTTATTTCGCCTTTTTGGGCTTTTGCAGCGCTTCTAAATCGGCGCGAAGCTGATTTATTTGCGCGCTGAGCTGGCTGTTTTCTTCGCGCGCGGCGACCGCCATTTCGCGAACCGCCTCGAATTCTTCGCGCGATACCAAGCCGTTTTCTGCCAGCATTGCATCCACGCGTCCACGCACGGCCTGCTCTATTTCTTCACGGGCGCCTTGCGCCGCAATGCCAAGCCCCGAGACCATGCCACCCAAATCGTCAATAATTTTTCTTTTCATATCACTCATAAGCAGCAAGATTGATGAGTGCGTGCTATATTGCAAGCATAATTTAGCCCTTCTTGAGAGACCGATTGCCTCATGCCTTTTCCCAATATTGATCCGGTGATTTTTGAACTCGGGCCGTTCGCGATACGATGGTATTCGCTGGCCTATATTATTGGCCTGATGGCGGGCTGGAAATATATCGCGCGCTTGAACCGCACCCCCGCCCTATGGAGCAAAGGCGCGCTGCCCAATGGGCTGACCACGCCGGCCAAAGAAGATGACATCGACGACATGCTGCTATGGCTAACCTTGGGCGTCATTTTGGGCGGGCGACTTGGCTATGTGCTGTTTTATAACACCAGCTATTATCTCGCCAATCCGGGCGATGCGCTGGCCGTCTGGCAAGGCGGCATGTCGTTTCATGGCGGCGCCTTGGGCGTGATTATCAGCGTCCTTATCTTTGCGCGCAAACGCGGCATTCCGCTTTTGGCGCTCGGCGATATGGTGGCCATCACCACGCCATTGGGGCTGGGGCTGGGACGCCTTGCGAATTTCATCAATAGCGAATTATGGGGGCGCGTTAGCGATGTGCCTTGGGCGGTTGTGTTTCCAAATGGCGGGCCGCTGCCGCGCCATCCGAGCCAGCTCTATGAGGCGGCCTTGGAAGGTCTCTTGCTGTTGCTGGTGCTGAATATTCTGGCGTGGAAATTTAAAGCTCTGTCAAAACCTGGGCTTCTCACGGGGCTGTTTCTTATTGGCTATGGCGCCTCGCGGGCTTTTGTCGAATTTTTCCGCGAGCCAGACGCCCATCTCGGGTTTTTATTCGATGCCATCACCATGGGGCAAATCTTGTCGCTGCCAATGATTGGCGCCGGCATTGGGTTTGTCTATTGGGCTTTGGCCAAGGCGCGTGCTGAATAAATGAGTGCCTTGAAAGCCATTTTGCTCGATGAGATTGCCGCCCATGGCCCCCTGCCGTTGGACGTCTATATGGCGCGCGCTTTGGCCGACCCCGAGCATGGCTATTACATGCAACGCCGCCCCTTTGGCGCGCCCGATAGCGATGGCGGCGACTTTATTACTGCGCCCGAAGTCAGCCAGATGTTTGGCGAACTTATTGGCACTTGGCTGGCCGATCTATGGAACAGAATGGGTCAGCCCGACCCATTTGCTTTGGTCGAATTGGGGCCAGGACGCGGCACGCTGATGGCCGATATTTTGCGGGTTGGGCAAGTGCTGCCCGCGTTTTTAAAAAGCGCGCAAGTGCATTTCGTCGAGACCAGCCCCGCCTTGCGCCAAGCGCAAAAACAGGCGGTCGGCAAAGACGTGGACGCCCATTGGCACGCGGATATTACCACCCTGCCCGACCTGCCGTGCTTGCTGGTGGCCAATGAATTTTTTGACGCGCTGCCCATTCGCCAGACGCGAAAAACCGCCTCGGGCTGGCAAGAAATACATGTCGGCGCCAAGGGCGATGCGCTGGTATTTGCGCCGCAAGATGTCGCCGCGCCCGATTTTTCCGAGGCCGCCAAAGCCTGCCTGCCAGAGACCCTAGACGCGCAAGCCATCGTCGAGACCTGCCCGCAAGGCGAAGCCGCGATGCGCCAGCTTAGCGCGCATATCGCCGAGCAAGGCGGCGCCGCTTTGCTGATTGACTATGGCCATGCGAACAAAGCCTGCGGCGATAGCTTTCAAGCGCTCAAAGGCCACCGCTTTGTCGACCCCTTGCAAGCCCCGGGCATGGCCGATATCACCGCGCATGTGAATTTTCCGCTGCTGGCGCATTTGGCCGAGCTGGCGGATTTGCAAGTCGCGCCCGTGGCCACGCAAGGCGCATTTTTGGAGAACTTGGGGCTGAATATGCGCGCCCAACAATTGATGCAGTCTAGCCCGGGTCGCGAGACGCAAATTCAAAGCGAACGCGCCCGCCTCGCCGCCCCCGATGAAATGGGAACCCTGTTTAAAGTTTTGGGCGTCGCCCATAAAGCCATGCCGCCGCTGGCTGGCTTGACGCTTGAGGGCGCCACATGAGCGCGGTGAAATTTCATCAATCTGCGCTTTTGGCTGGCACGACCCACGGGTTTTTCACGCGCCTTGGCGGCGTTTCCAGCGGCATTTACGACAGTTTAAACCTCGGCCTCGGCTCGCAAGATACGCCCGCCAATGTGCAAGAAAACCGCGACCGCGTGCAACGCGCTTTGGGCGCCCAAGATTTGGTCACCGGATATCAGAGCCACAGCATCGTTACCCAATTCATCGACGCGCCACACCAAGGCCTGCCGGCCGATGGGCTGGTGACGGCCACGCCAGGCTTAGCGATTGGCGCTTTGGCCGCCGATTGCGCGCCCATTCTTTTGGCCGATGTCGAGGCGGGTCTTATCGGCGCGGCGCATAGCGGCTGGCACGGCGCGTTTGACGGCATCGCGCAAAGCGTGGTCGAAACCATGTGCCAACACGGGGCGCGTCGCGAGCAGATAAAGGCGGTTGTGGGCCCGTGCATTTCGCAAGCCGCCTATGAGGTCGGGCCAGAATTTATCGCGCGCTTTGAAACCCAATTTGCCGACGACCTTGATTTGTTTATCGCCTCGCCAGACAAGCCAGAGCATCACCTGTTTGATTTGCCGCGTTTTGTGACCCGCCAATTAACCTGCAGCGGCTTGCGGGCGGCGCATGTCTCGGCGCTTGGGCTTTGCACCTATGACGAGACCCATGGGTTTTTCTCGTATCGGCGCACCACCCATCGGGGCGAGGCGGATTATGGGCGCCAAATCTCGGCGATTTGCCTGCCCTAGCCCCTCGAGAGCCATAAACCTGTGCATAGACCAGCGCGAAAGGCTTGCCGCGCCAATAAGTTGGATTCGCAAATAGCGAATCTCATGCGGCTTTGTTATTTAAGAAGGGTAGATTTTTGGAGAAGCCCTGATGAAAATTATAGCCGGTAACAGCAATATTCCTTTAGCCGAAGACGTAAGCAAATATCTGGGCGTGCCGCTGGCCAAAGCCACGGTTCGACGCTTCGCCGACAATGAAGTTTTCGTTGAGATTTTAGAGAATATGCGCGGCGAAGATGTGTTCATCGTGCAGTCGACTTCAGCGCCGGCCAATGACCATATGATGGAATTGCTGATTATCATCGATGCCCTGCGGCGCGCCTCTGCGCGACGCATCACCGCCGTTTTGCCGTATTTCGGCTATGCCCGCCAAGACCGTAAAATGGGGCCGCGCACGCCTATTTCGGCCAAACTCGTGGCCAATTTAATGGAAGCCTCCGGCGCCGACCGCGTGTTGACTTTGGATTTACACGCAGGCCAAATTCAAGGCTTCTTCGATATTCCAACCGATAATCTGTTCGCCGCGCCCGTGTTTGTCGATGACATTCAAAGCCGCTTTCAAAAAGAGCAAGAGCTGATGGTGGTTAGCCCCGATGTCGGCGGTGTGGTCCGCACGCGCGCGCTGGGCAATCGCATTGGCGCCGATTTGGCGATTGTCGATAAACGCCGCGAACGCGCGGGCGAAAGCGAAGTGATGAATATTATTGGCGATGTCTCGGGGCGCGCTTGTTTGCTGGTCGATGATATTGTCGATAGTGCTGGCACGCTATGCAATGCTGCCACGGCGCTAATAAATGCGGGCGCCACTTCGGTGTCTGGCTATGTGACGCATGGCGTTTTATCGGGTGAGGCGGTGGAGCGAGTGAATAAATCGCAGCTCGAAAACCTGCTGATTACCGACACCATTCAGCCAACGCCTGAGATTTTGGCCTCGCCGAAATTTGACGTCATTGAAATCGCCCCGCTGATTGGCGAGGCGATGCGCCGCACCTCGGAAGAACATTCGGTTTCGAGCTTGTTCGACTAAACCATTTCTATTGAAGTTTGCGGGTTTCACAGCTATAACCCGCCCACGATCCGGTTTTACACCCCTGGAGGAAACCCGGTCTGACCGGCATGGCATGGGCTATGTCGGGAAATATCGCAACAAAGGAGACAGATATGTCTGACATTATAGTTTTAGCCGCTGAACAGCGGGAACGGGCCGGTAAGGGGGTCGCTCGTGCATTACGTCGTGAGGGACTAGTGCCGGCCGTTATTTATGGGGGCAAAGAAGCTCCAGAAGGTATTTCGGTAGCCATCCGAGATATTACCAAAATCTTCAACACGGGTCGTTTGCTTAGCACGCTTCTCGAAATTGAAGTGAACGGTAAAAGGCAACGCGCCATTGCTCGCGATGTGCAATTGCACCCCGTGCGCGACGATATTCTGCACGCTGATTTTCTGCGCCTTGGTAAAGACGCGAAAATTGCGGTGGAAGTGAGCGTGAACTTCCTCAACGAAGAAACCTGCCCTGGCCTGAAAATGGGCGGCGTGTTGAACGTGGTTCGCTACACCATTGAGCTGAATTGCCCCGCCGATAACATTCCAGAAGCGATTGATCTGGATCTTGGCGAAGCGCAAATGAATGACAGTATTCATATTTCTGAAATTACGCTTCCAGATGGTGTGGAGCCGGTGATTACCGACCGCGACTTTACCATTGTTACCATTGCGGCTCCGGCCGCCTTGCGTAGCGAGGAAGACGAAGCAGAAGATGCAGCCGCCGAAGCAGCCCAGGGCGAAGAAGCCGCCGAAGGCGAAACAGAGGAAGGCGGCGAAGAATAATCTTCCCGCCCCTGTTTTTTTGGCTAACCTGACAGAGATGAAAATCTCCGATAAGGTGACAAGATGCAGTTATTTATAGGCCTCGGAAATCCGGAAGCGAAATACGCCAAAAACCGACATAATATAGGTTTTATGGTGATGGACGCTCTGGCCGAGGCCTATTCTTTTGCCCCCTTTCAAGACAAGTTTCATGGGCAAGTGGCGCAAGGGGTTATTCCTACCGCCAAGGGCTCTGAAAAAGTCTTGCTGCTGAAGCCGCAGACCTTCATGAACAAAAGCGGCGTCAGCGTCTCCGAAGCGGTGAATTTTTATAAGCTCGACGGCAGCCAAATTTTAGTCTTCTACGATGAATTAGACCTGCCACCTGGCAAACTTCGGATGCGCCGCGATGGCGGTTTGGCTGGCCACAATGGGCTTCGCAGCCTCAAGGCGCATATGGGCGCAGATTTTCGCCGCGCGCGCTTAGGCATTGGCCATCCGGGCCATAAAGATAAAGTGAGCGGCCATGTGCTGGGCGATTTTGCCAAAGCCGACCAAAACTGGTTGGCCGAATTTTTAACCGCCCTATGCGACCACGCCCCTTTGGCGGTCGAGGGCGAAGATGCGACCTATCAAACGCGGGTCGTGGAAACCATGAAGGGGGTTCTGCCCCCAGCTACGAATAAAGCGACGTAACACCGAAAAGGATAAACCATGGGATTTAAATGCGGTATTGTTGGCCTACCCAACGTTGGCAAATCAACCCTGTTCAACGCATTGACGAAAACCGCCAATGCCCAAGCAGCCAATTTTCCTTTCTGCACCATTGAGCCAAATGTCG
>JAQWIP010000116.1 GCA_029248825.1 Alphaproteobacteria bacterium | reverse complement strand
ACAGAAGCCCATGCTTCTGCTATGAATTGAAAAAACGAGTAGAGATATGACGACTGAAAAATACGACCTCATCATCACCGGCGGCACCATCGCCACCGCCAATGGCACGCTGGACGGCGACATTGCGATTACTGATGGACGCTTTGCGGCACTTGGCGATTTATCGGGCGCGGAAGCGGCTGAGACCCTGAATGTGGACGGCTTGACCGTGCTGCCCGGGGTTATCGACACGCAAGTGCATTTTCGCGAACCCGGCCTCGAGCATAAGGAAGATTTGCAATCGGGTTCCCTTGCCGCCGTTATGGGCGGGGTGACCGCGGTTTTTGAAATGCCCAACACCAAGCCCCCGACCACCGATAAACAGGCGGTGGAAGATAAAGTGGCGCGTGGGCGCAATCGCATGCATTGCGATTATGCGTTTTACGTCGGCGGCACGCATGAAAATGCGGCTGAATTGCCGGTGCTGGAACACATGGAAGGCGTGTGCGGCGTCAAAGTCTTTATGGGCTCATCGACCGGCAATTTATTGGTGCCTGATGATGATGGCGTTGGCGATATTTTGAAACATATTAACCGCCGCGCCGCGTTTCACAGCGAAGATGAATATCGCTTGCGCGAGCGGCGACCGCTGGCCGAGACCGGCAAGGTTGAAACCCATCCGGTTTGGCGCGATGCCGAAGCCGCCATTTCCTCAACCCGTCGCCTTATTAAGCTGGCGCGGGAAGCCAATAAAAACATTCACGTGCTGCATGTGACGACAGAAGAAGAAATGCAAATGCTGGCCGCCAATCGCGATATTGTCTCGGTTGAGCTGACGCCGCAGCATCTGACTTTGGTCGCGCCGGATGCCTATGATGAGATTGGCACATTCGCCCAAATGAACCCGCCCATTCGCGAAAAGCATCATCGCGCCGCGCTTTGGAAAGCTCTGGAGCAGGGCATTGTCGATGTTATCGGCTCTGACCACGCGCCGCATACGCGCGAGGAAAAAGCCGAAGCCTATCCCCATTCTCCGGCCGGTATGCCGGGCGTGCAAACGCTGTTGCCGCTTATGCTGGACCATATGGCGGCGGGTAAAATATCGCTCGAAAAATTGGTCACGCTGACCAGCCTGAACGCGATTAAGCTGTTTGGCTTGAAAGAAAAAGGCGAGATTAAAATTGGCAATCACGCGGATTTGACCTTTGTTGATTTGCAGCGCAGCGAAACTATTACCGAGGATTGGATTGCCGCGCGTTGTGGGTGGTCGCCATTTACCGGCCGCACCATTTTCGGCTGGCCGGTGGGCACAATGGTGCGCGGCACACGGGTCATGTGGGAGGGCGAATTGACCGCCCCCTCAACCGGCCAACCTTGCGTATTTGATATTTGATATTTGATATTTGATTTTTGAAAAATGACGGGAGACAAAAATGTCTGACAGCTTTCGTGCTTTGCGGCTGAATAAAAATGATGAGGGGCAATCCCATGAATTTGTGGAATTGACCGAAAATGATCTGATGGAAGGCGATGTCACTGTCGCGGTTTCGCATTCGACGCTGAACTATAAGGACGGGCTGGCGCTGACCGGCGCGTCGCCTGTGGTGCGCGTCTGGCCGATGATACCGGGGATTGATTTTGCCGGAACGGTTGAAAAATCAGACCATGCGGATTTCAAAGAGGGTGACGAAGTTATCCTTAATGGCTGGGGCGTCGGTGAGACGCATTTTGGCGGCTATGCCGGCAAAGCCCGGGTGAAAGGCGATTGGTTGGTCAAACGCCCAAGCGCGATTTCGGCGGCGCAAAGCATGGCCATTGGCACGGCGGGTTATACCGCCATGTTATGCGTCATGGCACTGGCCGATACGCCGACAGATGCGGGTGAAATTTTGGTCACCGGCGCTGCCGGTGGCGTCGGCTCGGTGGCTTTGGCGCTCTTGTCGAAAATGGGCTATCAGGCCGTTGCCTCAACCGGCCGCATGGAAGAAGAAGCCTATCTGACCGGATTGGGCGCATCGCGCATTATTGATCGCAATACGCTGTCTGAAAAAGGCCGCCCTTTGGATAAGGAAAATTGGGCCGGTGTTGTGGATGCCGTGGGCAGCCATACTTTGGCTAATGCGATTGCACAAACCAAATATGGCGGCACGGTCGCCGCTTGCGGTTTGGCGCAAGGCCCCGACCTGCCCGCAACCGTGATGCCGTTTATTTTGCGCGGCGTGACTTTGCGCGGCATTGATAGTGTGATGGCGCCTCTGGCGCTTCGCAATCGCGCTTGGGCGCTTTTGGCCGAACATCTGGATATGGACAAATTGGACGCCATGACCTCGACCGCCAAGCTGGAAGATCTGCCCGAATTGGGACAGAAAATCCTAGCTGGCCAGACGCGTGGGCGTCTGATTGTCGAGATCGACTAAAAAATCGAATAGGCGCCGTCGATAACGAATAAATCGCCGGAGTGATAACTGGAGGCATCGGACGTCAAATAGACGGCCATGCCGCCAAAGTCTTCTGGCTGTCCCCAGCGTTTGGCAGGCACGCGCGGAATCACGTTCTGCTCAAATTTTTCATTGCCTTGCGCGCCTGCCGTCATATCGGTGGCAATCCAGCCTGGCAAAATAGAGTTGGCGCGCACGCCGTAACGCGCATGTTCCACGGCGATGGATTTCATCATCGAGATAACCGCGCCTTTGGTGGCGGCATAATGTTGGTTGCGCGCCGCGCCTTCAATGGCGGCCAGACTTGCGATGCCGACCAGCGAGCCACCCGGGTCGCCCGCTTTGGCGCGCTCGACCATATGGCGCGCGGCGGCGCGAAGCGTGAAGAATACGCCGTCTAAATTCACCGCCAAAACATCGCGATACGCTTGTGTGTCCATCTCGGCGAAAGAGCCGCCCAATTTGCCAATACCGGCATTGGCGAACACGCTATCGACGCGTCCCATGGTGGCCAAAGTATCGGCCATCGCGTCATCGACGGCTTGCTCATCGGCGACATTGACTTTCCAGCTGGCGGCTTTGACGCCTGTGGCGCTTAGCTCGGCGACGGCTTTTTCATTGTTGGCGTCATTGGTTCCCCAAATGGCGATATCGGCGCCCGCTTGCGCCATAGCCATGGCCATGCCGAGGCCAATGCCACGGTTGCCGCCGGTTACCAAAGCAACTTTTCCAGATAGATTAAATGGTTGATATGTCATGTTTCGTCTCCCTAATGGCTGTCGATTTGCAGGCCAGTATAGAAGCTCCACCCGCGTTGCCAAGAGGTATAAACTGCCCATTGAGTGAAGACCGTATCAATGGCAAGTTAGAGCCATGATTCACCGTCTCATTTTTGCGCAGGCTTTAGCTTTTGCGCTGGTTTTGGCTGGCCATTTATGGCTCTCCCCGATGGGGCTGTCGGCTGCGCAAGCCGCTCCGGCTTTGCAAATCGAAACGCTGGACGGCACAACCCATATGTTTCGCGTCACTGTGGCCAAAACCCCTGCCGAGCAGGCGCAAGGCCTGATGCATGTGTCGGATATGGCGGCGCGCACGGGCATGTTGTTTCCCATGCAGCCGCCAAGGCGCGCGCGGTTTTGGATGCGCAATACGCTGATTCCACTGGATATGATTTTCATTTTGCCCGGCGGGCGCATCGAGCAAGTGGTCACGCGCCGCGATATCAAATCGGATGTCTCCAGCGCCTCCTTCGGCAAAGTCAGTGCCGTGTTGGAGCTAAATGCAGGCGAAGCCAAAGCGCTTCAGATTGGCATTGGCGATTTGGTGACGATGAACGGAGTGCGCTTTTAATGTGTGGCCGTTTCGCCCTCGCGACGCCGCCCGAAGCGATGCGCCAAATGGTCGATTTTTCCAATCGGATCAATTTCCCCGCGCGCTATAATATCGCGCCGACGCAACCCGTCTCGATTATTCGCGCAACGCCTGGAAACGAAATGGCGCTGCTCAGCTGGGGGCTGGTCGCGCCTTGGTTGAGTGCCGAACAAGTGGGCGATAAATCAGCCCGCCCGCAAATCAATGCGCGCGCCGAAACCATTACTCAAAAACCAAGTTTTAAGAATGCTTTCCGCCGCCGCCGCTGTCTTATCCCCGCCGATGCGACCTATGAGTGGGATCGCAAAATTGGCCAGCCCTATCGCATTCATAGAAAAGACGAGGCGGTGTTTTTCATGGCTGGCATTTGGGAAATTTGGGAAGGCGCCGATGGCAGTGAAATAGAAAGCTGCGCGATTATCACCACGGCGGCCAATGATGTTTTATCCGCCGTGCATCACCGCATGCCCGCGCTGATTGCGCCGAGCGAGGCGCAAGCATGGTTGTCGACGCCCGAAACCCAAGCCCATAGCCTCTTGCCTCTGCTGGGCGATGCGGTGCAGGCTGAGTTCACCGCCAGCCCGATTTCCAAGCGGGTGAATAAAGTCAGCGAAGATGATGTGCGCCTTTGGGACGAGCATCGCGTGACCCCGCCCGAGGATTTTGCGGCCGATCAAATGGATTTATTTTAGGAGACTTAAAGATGAGCGTTGTAGACCATATTATTATTGCCGTGGAAGATTTGAAAAAAACCACGCAAGACTATGCCCTCATGTTGGGACGCGCCCCAAGCTGGCGCGGCACGCATCCTGACTATGGCAGTGCCAACACGCTGTTTCGCGTCGACAACACCTATATCGAATTATTGGCGGCCGATGGCGAGGGCTGGGCGGGCGATATGGTGCGCCATGTGCTGGCAAGCTCTGGCTCCAATCTATGCGCCTTGGTTTTCGGCACGCAAGATGCGGATGCGTTTTTAGAAACCGCGCGCGCCCAAGGCCTCGAAGTCGCCGATCCGGCGGACGGGCATGGCGTCGACACAAAAAGCGGCGCGACCCGCACTTGGCGCTCGATGCATTGGGATGCCTCGGCGGCACGCGGCATTTTTTCGTTCTGCATTCAGCACGATGATCTCTCGGCTCTGCCGATGGCCGAGGTGGAAGGCGAGGGCGCCATTCATGCGGTCGACCATGTGGTGGTGCAAACGCAAAGCGGCGCGGCGGCGAAAAAATTCTACGGCGACCAGCTCGGCATCCGTTTGGCGCTGGAGCAATCGAAACCGGATTGGGGTGGCGATATGTTGTTTTTCCGCACTAATTCCATGAGCCTCGAAGTGGTGGCCTCCGAGAAGACAGGCGATACCGACAGCCTTTGGGGGTTGGCGCTAAAAAGCCAAGACATTGACGCCACACAAAACCGCATGCGCGAAGCGGGCATTGACGTCTCCGATGTGCGCGAAGGCAGAAAACCCGGCACCCGCGTTTGCACGGTGAAATCACATGCGGGCGGCGTCGCCACACTGATTATCGAACACGAAAAATAGGCGGACAGGCTAGCTTTGGGCGGCGCGGCGCAAGCGGTCGTTGATGGCTTCGCCCAATCCGTCTTCGGGGATGGCCATAATGGCCAGCCGTTTGCCTTGCGTTTCGGCCAGCGCATCGAGGGCGTGCAAGGTCGAAAACAACTGCGCCGCCGCCTCGGCCATATCGCCCTTGGCGCTTAAATTCGCCGCGCATATGGCAGGCGCCTTGGCGCCGAAACCGATGAGCAATTCATCCGCTTGGGCAGTTTCGGCGTTTAATCGCAGAGCCGCTTTGGGCGCATAATGGCGCGCCAATCGACCCGGCGCGAGTTTGGCTTCGCCGTCGTGTGTTTCTGGCACTTCGTCTAATGTCTCGCCCAAACAGGCCTCAATCGCCTCGCGCGACAGCCCGCCGGCACGCAGCCATAGCGACGCGGTGTCGAGGCAACCGACGATGCTCGATTCGAGGCCAATGGCACAAGCGCCGCCATCCAAAACCGGAATATCTGGCAGCATGGCCGCGACATGGCCAGCTTGGCTGGGGCTCAACCGACCCGAAGGATTGGCGCTCGGCGCCACCACGGGACGGCCAAACGCGCGCAATAAATCTTGCGCCACGCGGTGTGCGGGAACGCGAATGGCCAGCGTGTCCAGCCCCGCCGAGGCCAGCGGATGAACCGGACAATCGGGCGTACGCGGCAAAACCAAGGTCAGAGGGCCGGGCCAAAATTGCGCCGCCAGTTTTTCCGCCGCCGCATTAAAGACGCCCAATTGGCGCGCATTTTCTAGGTCTGGCACATGGCAGATGAGCGGGTTGAATTGCGGGCGGTTTTTCAGGGCGTAGATTTTCGCAATCGCATCGCCTTGGGTGGCATCGGCGGCCAGCCCGTAAACCGTCTCGGTGGGCATGGCCACAGCTTCGCCTTGGCGCAAATGGTCGGCGCAAGTTGCAAGGCCTTTGGCGTCGGCATCTATCAGCTGGCTCATTCTCTTTCGGCTCCCGAATTGGGCTAATTGCGCTTCGCACACAATCACAATAAGGTGGTAGCCATTAGATAGATGAGTGCCAAGTCGATTGGAAGCCACTTTTCTTGGCAGATAGGATTGTTGTGAGCGATAGAAAAACCGGGGCGGGGCAAGCGCATGGTCTGCGCTACCCATTTGAAGAGATTCCCCAAGAGGGCGAGCCGATAGAAGTGGCCGATGGCATTTTCTGGGTTCGCATGACGCTGCCCTATTCGCTCGACCATATTAACCTCTGGCTGCTGCGCGATGGCGATGGCTGGACGATTGTCGATACTTGCGTCGATACGCAAGGCTCGCGCGCCCATTATGAGACGCTTTTTGCGGGCTTCATGGGCGGCAAACCGTTGAAAAAAGTCATCGTCACACATTTGCACCCCGACCATGTGGGGCTTGCGGGCTGGCTGGTCGAGCGCTTTGACGCCGAATTTTATATGACAAGAACCGATTATCTAATGTGCCGCACCATGGCCGCCGATACCGGAAAAACCGCGCCCGAAGAAGGCATGCGGTTTTATCGCGCCGCCGGTTTTGACGACGAAGCCTTGGGGCGATATCGCGAACGCTTTGGCAGTTTCGGCTCGCATATTCACCCGTTACCGCAAGCCTTTCGGCGCATCCAGCAGGGCGATACGCTCAAGATTGATGGCCGCGATTGGCATATTGAAATCGGCTCTGGCCATGCGCCCGAACATGCGTGTTTGTATTCGCCAGAGATGAAAGTTCTCATCTCCGGCGACCAAGTCATTCCGCGTATTTCGTCGAATGTCTCGCTTTTTCCCACCGAGCCGATGGGCAATCCGTTGCAAGATTGGATTGATAGCTGCCACCGCTTAAAGTCGGTTCTGCCCGATGATGTTTTGGTTTTGCCGGCACATAATGAGCCGTTTTACGGGCTTCATGCGCGCTTGCAGGCGCTTATCGACGGGCATGAAAAATCATTGGTGCGCTTGTTAGACGTTTGCGCCGAGCCGCGCCGTGCCATTGATGGCAAAGTTTTCTCGGTTCTGTTCAAGCGCCGCATTGGCCGCGAGGTGTTTTTCATGGCCTCGGGCGAGAGCTTGTCGCATTTAATGTGTTTGGTGCATCGGGGCAAATTAGAGATGAATTTTGACGAAAACGGCGTATGTTATTTTCAACAGAGCGCTGCTTAAGCAAGAGAAAAGAGGGTTGGCATGTCGCAAGAGACGAAATTAGACATCGCAGAAGATATTCTGGCGCTCAGCTTCGAGCAGGCTTTGGCCGAATTGGAGAGCATCGTCGACCGCTTGGAAACCGGCGATGTGGCCTTAGAAGAATCGATTGAGATTTACCAACGCGGTGCACAATTGCGCGCCTATTGCGAAGATAAATTGAAAGGCGCCCAAGCCCGTATTGAAAAAATCACTGGCGGCGTCACCAGCCCATTGGATGCTGACTAGACGATGGCCGAGCTTGGCGCCGATTTCCCGACGGCTCGCGCGCAAGCCACAGATTTGGTTCGCGCTCACTTAGACGATATTTTGCGCCTGCCCGAAGGGGGCGAAAAGCGCCTTGTCGACGCCATGCGCTATGCCGCTTTGGATGGCGGCAAAGGCTTTCGCCCGTTTTTGGTTCTGGCGACCAGCCAATTATTTGATGTGGCGCCATCGCAAGCCGTGCGCGTGGCGGCGGCGGTGGAATGCGTGCATTGCTATTCGCTGGCGCATGATGATTTGCCGGCCATGGATGACGATGATTTGCGTCGCGGTCGCCCCAGCCTGCACAAAGCCTATGATGAAGCCACGGCGATTTTAGCGGGCGACGCGCTGCTGACCTTGGCCTTTGAGATACTGGCCGACCCCGCCACCCATACAGATAGCGAGGTGCGTTTGTCTTTGGTTGCGGGTCTGGCGCAGGCCTCGGGCAAGGCGGCCATGGTGGGCGGGCAAATGCTCGATATTTCCGCCTCGGGCAGCGCGCTAGACTATGGCGAGCTGAGCCGCCTTCAGGGCATGAAAACTGGCGCGCTGATTGAGTTTAGTGTTGCGGCAGGCGCGCTTTTGGGCGGCGCCGAGGCGGCGCAAACCGAGGCGCTAAAAGCCTATGCGCGAGACTTAGGTTTGGCGTTTCAAATTGCCGATGATGTGTTGGACGTCACGGGTGCCAGCGAGGTTTTGGGCAAGACGGCGGGCAAAGATAGGGAAGATGACAAAGCCACTTTTGTCTCGCTTTTGGGGCTGGAGGGCGCGCGCCAAGAGGGCGAACAAAAGGCTGCGCAAGCCGAGGCGCATCTGTCCGAGTTTGGCGCGGCGGCCACGCCCCTGCGACAAGCGGCGCAATTTGTGATTCACCGAAAGAACTGATAGAACACGGGGAACTCAGAAGGATTTGGTTTATGACCACGCCATTGCTCGACCGTATTCACCGACCTGCCGATATGCGCCAATTAGCCAAAAGCGATTTGGCGCAATTGGCCGATGAATTGCGCACGGAAATGATTTCCGCCGTCTCGGAAACGGGCGGCCATTTGGGCGCCGGTCTTGGCGTTGTCGAGCTGAGCGTGGCTTTGCATTATGTCTTTGATACGCCCGACGACCGACTGATTTGGGACGTTGGCCATCAGGCCTATCCGCATAAAATTTTGACCGAACGGCGGGATCGTATGCGCACGCTTCGCCAAGAGGGGGGCTTGTCGGGTTTTACCAAACGCGGCGAAAGCCTTTACGACCCCTTTGGTGCAGGCCATAGCTCCACCTCCATTTCGGCCGGGCTTGGCATGGCGGCCGCGCGCGATTTGGCAGGCAAAGACAATCATGTCGTGGCCGTGATTGGCGATGGCGCCATGAGCGCGGGCATGGCCTATGAGGCGATGAATAATGCGGGCGCCATGGATAGCCGTATGGTGGTTATTCTCAACGATAATGATATGTCCATCGCGCCGCCTGTGGGCGCGATGAGCGCTTATTTGGCGCGTATTTTATCTGGCACGACGTATCGCTCGTTCCGCCGCATGTTGAAAGATTTGGTCAAACATATGCCAGACGCCGTGCAAGAACGCGCCCGCCAATTCGAGGAATATACCCGTGGCTTTATGACGGGCGGCACGCTGTTTGAAGAAATGGGCTTTTACTATGTCGGGCCCATCGACGGGCATAATCTGGAGTATTTGCTTCCGGTTTTGGAAAACGTCAAGAAGATGAAAAACGGCCCTGTGCTCATTCATGTCGTCACCAAAAAGGGGCATGGCTATGCGCCCGCCGAGGCCTCGGAAGATAAATATCACGGCGTGTCGAAATTCAACGTGGTGACTGGCGAGCAGGTGAAATCCAAACCCAGCGCGCCAAGCTATACGGGCGTCTTCGCCCAGAGCCTCATCGAGGCGGCCACCGATGATGAAAAAATCGTCGCCATTACCGCCGCCATGCCTTCGGGTACGGGGCTGGATAAATTTGGCGCGGCGTTTCCAGAGCGCACATTTGATGTCGGCATTGCCGAGCAACATGGTGTGACTTTCGCGGCTGGCATGGCCACCGAGGGCTATAAACCTTTCGCCGCCATTTACTCGACCTTCTTGCAGCGCGCCTATGACCA
>JAQWIP010000100.1 GCA_029248825.1 Alphaproteobacteria bacterium | reverse complement strand
ACTCTGACCTGCGCTTTGGATAAATAAAACTAAAACTTTTGTTAGGTTTGCCAGAGAGCGAGAAAACCAAATTAATTCAATGGTCTATGTGACATTTTAAGCTTTCAACAATTCAGACGGCGCGGGACGCTCGATGAGCGCCATGCCCATTTTCGTAAACAGCGCTTTTACCGATTGCTCGACTTGCGCCAAGGCCGCCTCATCGGTGCCGCGCGCCACCACGCTGACACCTGCGCCATCGGCGCCATAAAACGGATATAGCCCAATCGATAGGTCGGGATATTTGCCTTGCAGTTTTTCCATCGCCTCGGCAATCGAGCCTTCAGGCACTTGCGCCGTCACCGTAATGGAAGACAGCGTCTCGCCGCCTTGCAAAGTCGGCAGAATATTTTCCATCATCGCCTGCATGATTTTCGGCACGCCCGCCATCACATGCACGTTTTCTATCCGAAACCCAGGCGCGGTAGAAACCGGATTATCGATGAGGCTCGCACCTTCGGGGATACGCGCCATGCGCGCGCGCGCCGCGTTGAACTCAATGTCTTGGGCTTCGTAATGTGCCTCTAAAAGCTGCACGGCAATCGGGTGCATTTCCAGCTTCACACCAAAGGCGGCGGCGATGCAATCGGCGGTGATATCGTCATGCGTGGGGCCAATGCCGCCCGTGGTGAACACATAGGTATAGCGCGCGCGCAAAGCGTTCACGGCACCCACCACCTCGTCCATCTCGTCTTGCACAATGCGAACTTCGCGCATATCCACGCCAATCTCGCCCAAGGCGCCAGCCACAAAGGCCAGATTTTTATCTTGCGTGCGACCCGATAAAACTTCATTGCCAATAATCAACATGGCAGCCGTTACGGGGGGAATGGTCTCAGTCATAATTCGTCTCCTAGGCCGTAACCTAGCCCTGCCGACGCAGAATACAAGCCGAGAAATTCAACCCAAAAGCGCGGCGACTGCTTATCGACAGGCGCCCTCGGCTTGTGCTATTTCATAGACAAAGGAAACGCCATGAACTTTATCGAAGCCAGCTTTGAGCCGCTTAAAAATACCGGCCAGATTAAAATCCACTCCGCTGCGGATTTTGAAGGCATGCGCGTTGTCGGCCAAAAAGCCGCCCAGACGCTCGACCTGTTGAGCGAATTTGTGCAGCCGGGCGTTTCGACCCAAAGCCTAGACGATAAAGCGGTCGAGATTATTCGCGACCTTGGGGCTGTGCCTGCGCCGCTCAATTATCGGGGTTTTCGCAAATCCATTTGCACCTCCATCAACCATGTGGTTTGCCATGGCATTCCGGGCGAGAAGGTTTTGCGCGAAGGCGATATTGTGAACGTCGATGTGACGCTCTATCACGAGGGCTGGCATGGCGACCACAGCCGCATGTATGGCCTTGGCGATACGTCGGTGAAGGCGCAACGGCTGATGGATGTGACCTATGACGCGCTGATGCAGGGCATTCAGGTAACCAAGCCGGGGGCGACTTTGGGAGATATCGGCCATGCAATTCAGTCGTATGCCGAGTTAAACCGCATGGCGATTGTGCGCGATTTTTGCGGCCATGGGCTGGGTCGGATTTTTCACGACACGCCGAATATTTTACATTACGGACGCCCCGGCGAAGGGCTGGTTTTGCGCGAGGGCATGTTTTTTACCATTGAGCCGATGCTGAACTTGGGCAAGCCTGCGGTGAAAATTCTCGGCGATGGCTGGACAGCCGTTACCCGCGACCGCACGCTCTCGGCGCAATTCGAACATTCCGTTGGCGTCACCGCCACGGGCTGCGAAATATTTACCAAGTCTTTAAACGGGAGTGACACGCCTCACCGAAACCCCGCCGGCTAAAAGGAAATAGGGTGCAAGAAAAACCAACAAAAACGCCACCCACGAAACCAGCTAAAAATCACCGAGCCGGACACCGCGCCCGCTTGCGCGCTCGGTTCCGCAAAGCTGGCCCCGATAGTGTGCAAGACCATGAATTGCTGGAGCTGATTTTATTTCGCGCCATTCCGCGCCGCGACGTGAAAGATTTGGCGCATTTGCTGATCGATCATTTCGGCGATTTATCTGCCGCCCTCGCCGCCCCGCGCGACGACCTCTTGGCCATCCCCGGCGTCAGCGAAGGCGTGGCGGATGATTTTCTGGTGGTGCGCGCAGCCGCTTTGCGCTTTGGCCAATCGAAGATTTTGCACAAACCCGCGCTGGCCAATTGGCAAGACTTGGTAATTTATTGCCGCACGAAAATGGCCGAGAACCAGATAGAAGAATTTCATGTGCTGTTTCTCGATAAGCAAAATCGCATTATCGCCGATGAGAAAATGGGGCAAGGCACGGTTGACCATACGCCCGTCTATCCGCGCGAAGTGATAAAACGCGCCCTCACCCTAAACGCGACGGCGCTCATCATTGCCCATAATCATCCCAGCGGCGACCCATCGCCATCGCACGCAGATATCGATATGACCCATAAATTACGCGATTTAGCCAAGGGATTTAACATCAGCCTGCACGACCATTTGATTGTCGCGCGAGGAGAAGTTTTGAGCTTTAAAGAGAAAGGACTGCTTTGAGCGCAAAATTTGGCTTTGCTCACACGAAAAACAGCTTCGCGCCCAACCGATGCTTTAATCAGATGCATATTTCTGTTACATCGAGGCTCAAAGGAGACTGCCAATGATTCCCCGTTATGCCCGCCCAGAAATGACCGCCCTTTGGGAAGCCGAAAGTCGCTTCTCAATCTGGCTTGAGATTGAAACCCACGCCATGGATGCCATGGTGAAACTCGGCATCGTGCCAGCCGAAGCGGCCAAAGCGGTTCGCGAAAAAGGCGATTTCGATGTCGACCGCATCGACGAAATTGAGCGCGAAGTCAAACATGACGTCATCGCCTTTTTGACCAGTTTGGCAGAACATGTCGGCCCCGAAGCGCGCTTTGTGCATCAGGGCATGACCTCCTCGGATGTTTTGGACACCTGCTTGAGCGTACAACTGATGCGCGCCAGCGATATCCTCCTGCAAGATTTAGACGCGCTTCTGGCCGCCGTTAAAAAACGGGCGATGGAACATAAAATGTCGGCCTGTATTGGCCGCAGCCACGGCATTCACGCCGAGCCGACAACCTTTGGTCTCAAAATGGCGCAAGCCTATGCCGAGTTCGACCGTTGCCGCGACCGTTTGGTGGCCGCACGCCAAGAGATTGCCACCTGCGCCATTTCCGGTGCGGTCGGCACATTCGCCAATATCGACCCCAGCGTAGAAGAGCATGTGGCCGATGCCATGGGGCTGCAGGTCGAGCCGGTCTCGACACAAGTCATCCCGCGCGATCGCCACGCGATGTTCTTTGCCACTTTGGGCGTCATCGCCTCGTCGATTGAGCGCCTGTCGGTGGAAGTGCGCCATTTGCAGCGCACGGAAGTTTTGGAAGCCGAAGAATATTTCTCGGAAGGCCAAAAAGGCTCCTCCGCCATGCCGCATAAACGCAATCCCATTCTGACCGAAAACCTGACGGGTCTGGCGCGTTTGGTGCGGGGCATGGCTGTGCCAGCAATGGAAAATGTGGCGCTTTGGCACGAACGCGATATTTCGCATTCCTCCGTGGAGCGGATGATTGGCCCCGATGCCACCATCACGCTGGATTTTGCTTTGGTGCGCCTGACCAATGTCATCGACAATCTGCTGGTCTATCCAGAGCGTATGCAAGAGAACCTCGATAAATTGGGCGGCCTCGTGCATTCGCAACGCGTGCTTTTGGCTCTCACCCAAGCGGGCGTCAGCCGCGAAGATGCGTATCGTCTGGTACAGCGCAACGCCATGCCGGTTTGGCGCGGCGAAGGCACGTTTTTGGAACTGCTGAAAGCCGACACCGAAGTGGTGTTGAGTGACGCAGACTTGGAAGCGCTATTTGACCTTGGCTATCACTTTAAACATGTCGATACGATTTTCACCCGCGTGTTTAAATAGCCAGTAACGAGGTTTGCGAGAATCATCCGCAAGCTTTAACCTCACCGTTGAGTTAACGGGGTATGGAGACAAAAATGTCGAAACGTGTGCGCCTCTATGAAGGCAAAGCGAAAATCCTTTACGAAGGTCCAGAACCCGGCACTTTGGTGCAGCATTTCAAAGATGATGCCACCGCCTTTAACGCCGAAAAACACGAAGTGTTCGAAGGCAAAGGCGTGTTGAACCACCGCATTTCGGAATATATTTTCCAACGCCTTG
>JAQWIP010000079.1 GCA_029248825.1 Alphaproteobacteria bacterium | reverse complement strand
CTTGTCTTGGCTCGTCGGCGTGCCCGTGGCCGCAAGCGGCTATCTGCTTAAGCTCGTAACATGACCCAAGCCGGCACGGCGCTATCTTCTTTGCGCATCCGGCGAGACTATTTGGCTGCGGCAAAAGCAGCCAAACAAGTGCGCCAAGGTTTCGTTTTGCAAGCGCGAAAGCGGGTCGCAGAAGAACCCACAGATACCCCCATTCGTTTTGGCTTAACGGCCAGTAAAAAAACTGGCAATGCGGTGCGGCGTAATCGTATCCGCCGCCGTTTGCGTGCGCTGGCCAAAGAAGTTTTGCCGCACCATGGCGAGGCTGGTTTTGATTATGTTATCATCGGGCGGGTGCATACTGCGCCGCGCGCTTGGGACGATTTGCACATAGATTTACGCTCGGCACTGAAAGCCATTCATAAAGGTGAAGCCGAAACGGTCGGGTAATTAGGAGAGACACGGTGAAAGATCAAAATAATTTCCTCGTCGCAGTGCTATTGAGCCTCGGCGTTTTGTTGGGCTGGCAATTTTTCGTGACCGAGCCGCGCATGGCACAAGAACGCGCCGCACGCCAAACCCAATTGGCCACCGAAGCCGACCCTATGGGCGCGCGCCTTGAGGGCAACACAAGCGCGTCCCCTTCGAGACAAAGCGCCCCGAGCGTGACCGGCCAAACTCCAGTGGCCTCGCCGCAAGCTTTGCAAGCCTTAACCTCTGGCTTGGCTTCCGGTTTTGCCACAGCGCCACGCCTTGCCATCGAGACGCCAAATTTAATCGGCTCCCTTTCCTTGATGGGCGCGCGGTTTGATGATTTGGTTTTGCCCGCCTATGGCGCCACGGCCGCACAAGATGCGCCGCGCCAACGCCTGCTGCAACGCCAAGGCGAGAGCGGACATTGGCAAGCCCATCACGGCTTTGTGAGCGGCGGTAGCGCCATCACCCTGCCCGATGAATCAACCATTTGGCAACTCGTCGAAGGCACGAAGCTGACGCCCAATACGCCCGTTGTTTTGGCTCATACCACCCCCGAAGGCGTGCGCCTGACCCAACGCATTAGCGTCGACGACAGCTATATGTTCACCATCACCCAAGGCGCGGAAAATAAATCTGGCCAGCCCATAACACTGTATCCGTTTGGCCAAATCACCCGCTCGGGTCGGCCTGAAACGACCGACTTATTTATCTTGCATGAAGGCCCACTCGGCTTTTTCGGCTCGGAAGGCGAAGGCCTCGTCGAAGCCGATTATGACGATTTATTCGAAGATGGGCCGGTCAAACATTCCGCCGAAGAGGGTTGGCTTGGCTTTACCGATAAATATTGGGCGGCCGCTTTGGTGCCGCCGCAAGATGGCAAATTCACCGGCCGCTTTATGGCCACCGCCGAAGGCCAACTTCCGGTCTATCGGGCTGACTTTTTGCTGGCCGGACAAAACCTAGCCCCTGGCCAATCGATGCAATCGACCAGCCAATTTTTTGCTGGCGCCAAAACCGTCGATGCCATCGACGGCTATGCGGATGCGGGCGTTGCGCGGTTTGATTTATTGATCGACTGGGGCTGGTTTTATTTCCTGACCAAGCCGATGTTCACAGGTTTGCATTTTCTTTATGCGCTGATTGGCAATTACGGCCTGGCCATTTTGTTGGTTACCGTGATGATTAAAATTGCCTTCTTCCCGCTCGCCAGCCGCTCTTATGAGACCATGGCGAAAATGAAAAAACTGCAACCGCGTATGGTTGAAATTCGCGAGCAGCACAAAGAAGACAAGCAAGCGCAGCAGCAAGCTTTGATGAAAATCTACCGCGAAGAAAAGCTCAATCCCCTCGCCGGTTGTCTGCCGATATTGGTGCAAATTCCCGTGTTCTTCGCGCTGTATAAAGTGTTATTCGTGACCATTGATATGCGCCATCAGCCGTTCTTCGGCTGGATTCAAGATCTCTCGGCGCCCGACCCAACCTCGCTGTTCAACCTGTTTGGTTTACTGCCGTTTGACGTGCCAGGCTTTCTGCTCATCGGGGTTTGGCCGCTGATTATGGGCATAACCATGTTCGTGCAAATGCAAATGAACCCGCCGCCGCCAGACCCAATTCAGGCGCGTATGTTCCAAATTTTGCCGATTTTCTTCACGTTTATTTTGGCAGGCTTCCCAGCCGGTCTGGTGATTTATTGGGCGTGGAACAACTTCCTATCGCTGTTGCAGCAGGGCTATATTATGCGCCGCAATGGGGTGGAAATTGAGCTGTTCAACAATATCGGACTGGGTAAGAAGTCGAAATAGAGAAAGCCTTTTGGGGTATGGAAAAATCGGAGCAGGACAAGCTGTTAAAAGCTGGCCGTTGGCTGCTAGCCCAAGGCACGGAGTTTCGGCTCGGCGTCGTGGCGCTAGAGCATTTGCCATCCGCCGACCGCATTGAAATCGCTTTTGCGGGTCGCTCCAACGTCGGTAAATCTTCGCTCATCAATGCCATAACGGGCACCAAAAGATTGGCGCGCACCTCGAATACGCCCGGGCGCACCCAAGAGCTAAACTTTTTTATGCTGGCGCCCGAGCGCAATGGCGGTGCCGCTTGGCTGGTTGATTTGCCCGGCTATGGCTATGCGCGCGAAAGCAAAACCAAAATCGCCGCGTGGAATATTTTGCTCAATGACTATTTGCGCGGACGGCCTAATTTGCGCCGCGTCTTTGTTTTAGTCGACAGCCGCCATGGGTTGAAGAAAAACGATTTGGCGATGATGGACGACCTCGATGTGGCGGCCGTGTCGTATCAGATTATTTTGACCAAGGCCGATAAATTGAAAAAAGGCCAATTGGAAAAAGTCGTGTTGCAAACCCAAGACGCCTTGACCAAACGCCCCGCCGCCTTTCCCGAGATTATTGCCACCTCGAGCGAAAAAGGCTTGGGCGTCGATGAAGTGCGCGCAGCCATAGCAAGTCTGGTTGATTTGTTCGAATTGGGATATAAAGCTCACTGATTAGCTGGAGTTGCCTTATGGCCAAAAAACCGACCTCGAAAGCAAGCTCGAAATCGAGTGCAAAAGTGACCTCTTCGCAGAGTTGGCTCAAGCAGGCGCATGTGCTGACACAGGCGCTGCCTTTCATGCAGCTATATGACAAAAAAACCGTGGTCATTAAATATGGCGGCCATGCCATGGGCGACGAGCATCTGGCGGCAAAATTTGCCAATGATGTGGTGTTGCTCAAACAAGCGGGCATCAACCCGGTTATCGTTCATGGCGGCGGCCCGCAAATCGCTGCCATGCTGGAACGCCTTGGCATTAAGTCGACGTTTAAAAATGGCCTTCGGGTAACCGACGCGCAGACCATTGAAGTGGTCGAAATGGTTTTGGCTGGCGCCATCAACAAACAGATTGTGACCGCCCTCAATAAAGCAGGCGGCACGGCGGTTGGGCTTTCGGGCAAAGACGGCAATCTGCTGGTTGCCACAAAGACGAAGATCAAACAAAAGACGCCAAAATCGAGCGTCGAAAAGGCTGTGAATTTAGGCTTTGTTGGCACGCCGACGAAGGTCAACACGCAAGTCTTGGACACGATGTTGGCTTCGAATATTATTCCCGTCATCGCGCCGATTGCGACCTCTGCCAAAGGCCAGACGTTGAACGTCAATGCCGATACGGCGGCGGGGGCTTTGGCCAGCGCTTTGAACGCCGAGCGTCTGCTGATGCTGACCGATGTTACCGGTGTGCTGGATAAAAAAGGCGAGCTGCTGGAGCGCTTAAGCGTGCGCCAAACCGCGCAATTGATTAAAAATGGAACCGCCCAAGGCGGCATGATACCCAAGCTTGAGACAGCTATGACAGCGGTAAAAAATGGCGTTGGCGCCACGGCCATTCTAGATGGCCGAGTGCCGCACGCGATTTTACTGGAGCTATTTACGGCACTCGGTGCTGGCACGTTGGTGGAATAAGATGCGCCAATTTCGTCCATGGCTCTTGCTAATCGTGCTTGGTGTTTTCGCCTCGGTCAGCCTCGGCTCGGCCAAGGCCAGCGTGCGCTTGTGCAATGAAACCTCGCATGTCTTGCAAGTCGCGGCCGCCTATCAACAAGGCGTGGCCAGCAAAACCGAAGGCTGGATTAGCGTCTTGCCGGGAGCCTGCGAGACCGGATTGGCCGATTTGCCAGACAATGCGCAAGTGTTCACCTATGCCAAATCCGATGCCGCTCATGCGGGCGAAGGGCTGGTGTTCGACGGCAGCGAGCGGTTTTGCGTTGGCGCAGATAGCCCTCGATTTACCGTCGAGGGACGCCGCGATTGTCGTCGCCGCGGCTATGTGGAAGCCGATTTTACCCCCGTTGCCCCCAGCTCAGGCCGCCAGACGGTTACCTTTACCGAGAAAAGCGACTTCGGCCGCCGCCGCGCGCTGATGGCGGGCATTCAGCGCCTGCTGTCGGATTTGCAATATGATATTGGCGCCGTCGATGGCTTTGGTGGCGAGCGCACACGCGATGCGGCCAAAGCCTATAAATTGCGCTATGGCATTCGAAAAGACCCTAAGGGGCGCGATCTTTTGGCCAAACTCATTCAAACCGTGCGCGATGAAGCCAGCCAGCGAGGGCTGACTTTGTGCAATAAAACCGAGCATTTGGTGTGGGCGGCCACGGGCATGTTGCGCGCGGATGTGTTTGAAAGCCGAGGCTGGACGCGCGTGCCTGGCAATAGTTGCGCGCAAGTTTTCAACCAGACGTTGGACGATAGATATTATTTTTATTACGCCGAAGCGATGGATGAAAAAGGCAAATCGATTGTCGAAGCGGGGCGGCGCAAAACTTGGGGCGGCGACCAAAATCTATGCACCAAGCCGACGCGATTTGTCATTCGCGGCGATGAAAATTGTAACCAGCGCGGCTTCGACCGTCATAGCTTCGTCCAAATCGACACCGGCACCGCGCGCCGATGGAAAGTTAATCTAGAGTAATATGCAGCGTTTTAACGATATTGAAGCCTGGGTTTTTGACCTCGACAATACGCTTTATCCGGCCAGCCAAAATCTTTTCGCCGAGATTGACGTGCGCATGACCGCCTTTATTCAAGACGCCCTAAATGTCACCAAAGAAGAAGCCTTTCGCGTGCAGAAAGATTTTTTGGGCGAATATGGCACCACGCTTTCTGGCCTGATGAATGTGCATGGGCTGGAGCCGGGCCCGTTTTTAGATTTCGTGCATGATTTAGATGTCTCTATTCTGACGCCCGACCCGAGCCTCAAACAAGCGATTGCGGCTTTGCCGGGGCGGAAATATATTTTCACCAATGGCACCAAAGGCCATGCCGCGCGGGTTTGCGAGCGCTTGGGGTTGAGCGATCTATTTGACGATGTGTTTGACATTGTTAGCGCCAATTATGTGCCAAAGCCCAATCCCGATATTTATCCGCTGATGCTGGAGAGCTTTGGCATTGGCGCGCAAACCTCGGCCTTTTTTGAGGATATGGCGCGCAATCTAACCCCCGCCCATGAGCTGGGCATGGCCACAGTTCTGGTGCAAGAAGAGGGTCAAGACGGGGCGCAGAAAATGAATATGCCGGAAAAATACCTCACCCATGACGAAGCCCATATCGACCATACGACCACAGATCTGGCGCGCTTTTTAACCGCCATAACCGCGCGCTAATTGTCTGATTGACTTCATCTAGCAGCTTGCTAATTTGACGCCAATCCCAACCCGCCAAGCCAATTTGTTTTCGAGGAATAGCCAATGGACATGCAAAACGCTGAAACACTTATCAATGCCGCCTTTGACAATATCGCGGCTGTGTCGACCGACACCCAAGGCGATGTGCGCGAGGCGGTTTCCGCCGCCCTCTTGGCGCTGGATAGTGGCACCTTGCGCGTCGCTGAAAAAACTGCCGATGGCAATTGGCAGGTCAATCAATGGCTGAAAAAAGCCGTGCTTTTATCGTTCCGCTTGAACGATATGTCGATGCAATCTGGGGGCCCGCAAGGCTCGAGCTGGTGGGATAAAGTGCCATCGAAATTTGAGGGCTGGAACGAAGCCGCCTTTCAAGCGGGGGGCTTTCGCGCCGTGCCAAATTGCATCGTGCGCCGCTCGGCCTATATCGCGCCCGGCGTGGTTTTAATGCCAAGCTTTGTAAACCTAGGCGCCTATGTCGATAGCGGCACGATGGTCGACACTTGGGCGACCGTTGGCTCTTGCGCGCAAATTGGCAAGAATGTGCATATTTCTGGCGGCGCTGGCATTGGTGGCGTCTTGGAACCTTTGCAGGCGGGGCCGGTGATTATTGAAGATAATTGCTTCATCGGCGCGCGCTCCGAAGTCGCCGAAGGGGTCATCGTGCGCGAAGGCGCGGTGCTTTCCATGGGCGTGTTTATTTCTGGCTCGACCAAAATCGTCGACCGCGCCAGCGGCAAAATCTATCGCGGCGAAGTGCCAGCCTATTCGGTGGTCGTGCCTGGCAGCCTGCCTTCCGACACGGGTGATGTGAATTTAGCGTGCGCCGTGATTGTCAAAACCGTGGACGCGCAAACCCGCTCGAAAACCTCGGTTAACGAATTACTGCGAGATTAAAATGAGTTTGGACCCGGTTCAATTTGCAGTCGATCTCATTCGCTGCCCTTCGGTTACCCCCACGGATGCGGGGGCGCTGGATGTGCTTGAAAAAGCCCTGAGCGAGATGGGCTTTGCCTGTACGCGCCTGCCGTTTGAAGAAGCGGGAACCGATCGGGTCGATAATCTCTATGCTCGTCTTGGCACGGGCGCGCCGCATATTTGCTTTGCTGGCCATACCGATGTTGTGCCTGTGGGTGCCGAAGCTGAGTGGAAAGTCGACCCGTTTGCGGGCGAAATTCGTGACGACCACCTTTGGGGTCGCGGCGCCGCCGATATGAAAGGCGCCATTGCCGCTTTCGTGGCCGCCACGGCCGCGCATCTCGAAGCCCATGGCAAACCCGCTGGCTCGATTTCTTTGCTGATTACCGGCGATGAAGAAGGCCCGAGCATCAATGGCACGCGCAAAATGCTCGGCTGGTTGGAGCAACAAGGCGAGATTATTGACGATTGTTTGGTTGGCGAGCCGACCAATCCGAAAGCTTTGGGCGATATGATAAAAATCGGTCGGCGCGGTTCCGTCAATGGCGTGGTGCGCGTGGTTGGCACGCAAGGCCATGTCGCGTATCCGCATTTGGCCGATAATCCGTTGCCGCAATTGGCCGCCCTCATGGTGGCTCTGTCCAACGCGCCCCTCGATGACGGCACCGAACATTTTCAGCCGTCCAATCTCGAGGTCACCAATTTCGATGTCGGCAATCCCACCACCAATGTCATTCCGGCCGAAGCCACGGCACGCTTTAACATTCGCTATAATGATATATGGCAAGCCGCCAGCCTGAACGATTGGATTAAAACCCAGCTCGATGCGGCGCAAGGCGCGGCCGGGTATGAGCTGGAGCTATCGCATACAGGCGATTGCTTTTTGACCGAGCCGAATGCTTTCGTCGAACAATTGAGCGGCGCGGTAAGTGCGGTGACGGGGCGCGAGCCAGAGCTTTCCACCTCGGGTGGCACATCGGACGCGCGCTTTATTAAAGATGTCACCCGCGTGGTCGAGTTCGGCCTTGTGGGCGAGACCATGCATAAAGTCGATGAGCGGGTGCCAGTGGAAGATATTCGCAAATTATCGGCGATTTATGAAACGCTGCTGTCGAGCTATTTCTCGAGCTAACTCGGGTCGGGCGCTGCCAGCAGCTCGGCTGGATACTCAACCTTCATGAAAGTCAGGCCTTCGGCGGGCGCCACTTGCGGGCATTGGGTTCGGTCGCGCGCTTGTAAGACGCCGCGCGCTTGCTCGAGCGAAAACTTGCCATCGCCAACGACTTTCAAAACCCCCGCCAGCGAGCGCACTTGATGATGCAGAAAACTCGGCGCCGACGCGGTAATGGTGAACGCCTCTCCGGCTTGCGACACTTCGAGCTGCGATAGGGTTTTCACCGCCGAGGCGGCTTGGCATTGCGACGAGCGGAAAGTGGTGAAATCATGGTGGCCGACGAAAATTTTCGCCGCTTCTTGCATCAGCGCCAAGTCCAACGGGTAAGGCACAAACCAAGCGTGACCCAAATCGACCGTCAAAGGCGCGCGCCGCGAAATGATTTTATATTCATAATGGCGCGCCAAAGCCGAGAACCGCGCATCGAAATCCTCGCGCGCGGGCGCCACCGCCAATACCGCCACGGGGGCTGGTTTTAAATGAAAATTGAGGCCTGCCATAACTTTTTCGGCCGTCCAATTGGGGTCTTCCAAATCCAGATGGCCGACTTGGCCGCGCGCATGCACGCCTCTATCGGTGCGCCCTGCGCCGAAAACATTCCTCCTTTCGCCGCATAATTTTTCTACCGCGTCGGAAAGCGCATCTTGCACGCCGCCGCCGCCGCGTTGGCTTTGCCAGCCCAAATAGGGCGAGCCATCATATTCTATGGTCAGGCGCCAGCGCATCGCCTAGACCTTTTGTCCGGCGCGAAGCCCGCGCCCGCGCATGAAATCTTCGCCGCTCATGGCGCCTTTGCCGGCTTTTTGCACGCGCAACAGCTCCAGCGCGCCCTGCCCGCAAAAAATAATCCCGCCATTTTGCGCCACTTCCCCGGCCGCGCCGTCTTGGGCGAGGGGACGCGCTTGCAAAACTTTCACGCGCTCGCCATCGACCTCAAACCAAGCCCCCGGAAAAGGCGAAAGGCCGCGAATATGAAAATCTAAGGCCTCAGCCGAGCGCGTGAAATCGAGCCGCGCTTCGGCCTTATCAATTTTTTCGGCATAGCAAATGCCGTCCGCCGCTTGGGGCTGCGCGATTAAATCTGGCTGCGCGGCCAAAGCTTGGGTCAGCGCCAGTCCGCCTAATGCAGCGAGCCTATCGTGCAGGCTGGCGGCTGTGTCTTGCGGGTCGATGGCCAGCTCGCGCGATAGTAAAACCGGGCCCGTATCGAGGCCGGCTTCCATTTGCATAATCGCGACGCCCGTATGCGTATCGCCGGCCATAATGGCTCGCTGAATGGGCGCCGCCCCGCGCCAACGCGGCAAGAGCGAGGCATGAATATTCCAACAACCTAGGCGCGGCGTATCGAGCCAGACCTGCGGCAAAATCATGCCATAGGCCACCACAATCGCCAGATCCGCTTGGTGCTTTTGAAACTCATCGAGCGCTGCGTCATCTTTCAAAGTCGAGGGCGTAAACACCTCTATGCCAGCCGCCTCGGCCGCTTGATGCACGGGCGCTTTCACCCGCTTTAACCCACGCCCCTGTTTGGCGGGCGGGCGCGCGTAGACGGCGACAATCTCATGCCCCTCGACCCGCGCAAAATCGCGCAAAGCGTCCAAAGCAGCGACCGCAAAATCGGGGGTTCCCATGAAGATTAGACGCAAGCCCATCGGGCGTTCCTAAAACGAGCCAGAGGCAGCATCGGCCTGTTTTTCGCGCTCGGCTTTGCGCATTTTCTTCAGCACCATTTGCCGCTTTAACCGCGACAAGTGATCGAGAAAAACAATACCGTTCAAATGGTCAATTTCATGTTGAATGCAGGTGGCCAATAGCCCGTCGCATTCCAATTCTTGCGGCTTGCCGTCATAGTCTAAAAACTTCACGCGGCATTGCGCGGGGCGCTCCACGTCATCGTAAAAACTTGGCACCGACAGGCAGCCTTCTTGATAATTATGGGTCTCTTTCGATGTCCAAACCACTTCTGGATTAACGAAATAGCGCGGCCCCTCATCGGCCAAAGGGTCGTCTTCATCAGCCTCGCCCTCTTCAATAAGCCCGCCCTTTTCGACGAGAAGGTCGGCGTCAGGGTCCGATTTGCCTTTCAAATCCATCACCACCACCCGTTCGGCCACGCCGATTTGAATGGCCGCCAGACCAATGCCGACGGCTGCATACATGCTGTCTAACATGTCGTCCATGAGGGCGCGCGTGGCGTCGGTTACCTCGGCCACGGGCGCGGATATGGTTTTCAGCCGCTTGTCCGGCACTTCGATGATTTTGCGTATCGCCATGGCTTATGAAATACGCCTTGTGCGGGACAGCGTCAAGAGACAGCCCGAATCGGCGTGGCGAATCGGATAGATTGGGGGCATGAGCTATGTGTCGACCCTTCTTGTAAGCCTTATCCCTTTTGGCCTTGGGCTGGGGGCAGGTATTGCCCTGACCCGCTGGCTGCGCCCGAGCGCGCGCGGGGACGAAAATGGCGAGCCCATGCGCCAGTTGCAAGGCGAGATTATTGCTTTGCAAACCAGCCAGAAAAATCTCGCCGAGCAATTATCCGAAACCAAAGGAAGTGAAGCCGACTTGCGCCAAAGCCTGCAAAGCGCCGCCGAGCGTTTAGCCCGCGCCGATGAGAAAATCAGCGCCTTTGACCAAGCCCAAAAGGCCGCGCGCGAAGAGTTTAAAAATCTCGCCAGCGATATCCTCAAACAAAATAGCGCCGAGTTTAAAGAGCAGTCCAAACAAAGCTTGGAAGTTCTCCTGACCCCGCTCGACAAGCAATTGGTCGAATTTAAAACCGAAATTACCGGCTTTAAAGCCATCAATGAAAAAATGACCTCGGAAACCGAAAGCCTGACCAACGCCCTGACCTCCAATGTGAAAGTGCAAGGCAATTGGGGCGAGATGGTTTTGGAGCGGATTTTGGAAGAATCGGGTCTCGAAAAGGGTCGCGAATACACTTTGCAAGGCGAAGGCTTGGGGCTGAAATCAGCCGAGGGCGCGCGCCAAATGCCCGATGTGATTATCAATCTGCCCGAAGCCAAACATATTGTCATCGACAGCAAAGTCTCGCTGACCAGCTTTCGCGAGTATCAAAACGCCAGCACAGAAGACCAGCGCGCCGCCGCCGCCAAGGCTTTCATTTTGTCGACCGAGAAACACATCAAAGACTTGGCAGGCAAAAATTATCAAAACGCCTATGGGCTGCAATCGCTCGATTTCGTCATGATGTTTATGCCGATTGAAGCGGCGTATTTTCTGTTGCTATCGGCACGCGAAGATATTTTGCGCCAAGCTTGGGAAAAAGGCATATCCATCGTCTCGCCGTCGAACTTATTTCCCAACTTAAAAACCATCGGCTATTTGTGGCGTCTGCAAAAACAAAACGACAATGCCGAAGAAATCGCCCGCCTTGGTGGCTCGGTTTACGATAAAGTCAGCGGGTTTTTGGGCGATATGCAATCGGTTGGAAAATCTCTCGTCAAAGCGCAAGACACCCATCGCGAGGCGGTCAAAAAACTCTCCGAAGGCAATGGCAATGTTATGCGCCAAGCTGAAAAATTACGCGAGCTGGGCGCCAAGACCAATAAATCGCTGCCCGATATGACGGATGTTTAAATCCAATTAGCGGCGCGACTTCATCGCTGCCAAAAGCGTTCCATCATCGAGATAATCCAATTCCCCGCCCACCGGCACGCCATGCGCGAGGCGCGTCACCCGCACCTCCAAATCGGCCAGCATATCGGTGATGAAATGCGCCGTGGTTTGGCCTTCGACCGTGGCACTGGTGGCGAGAATAATTTCGCTCACTTGCGGCGACGCACAGCGCGTGCGCAAGCTCTCGAGGTTTAACTCTTCGGGGCCAATGCCATCGAGCGCCGATAGGGTGCCGCCCAAAATATGATAGCGCCCGCGCAAAGCTTGCGCGCGCTCCAAAGCCCACAGGTCGCCCACATCTTCGACGACACATAAAATCGTGTCATCGCGGCGCGCATCGGCGCAAATCGTGCAAGGGTCGGAGGTGTCAATATTGCCGCAGGTTTTGCAGGTCACGATTTTATCGCGCGCCACGCCCAAAGCTTCGGATAGCGGAATAAGCAAGCTCTCGCGCCGCCGCATGAGTTGCAAAACCGCGCGCCGCGCCGAGCGAGGGCCGAGGCCGGGCAATCGGGCGAGATATTTAACCAGCGCTTCAATTTCTGGGCCGGCCATTAAGTCTCGCTCGTCTCATCGGCCAAATTGCCATCGCTATCTTCGTCTATCTCGTCGGGCGCGGCGGGCAAAGCCTCGCTGCTGGCGGTCGCCATAAATTCGCTAACCGATAATATCTCGGCGCCTGGAAACGCCCCCAAGGCGGCCTGCACATATGGGTCTTCGCGGGCCTTGTCTTCGCGCTGTTCGGCCGCCGAGCGTTTGACGGTTCCCAAAGTCGCCGCGCCTGGTTCGTTCGATAGCGACACCACCCAGGCTCGCCCGGTCCATTCGCGTAATTTCTTGGTCAGGTCTTGGGCGATATTATCTTGCCCATCGGCGAGGCGCAGCTCAAGGCGACCTGCGCGTTCACCAGCCGCCGCCTCAAAAGACACCAAATGCACGCCGTTTTCGAGCGCATATTTCAAAGCGATGTCGCGCTTGTCGGCGGCCAAATCAATGACTGCCTGAAAATCTTGCAAGACCGGCGCGCTGAATTGCACGACTGGCGCGGCTTGCGGCGCAGCTGTGCTCATCGTCGGGCCAGCCGAAGGCGGCATGGCTTGGAGAGCCGAAGGCGGCGTGGCTTGGCCAGCCGAGGGCGGCGTGGCTTGGGAAGCCGAAGGGCTGACAGCAGGCGCAGCAGCTGCAAAAGGGCTTGGCGTGCCAGCCGGCGCGCTTTCAAATTGCTTAATCAACTCTTCTGGCGTTGGCGTATTGGCCAAATGCGCCAGACGAATAAGCACCATTTCGCAGGCCGCTTTGGCGTTCATGGCGCGCGGCACATCTTCGTGACCGGCCAATAAAACCTGCCAAACGCGCGATAAGGCAGGCGTCGATAATTGCTCGGAAGCCGCCTTGCCCCGCGCCCGCAGCTCGGCCGAAAAGGCCACGTCTTCCAGCGCCGCAGGGACAAATTTCAATCGCGTCAACCAATGGGTCAGCTCGGCCAAATCGGCCAAAATCACCACGGGATCGGCGCCCATAGCATATTGCGCTTCAAATTCTTCCAGCGCCTCTGGCACCTTGGCGCGCATCAGCATGTCGAAGAGATCGAACACGCGGCCTCGGTCGGCCAGCCCCAAAAGGGCGCGCATGGTTTCTTCGCTCAATGGCGTATCAGCATCCATATGCGCCAAAGCACGGTCGAGCAGCGATAGCGCATCGCGCGCCGAGCCATCGGCGGCGCGCGCGATGAGTTTCAAACCCTCATCGGGCAAATCTACCGTTTCGGCGGCGCAAACTTTGCTCAGCAATTTTTGCGTATCGTCGAGGCTTAGGCGGCGCAAATCAAAGCGCTGACAACGCGAGAGAACGGTGACGGGGACTTGGCGAATTTCCGTGGTGGCGAAAATAAATTTCACATGTTCGGGCGGCTCTTCCAGCGTTTTTAGCAGGCCATTAAACGCCGCCTTGGAGAGCATATGCACCTCATCAATAATATAGACTTTATAGCGCGCCGAGGCGGGCATATAGCGCACGTTCTCGATAATCTCGCGAATGTCGCCAATGCCCGTGCGCGAGGCCGCATCCATTTCAATGACATCCACATGGGTGCCATCCATAATGGCCTCGCAATGCGCGCCCGCTTCGGCCAAAGCCACACTCGGCGCTTGCACTGTGTCGGAATGATAATTCAGGGCGCGCGCCAAAATCCGCGCCGTGGTGGTTTTGCCGACGCCGCGCACGCCCGTCAGCATAAAGGCATGGGCAATGCTCCCCGTCTCAAACGCATTGGTTAGCGTTTGCACCATGGCTTCTTGGCCGATGAGGTCTTCGAAATTGCGCGGCCGATATTTGCGCGCCAGCACTTTATAGCTATCGCCCGCCTCGGCTGCGGGAACGTCATTATCGCTATCGGCATCTGCCAACATATCAAAGCCGGGCGCTTCGTCGGAAAACGCGGGCGCGCTGGTCTCTTCTTGTAGAGGCGCATCCTCTAGAGGGGCGGTTGCGTCCAACTGATTTTCATTCTCATCCGATGTCATGCCGTTTGAACTACCTGCTATCGTGAACGCTTGGGGCTTTGCGAAATTAGGTGAGAGACTGGACAGGCAACCCGCAACAAACTCGTTAGGGCTGCTTCCTTTCGGATCTGACCCGGTTGGCGAGGGGTGCGTCCGCCGCCAATCTCTCTCCTCCTTTATAGCAGAGGCTGGAGCCGAGGCCACCCTTTAGCTGGTCGCGGGCGATAAAAATCTGGGCAAATTGAGAGAAGGCGGCGAAGGCTTGCCCCTAAAGAAAAGCCGTGCCAATCTGGCGCCAGAGTTTCAAGCCTTCGTCTGGAGATAGCCATGGCCCTGCCCGATAACCCCATTATGTTCGCCAATAATCCGCTCGATCGGGCTGGCCATTTACGCCCCAACCCAGATTGGGTGGCCGCGCAATTGGCCTCTGATGACGCCTTGATTGTGCCGCTTTGGCAATTAAACCCGCTGGTTCTGCCCGAATTGCAGCCCGGCGATGGACGCGATGTCGGCTATTTGCCCAAAGCCGCCTTCGGCGAGGCTTGGAGCGACACCATGCAAGTGGTTTTCCTCGGCCTCAACCGACGCCAAAAACCGCTATTTGCCGCCGACATCAGCCATATGAGCGCGCCCGAAGACATGGGGCCATTCAAGGGCATGGGGCAGTTTGAAGATTTGCGCGGTCTCGCGGCGGCAGGCGATATGTCGCGCACCGAGCTGGCCATTCTGGCGCAAGCCAAAGGCATTTTGGACTGGAACTTACGCACGCCGTTTTGTGCCCAATGCGGCCATCCCAGCCAAAGCGCCGAGGGCGGCTATAAACGAAAATGCGATAATTGTGGCACCGAACATTTTCCGCGCACCGACCCTGTGGTCATTATGCTGGCCACCCATGGCGAGGATTGCCTGCTCGGTCGCCAACGCGGTTGGCCAGACGGCATGTTGAGCGCTTTGGCGGGCTTCATGGAACCGGGCGAAACCCTAGAAGAAGCGGTCGCGCGCGAGCTGATGGAAGAGGCCGGCATTGAAGTCTCGAGTGTGAGCTATTTAGGCTCGCAACCTTGGCCATTTCCCGGCTCCCTGATGATTGGCTGCATGGCCAAGGCGAGCCACCGCGATATTCAGGTCGATGAAGTGGAACTGGAAGAAGCGCATTGGGTTTCGCGCAGCGATATTATTTCCTCCATGGCAGGCCAAGGGCCTTTGGGCGTGCCGCCAGAAATGGCCATCGCGCATCAGCTGATGAAAGCTTTTGCCGAAGGCGCAGACTAAATCGGCTTTAGGCGTCTTTTAACGCAGCGCGTTCTGGCGCGGCTTTATAGACGCCCAGAATATCCATTTTGGAACAATAGAAATTCAGCTCTTCCAAAGCCAATCGCACCGGCTCGCTATCGGGATGGCCTTCGATATCGGCGTAGAATTGCGTCGCCAAAAAGCCGTTCGGCTGATAGCTCTCCAGCTTGGTCATATTGACATTATTGGTCGCGAACCCCCCCAGAGCTTTATATAAAGCCGAGGGCGTATTGCGCACGCGGAAGATGAAACTGGTAATAATTTCACCGCTTGGCGCGCCCGTTGTTTCTGGCTCGGCATCATCGGGGGTCGCCGACATGACCAAAAACCGCGTGGTATTGCTTTGGCTGTCTTCGATGTTTTCGCGCAGCACATCGAGGCCATAAATCTCGCCCGCCAACTTAGAGGCAATGGCGCCATGGTTGGGCGTTTGGCTGGCCGCCAAATCGCGCGCGCTTCCGGCCGTGTCTGCCGCCACTTGCGGGGTCAGCTCTAGCTCGGCGATAATTTTACGGCATTGGCCGAGCGCCATTTCATGGCTATGCACATGGGTCAGCGCGCGCTCCTGAGTGCCGGGCAAAGCCAGCAAGCAGTGGTTTACGCGCATGAAATGCTCGCCAATAATATAAAGATTGGAGCCCGGCAAAAGCCTATGAATATCGGCGACGCGGCCCGCGACCGTGTTCTCCACTGGCATCATTGCCAAGTCGGCTTCGCCCGATTTCAGGGCTTCGAAAGCGTCATCAAACGTGGCGCAAGGCAAAGGCTCCATCTCGCCATATTGGGTCTGGCAGGCAATATGTGAATTGGCGCCCAGCTCTCCTTGAAATGCGATTTTTCCCATGGCTTAGTTTCCCTCTTTCAACACGCGCTCGGCATGTGCCAAATCTTCTGGTGTATCGACGCCCACCGGCACGGTATCCACCACGGCGGCGGCAATCGACATGCCGGCTTCTAACGCGCGCAATTGCTCTAGCCGTTCGCGCTGCTCGAGCGGCGATGGCGACAGCGTTACAAATTTTTCTAGCGCCTCGCGCGTATAGCCATAAATGCCGATGTGATGATACAGCGGCCCCTCGCCGCTGGGGGCAGTGGCGCGGGTGAAATAAAGCGCGCGCCCCATATTGGCTTGGGTCAGCGATAAAACCGCTTTTACCACATTGGGATTATCGCGCTCCGCTTGCGAGGTAATTTCGGCCACCAAAGTCGATATATCGAAGCCCTCTAGCGTGGCCAATGTGGTTTGCACCAAATGCGGGTCGAGCGTCGGCAAATCGCCCTGCAAATTGATAATCGCATCATGCGCGCCGGCGCTGTCGATTTGCTGCAAGGCGGCATAAATGCGGTCTGAACCCGACGGTAAATCCGGATCGGTGAGGACAGCCTCGCCGCCCGCTTCGATAACCGCATCGGCCACTTCCGGCTCGGCCGCAGCCACAACCACACG
>JAQWIP010000070.1 GCA_029248825.1 Alphaproteobacteria bacterium | reverse complement strand
CAAAGGCGTTCGCACGGGCGACATTATGCAAGCGGGATGCCAAGAAGTTGGCACGTCCGGCATGGGCGATGCTGTTTTGGCGGCGCTCACAGAATTGGGAAAATAATATGTCTTATGTTGTCGCGGTGGTTGGCGCGACCGGAAATGTCGGTCGCGAGATTCTCAATATTCTAGACGAGCGCAAGTTTCCGCTGGCGCGTCTGGACTGTGTGGCCTCGCGGAAAAGCCAAGGCAAGGAAGTCAGTTTTGGCGACCGCACCCTGAAAGCCCAAGCTTTGGAATTTTACGATTTTTCCCAAGCCGATATTGCTTTGTTCGCCTGCGGCTCTGGCCCGACCCAAGAATATGCGCCCAAAGCGGCAGAGGCAGGCTGCATTGTCATTGATAATTCCTCGCTTTATCGGATGGAAGACGATGTGCCTTTGATTGTGCCAGAAGTCAATCCAGAGGCGCTGGCGGGCTATACCAAGCGCAATATTATTGCCAATCCCAATTGCTCGACAGCGCAATTGATGGTGGCGCTAAAGCCTTTGCACGATGTGGCCAAAATCAAACGCCTTGTGATCTCGACCTATCAATCGGTGTCGGGCGCGGGTGCGTCGGCGATGGATGAATTATTCACCCAAACCCGCGCGGTATTTGTGAATGACGAGCTGAAGCGCGAGAATTTTACCAAGCAGATTGCGTTTAATGTCATCCCGCATATCGATGAATTTATGAAGGGCGGCAGCACCAAAGAAGAATGGAAAATGCAGGTGGAGACGCAAAAAATTCTCGACCCGGATATCGCCATGGCGGTGACGTGCGTGCGAGTGCCGGTTTTTGTCGGCCATTCGGAAGCGGTGACCATTGAGTTTGAAAGCGAGATTTCTGAAACCCAAGCCTATGATGCCCTCGAGGCCGCAGACGGCGTGTTGGTGGTCGATCGTCGCGAAGATGACGGCTATGTAACGCCCATCGAATGCGTGGGCGATTACGAGACTTTCGTCTCGCGTTTGCGCGTCGACCCGACGGTCGAACATGGACTGTCGATTTGGGTGGTGTCGGATAATTTGCGCAAAGGTGCGGCGCTAAACGCGGTTCAAATTGCTGAGCTGCTGACGCAAAACCATCTAACAAAAAGCCGCGTCTCGCTCGACGCTTAGAGATTTATTTTTTCTTGAATGGCGGCGGGCGCAAGGTTTACCGGCCCGTGGGGCAATTGTGTTGCCTCCAAATTGCGGTTGGCGATTTGCGCCAATGTGGCACATGCCACGCCCAAAGCTTTCGGCTCACTTTTTAACGATAGACCCAAATAAAGCGCGGAAAATAAATCCCCCATGCCATGGGGGGCTTTGGGGGCGCGGGCGGTTTCGCAGCGCAAAACCTCATCGCCTTGCACGCGCAAAATAGCGATGCGCCCATCCTCTTGCGCTGGTGCCGAGGTGACGAGCACTTGCGCCACGCCGAGCGCGCGCGCCGCCTCGATGGTTTGCCTCGTGTCGTTCAGCGGCGATAGGGCGCTGAGCTGGGAAAGCTCGAATAGGTTGGGTGTTGCAATATCGGCTAATGGCAATAGCGATTGCTTTAGGCTGTCGACCACAGCTTGGGGTAAATAGAGGCGTCCATTGTCGCCGCAAATAGGGTCGCAGGCCAAAATAATATCTGGATTGCGCGCTTTCAAGCGCTGCACAATTTGGGCGGCGGCGGCCACATGTTCGGGGCTTGGCAAATAGCCCGTTACGATGGCGGCACAATTTTGCAAAGCGCCCGCGTCGAGCAACCAATCGACCATTTCGAGCATTTGGCTGGCCGGCAAAGCGCCGCCCGCAGGCGTGCCATGTTTGGGAAACGCTGCTGGGTGCGCGGCCAATAAAGTGGTCGGAAGGGTTACGGTTTCCAGCTCCAAAGCGCGAAAAGCGGGCAGCATGGCTTTGAGGCCAACTTGGCCGCTGACGACTTGGCTCGAAATTACCAACACGATGGAGTTACGCTTCATCTTGTTCCTTACTCTAAAATCAGTAATCTGCTCACTATACATCTGCTTAGCCTCTGACTGCACGGGAATTTACCTATGACATCCACAGCCTCCATTCGGCCTCGCCGCTCCGCCCTTTATATGCCGGGGGCCAATGCGCGCGCGTTGGAAAAAGCCCGCACGCTAGATGCCGATTGCCTGCTGCTAGATTTAGAAGATGCGGTGGCGCCCGAAGCTAAAGCCGAGGCGCGCGAGCTGGTCTGTGCTGCTTTGCGCGAGGGCAATTATGGCGCCAGCGAGACGATTGTCCGCATCAATGCTTTGGATACGCCGTGGGGGGCGGAGGATTTAACGGCGCTGCATAATCTGCCCGACGATAAAATCCCCGATGCTATTTTGGCGCCGAAAGTCTCAACGCCCGAAGAAATTGCGGCTTTGCAAAAAGCCATACCGAGCTCTTGCGATTTATGGATTATGATTGAAACGCCGCAAGCGATTTTCAATCTGCAAGCTTTGGCGGCTTGCGCGCAAACCACGCGCCTGACCACTTTTGTGATGGGCACCAATGATTTGGCCAAAGAAATGCGCGCGAGCCTTGTGCCAGGTCGTGCGCCTCTGTTGGCGTCTCTCACGCTGTCTTTATTGGCGGCGCGCCAATTTGGCCTGACCATATTGGACGGCGTCTATAATCATATTTCCGATGCGGCAGGCTTTGAAGCCGAATGCCAGCAGGGTGCCGATATGGGGTTTGATGGCAAGACGCTCATCCACCCCAGCCAATTGGCGCTATGCCATGCCGCCTTTGGGCCGAGTGACGAGGAAGTCGAGCAAGCGCGCAAAATTGTTGCCGCTTTTGCCCACCCTGAAAATGCCGGCAAAGGCGTGTTGAAAGTCGACGGCAAAATGACCGAATTATTGCACCGCGATATCGCCGCCCGTACGCTAGAGATTGCAGAAGCGATTGCGTCTCGAATCTAAATCTTTATCATCAGCGCATGACCCAAAGCTATTTCCCCGACGGACGATTTTTTGAAGACTTCACTGTAGGCGAGACGCTGGCACATGCCACGCCGCGCACGCTTAGCGATGGCGATGGCGCGCTCTATCAAGCCCTTTATGGCGGGCGCAATCCTTTGGGGTCTTCTACGCCTTTCGCGCAACAGCTTGGGCTGCCCGAGCGCCCGCTGGAAGATTGGCTGGTGTTTCATATTGTCTTTGGCAAAACCGTGCCCGATGTCTCGCGCCATGCGCTGGCCAATTTGGGCTATGGCGAAGGTCTTTTCGGGGCGCCGGTTTTTGCGGGCGATACTTTGTCGGCCAACTCGCAAGTCATTGGCTTGCGCGAAAACAAAAGCGGCGAAACCGGCATCGTCATGGTGCGCACGCGCGGGGTCAATCAGCAGGGGGCGGAAGTCCTGTCTTATGTGCGCTGGGTTATGGTGAAAAAACGCAACGCCGACGCGCCCGCGCCCGACCCGGTTTGGCCAGGTATCGCGCCCCATGTGGCGCCCTCACAGCTGCGCGTCCCGCAAGCCAATTATAGCGCTTGGGACACCAAATCGGCGGGCAGTCCGCGCCTTTGGGAAGATTTTGAGGTCGGCGAAAAAATCGCCCATGGCGGCGGCGTCACCCTAGAGGACGCCGAACATATGATGGCGACCCGCGCGTATCAAAACACCGCCGAAGTGCATTTCGAAGCGCAATTGCAAGCCGACAGCCGCTTTGGCCAGCGGTTGATTTACGGCGGCCATATTATCTCTCACGCCACGGCCATGCGGTTTAACGGCTTTGAAAACGCTGGCGCCATGGCGGCGTTAAATGGCGGCACGCATGCGGCGCCGGCTTTTGCAGGCGATACGATTTATGGCTGGTCTGAGGTTCTCGACAAAGCCAGCTTTGAAACGCGCCCCGATGTGGGCGCCCTGCGGTTGCGCCAGATTATGATAAAAGGCCGTAAAGGCTTGTATATAGCCGAGTTTCCGCATCTCGATGGCGACGGCAAACGTCTAGCGGAAGTGATTTTGGAGCTGGATATCTGGGTCTATATGGCGCGCGGATAGGTTTTTATCGTGCGACAGCATGGCGCGATTTGAGGTTTGGCATTTTCCGCATTTTTGCGTGTATACTCGTAAGCTATCCCTCACCGATTGAGGGGGTCGAGCTTTGGGAGCTATCGAATGACCGATCAAACAACACGCGCGAGACCATTGTCGCCGCATATCCAGATTTATCGCTGGACGCTGACTATGATGCTGTCGATTTTGCACCGCGCCACAGGCGTCGCGCTTTATGCTGGCACAGTTTTATTGGCTTGGTGGCTGTTGGCCGCCGCCACTGGCCCCGAGGCCTACGCGCAAGTGAAAACCGTCTCTTCGGCTTGGTATGGTCGTCTGGTTTTATTCGGGTATAGCTGGGCTTTGTTCCACCATATGTTTGGCGGTTTGCGCCATTTCATTTGGGATACGGGTCGCGGCTTTGACCTCAAACATGTTGAAATTATTGCCCGCCTCACCAGCCTCTTGCCGCTTATCTTAACGGCGGGTGTTTGGGTTGCGGCTTATGCTTATTTGGGAGCGTTTTAATGTCAGATATGCGAACCCCTCTGTCGCGCGTGCGCGGCCTCGGCTCGGCCAAAAAAGGCACGGAGCATTTTTTCATGCAGCGCGTTACCGCGCTGGCCAATATTCCTTTGACGCTGTTTTTGGTTGGCGCCCTCGTGGTTCATGCGGGCTCGGATTACGCCACAATGACGGCCTTTTTGGGCAACCCTTTCATCGGCCTGATTATGCTGCTGCTGATTGTCTCGGCCGTGTATCACATGCGCCTTGGGCTGCAAGTGGTGATTGAAGATTATATTCACGGCGAAGCGAGCAAATTATTGGCGCTCATCGCCAATCAGTTTTTCGCCTTTACCATTTGCGTGGCCTGCATTTTGGCCGTGCTTAAATTGGTGATTGGCTAAATTTAAAGAAACCTTGGGTGCGCTTGGCGCGGCTCAAAGCTGGAGAGTTTTATGAGTTACGAATTCACAGACCATCAATTTGACGTCATCGTGGTTGGCGCTGGCGGGTCGGGCCTACGAGCCGCCCTTGGCTGTTCCGAGCGCGGCTTGAAGACCGCGTGTATTTCCAAAGTCTTCCCCACGCGCTCGCACACAGTGGCCGCACAGGGCGGTATTTCTGCGGCTCTTGGCAATATGGGCGAAGATGATTGGCGCTGGCATATGTATGACACCGTGAAGGGGTCGGACTGGTTGGGCGACCAAGATGCGATTGAATATTTGTGCCGCAATGCGGCCGAGGCCGTTTACGAGCTAGACCATTTTGGCGTGCCTTTCTCGCGCACCGAAGAAGGTAAAATTTACCAGCGTCCCTTTGGCGGCATGACGACCAACTTTGGCGAAGGCATTGCCCAGCGCACATGCGCCGCCGCCGACCGCACAGGCCACGCTATTTTGCACACGCTCTATGGCCAATCTTTGCGCCATGACACAGAGTTTTTCATCGAGTATTTCGCGCTGGATTTGATTATGGACGAAGACCGTTGCGTCGGCGTCATCGCGCTGGAAATGTCGACAGGCACGCTGCACCGTTTCCAAGCCAAGCAAGTTATCTTGGCCACGGGCGGCTATGGCCGCGCCTATTTCTCGGCGACGTCGGCGCATACTTGCACCGGCGATGGCTCGGCGATGGTTATTCGCGCCGGACTGCCTTTGCAGGATATGGAATTTGTGCAATTCCACCCGACGGGCATTTATGGCGCCGGTTGCCTGATTACCGAAGGTTCGCGCGGCGAGGGCGGTATTTTGATTAACTCTGAAGGCGAACGCTTTATGGAGCGCTATGCGCCATCGGCGAAAGATTTGGCCTCGCGCGATGTGGTATCGCGCTCCATGACCATTGAAATTCGCGAAGGCCGCGGTGTCGGCCCGAATAAAGATCACATCTATCTGCATCTCGACCACCTCGACCCAGATATTCTGGCCGAGCGTCTGCCGGGTATTTCGGAAAGCGCCAAAGTTTTTGCCGGCGTCGATGTAACCAAAGAGCCGATCCCTGTTTTGCCGACCGTGCATTACAATATGGGCGGCATTCCAACCAATTATAATGGCGAAGTGCTGAACCCAAGCGAAGACGACGAAGCGCGCATTGTGCCGGGTCTGATGGCGATTGGCGAAGCGGCTTGCGTGTCGGTTCACGGCGCCAACCGTTTGGGCTCGAACTCGCTGATTGACCTCGTGGTGTTTGGCCGTGCGGCGGCCATTCGCGCATCGGAAGTGGTAACGCCGGGCGAAGGCCATGCGCCTTTGGCCAGCAGTGCAGGCTATGCGGCCGTTGATCGTTTGGAGCGTTTTCGCAACGCCGATGGCTCGACGCCAACCTCGGAGCTTCGCGGTGAAATGCAGCGTGCCATGCAAGAAAATTGCGCGGTGTTCCGCAGCGGCGAAATTTTGGAAGAAGGCTGCAAGCGGATGCAAGACGTGGTTCGTGCCATGGACGACATTGGCATTGCCGACCGCTCGTTGATTTGGAATTCCGATCTCATTGAGACGCTCGAATTTGACAATCTGATTGTGCAAGCGATTGCCACGGTAGAAGGCGCCAATGCGCGCAAAGAAAGCCGCGGCGGACATGCGCGGGAAGATTTCCCCGAGCGCGACGACGAAAACTATATGAAACACACGCTGGCCTATGTCGATGCCAATGGCAAAGCCACCATCGGCTATCGCGGCGTGCATGATTACACTCTGACCAATGAAGTCAGCTAC
>JAQWIP010000060.1 GCA_029248825.1 Alphaproteobacteria bacterium | reverse complement strand
TCACATCTGTTCTGCTTTGGCATCTGCCCTATTGGCGCTTTATGGTGTGGCTTTGATCACCCATTCTGTTGCCGGCATCGCAATCGTTTAACAGCCTCCTCCCGGCTCTTAACGAAATTGCGACACCACGAATAAAGACTTTCTCCCAAAGACTTTATTCTGGCCTTTCTTAAAAGGCCCAAAACGGCTCCGATGGTCCTCCCCCATCGGAGCTATTTTTTTGCCTTTATATTTGTCTTTATTTAGACCGCCCTTTGGGCAAATAATATCGACCGCCCTTTAGGCGGATAAACCGGCAAGCGGCCAGCGCGCTTTGGCGGGTGTCGCCATGGCGTCCGCTTCTGGCTCGGCACTGGCCATTCGCTCGGCGCCAGCCATTCGCTCGGCGCCGGCCCATGCAATCATCGCCGCATTATCCGTGCATAAAGCTGGCGGCGGCACGCATAGCGCATAGCCTTGCGCGCTGGCTTCCATGTCTAGGCGCGCGCGCAAAGCCTGATTGGCCGCCACGCCGCCTGCGACCACCAGCGGAATTTCACCCGATAAATTATGCAACATCCGAAACACATGCATGGCATTGCGCGTGCGGTCGGCCAAACAATCCAGCACGGCGGCCTGAAAGCTCGCGGCTAAATCGCGCACATGCGTGTCGCTCAGGGGGGCCAGTTTTTCGGCTTTCTGGCGCAGCGCGGTTTTCAATCCGGAGAAAGAAAACTCGCAAGCCAATTCGGCGCCAGAACCCGTATCCAAATTATGCCGATCGATGAGCGGGCGCGGCAACGGGTAAGCTTCGGGGTTGCCCTCTTGCGCCCATCGCTCAATCTCTGGCCCACCGGGATAGCCGAGCGATAAAAGCTTGGCCGCTTTATCAAACGCCTCGCCGACGGCATCATCCATCGTGCTGCCTAATTCTTGATACTGCCCGAGCCCTGTGACGCCCATTAATTGGCAATGGCCACCCGACACCAGCAATAAGAGATAGGGAAATTCCACGCCTTGCGTCATCCGAGCGGTGAGCGCATGGCCTTCCAAATGATTGATACCGATAAAAGGTTTCTGCGCCGCCAAGGCCAAAGCCTTGCCCGTGGTCAGGCCAATTAACACGCCGCCAATTAGGCCTGGCCCGGCGGTGGCGGCAATGGCGTCGAGTTGCGCAAGGCGCATATCCGCTTCTTCGAGGGCTTGTTTTACCAAGCCATCCATATGGCTGATATGGGCGCGCGCAGCAATCTCTGGCACCACGCCGCCATAGGGCGCGTGCAGCTCGATTTGGCTTAAGACTTGATTGGAGATAATTTCGCCCGCGCCTGCCAATTTTCCCTGCGCATCCAGCGTGAGGCGCACGATCGCGGCTGCGGTTTCATCACAGCTCGATTCTAATCCCAGCACGGTTATTTGGCGCGCGCCCATGCGAACTCTCCCTAAAATTAGGCCGAATAAATTATGGCCAGCCCGTCACCATGGCCCTATATATACCCCTTATAGAACGACATTCGCGCCAGAGATAGACCAGAGATAGACGGGGATGGACAAGCGATAGACATGAGCCCGCCCCCTCATTGCAACGAAATATTTTAAAGGAACCGCCCGTGCAAACAGCCGACCCCCAGCGCCAAATTCGCCTCGGCACGCGTGCGTCGCCATTGGCGCTGTGCCAAAGCGAGATGGTTGCCCACGCTTTGGGCGCGGCGCATGGCTGGTCGCACGGCGCGATTGCGCTTGAGAAAATCATCACCAAGGGCGACCAAAACCTCGACCGAAAATTGGCCGAGATTGGTGGCAAAGGTCTGTTCACCGAAGAATTAGAAGCGGGCTTGCGCGATGGCTCGCTCGACCTCGCGGTGCATTCGTTGAAAGATTTACCGACCGTTAGCCCGCAAGGCTTAACGCTGGGCGCGATTTTGCCGCGCGAGGATGCGCGTGATGTTTTAGTGCCGCGCGCCGGGCTCGCTTTTTCAAGCCTTCAAGATTTGCCCCAAGGCGCGCGCCTTGGCACGGCTTCCTTGCGGCGCGGCGCACAGCTTTTGGCCTTGCGCCCCGACCTGCATATCGAACCCTTGCGCGGCAATGTCGGCACGCGCATGCAACGCCTCGAGACGCAAGATTTACAAGCCACTTTGCTGGCCGCCGCCGGTCTCAACCGATTGGCACTCACCCCGCAAGGCGCCTTACCGCTCGACCCCGCACAAATCATTCCCGCCGCCGGACAAGGCGCTTTGGCCGTCCAGTGCCGCAGCGATGACCCCGACATGCTCGATTGGTTGCGTGCGCTGCATTGCGCCGATACACATGATTGCGTCACCGCCGAACGTAGTTTTCTAAACGCTTTAGATGGCTCGTGCCGCACCCCGATTGCCGCCTATGCCACTTTGGCAGGCGACACGCTTAGCTTGCAGGGGCGCTTGCTCAGCGACGACGGGCAAGACGGCGTAGAAGCCACAAGCTCGGGCCCCCGCCAAGACGCCTTCGCCATGGGTCAAGCCCTCGCCGCCACTTTGCGCGAGCAAGCCCCGCATTTGGTGCGCTAATGCGCCTCTTGCTCACGCGCCCGACAGCCGATGCCGTGCCGCTGGCCGAACAATTGGCCGCCCAAGGCCACGATATTCTCATCTCGCCTGCCATCCATATTGAGGCCAATGACACGCCGCTGCCCGCCCCCGACACGGTGCAGGCTCTGGTTTTCACCAGCGCCAATGGCGTAAAGGCAATGGCTGCCCGCTTCCGCGATAAACGCGATTATGCGCAATGGGCCAGCAAGCCAGCCTATGCGGTGGGGCCGCAAACCTGCGCGGCGCTGGCTAAATTGCAATGGCCGACAGTGCATCAAGCGGCCGGCGATGTGGCAAGTCTAGCGACCCGCTTGCGGGACACGTTTGAGGGCGAGCGGGTTTTGCATATCGCAGGGCGCCATCAGGCGGGCGATTTGGCCGCGAGCCTGGCCGAGGCGTCTTTCGAGATAGATAAACTAGTGCTGTATGAGGCGGTGGCCGCCGAGGCGCTGACACCGATGGCTGAATTTGCCCTCTGCGACCCCGAAGCCCCGCTCGAGGGTGTGTTGCTTTATTCCAAACGCAGCGCGCAAATTTTTCTATCTCTATATAGGGCGCATATTGGAGAAAAGAGCCAAGCCAAACCTGTGGCCTATTGCCTTTCGCCGCCAATTGCCGAGAAAATGCAATCGGCAGGCTTTGATACGCGCACGGCGCAGACGCCGGACAATCAAGCCATGCTGGCGCTGACCGCCCGCCGCTAATTCTCGCGCGAGCTTTATTGCCAAGCTTCCCAAACAACCGCATAATTTCGCCATGATCCAACGTCGTTCCAAAAAACCCGATGCGGCGGATGTTTTGCCGCCCGAAGCGGCAACGCCCAAGGCGAAATCGGCTGACTCGAAAAAATCGAGCGATGAGAACTTGCGTATGCCGCCGCTTATCGACCATGGAGAAGACGGTGTTTGGGCGCGCGCCAAAACCGCGCTTGGCGTCTCTTTATATAGGGCCGTATGGGGGGCTATATATAAAGTCACCTCCGCGCCGCGCCAAATGGGCGATCGCTTGCTCACGGGCTTGCGCCATCTTTTGTACCGCCTCAGTCTCTTGGCGTTGATTGGCGCGACTTTGGGGCTGGCTGGATTTGCGCTATTTCAAGCCCGCGATTTAACTCTACCGGACATCGGCCTGCCAGAGGTAACGAGCTTCCGGCAAGCGCCGCCCGCGACTAATCTGGAAAGAGCCGTGGCACCCGCCGAGCCTCTTGGCTTGGACGCGATGGCGGCGGCGCCCGAAACACCCCCCTATATAGAGACGCTCCCCTATATAGAGAAGCCCGCCGATATCGAAGACAAAGCTGTGGCCGCGCCGCGCGCGCCCGCCGAGATTTTGAAGACAGATAGCGCCCCCGCCCTCGAAGCCGAGCGCGCCGCCCATGCCGCCACGCGACAGGCTTTGGCGCAAGCGCAACTCGCCGCCTCGGCTTTAGAGCCGCGAACGCGCGAAGCCACCAAGGCTATGGAGGTTTTGCAACACCGCGCCGATATGGCGGAGCTTTTGGTTCGGCTGCAAAATGGCTGGGCTTTCGCCGAGCTTTTGCAAACCCAAAACGCGCCGCAAGAGGGGCTAAGCGCGCGCCAAATCAGTGCGCTGGCGCTGCACGCCGAAGCGGGTGTGCCGACGCAAGCCAATTTGGCGGGGCAAGCCAAAGGGCTTTGGCAGGCACAAGTCGAGGCCCCTTCGAACAGCGCAACGCCAGAGGAAACGCCACCCCCTCAAACCAATGGGGCTCAATCTGAAGAACAGATGCCCGCGTTTTTGAGTTGGATTCGGGCGCGCGCTGGCGGCTTGGTGGCTGTGCAAGCTGCGCCGCAAGATATATCTCTTGTTTCGCAAGCCCCCAACGGCGAGGCAGGGCCGAGCGACGACTTGCGCCAAATCTATCACTATATTCTAGCGGGCGATTATGAGGCGGCCTCGACCAAAACCCGCACGGCGATATTGCGCCTCGATGCGCTGGCCGCCGCGCCAAGCCGCACGTCGCAAATCGAAAGCCTGCAAGCCCTCTATGCTGATTTGCGCGCGCTCCAGGAAGTGACCCCGATTGTGCGCCAGTTGCGCGAGCAGTTTTTGGCCAGCGCCCCTCGTCGGGCTAAAGCGGGAGGCGCCTTATGATGCGCATCTTCTTTGGGCTTTTTGTTTTGCTGGGATTGGCCATTTGTGCGGCCTTGATTGCCAATCTGCCGGGCGAGGTTCGGTTTTCTGTCTCGGGTTATGTGGTAGAAACCCGCACGGCGGTTTTGGCGGGCGCGGGATTTGCGGTTTTCTTGGCCGCCATGGGCTTGGTCGGATTGGGACAATTTTTATGGCATCTGCCAGCCAAGTTGCGCGCCGAGCGGCGCGAGACCCAAAGGCGCGATGGCGAGGCGGCTTTGGCCAAAGCGCTGATGGCGCTGGCGCGCGGCGATGCGGCCTCGGCCAGAGGCGCGACGCGATTGGCGCGGCAAAAATTACCCCATCAAGCTTTGCCAAGATTAATGGCTGCGCAAGCGGCCTTGCTGGATGGCCGCCAAGCCGATGCCGAAGCCGACTATCGCGCCATGTTGCGCAGCGAGACGAGCTTGGAACAAAAAACCCTTGGCCTCGAGGGGCTTTATTATATGGCGCGCGGCACGGCCGTCGGGGATATGGAAACCGCGGGCACCTATGCTTTGCAGGTTTTAGAGCTGGCGCCCAAAACCCTATGGGCGCTGGATGGGCTGACCGCCATGGCGGTGCAAATCGGCGATTGGTCGGCGGCGCAAGATTGGATGCGGCAATGGTCGCGAGCGTTAAGTGGCTCGGGCAAACGCGCCCAAATCAAACGTCGGCGCGCGGTTTTATTCTTGGCCGAAGCACAGGTTCTTTTGGCGACCCAAGACCCTGGCGATCAGCTGGCGGCACAAAAGAAAGCCGAGCAGGCGGTCAAGCAAGCGCCAGAGTTTTATGCTGCGGCCGCTTTGGCAGCCCGCTTGCAGGCGCGCGGCGGCAATTTGAAAAAAGCCCGCGCCACTTTGCGCCAAGCTTGGATGCGCGATCCGCATCCTGAAATTAGCGAAGCTTGGCTGGCGTGTTATGCCGACCAGCCCTTGGCGACACGCCAACGCGCGGCGGTGAGTTTCCTTGGCAAACATAAAGCCCATATAGAGGCGCATATTTTACGCGCGCGCATTGCCCTAGAGGGCGAACGTTGGCGTCAGGCCAAAACATGGCTAGAGCCGCATGCGACCCAAGCGGGCGAGACCCCAATGGGGCGGCGCTTGTGCCTACTGATGGCGGAAGCGGAAGCTGGCTTGGACGATGCCAAACAGGCGCAGCATTGGCGCGAGTGCGCGCGCCGTGCGCCGGCTGAGGCTGGCTGGATGTCGGCTGGCCTGCGCCTCGATAGTTGGCAAGCCATCTGTCCGGTGACGGGTAAATTGGATGGGGTGATCTGGGCCAGTCCTGCCGAGGCGGCGCTATTGCCAGCTACGCTGGCGACCCCGGGCGGCAGGGCGCCGCTTGCTTTGTCTTAAGGCTGCTTGCGCGCCGGAGCGAAACCTAAAATCTGCAAAAAAAGAAAAAAACCAAAAGGGTGCCGCTTAGGTGATTTGAACACCTGACCCCATCATTACGAATGATGTGCTCTACCAACTGAGCTAAAGCGGCCAACCCCAATGGTTCTTTTTCCTAGCGAAACTGCGGGTTTGTGTCTAGGACAAAGTTTGGCTCGCATGGTTTTGGCGGGGTTTGGCGGGCCCGCAGCGTCGGGTAAATCACTGTGATATTTTTGCACCACCTGCGGCAATCGAATTAAATTACCTTCTTTTAGTTAATTTAGTGTTGACGAAGGCAGTTTTTGTTTTGCAAGCTTATTTGGTAAAAAAGCCAGTATGGGAAGGGCGTATGGGAGTACGCGCATACGGTTTTTATTTTGGGAGCGTTTTGAGGAGGGCTCTATGTATTTAAAAAGTAAAATGCGTTTACTCGGAGTGAGTGCGTTAGTGGGAGCGGGGCTAGTTGCCGCGGGGCCGTCGGAGGCATATACAATTAATTTGGGCGGAATAGAAGTTCAGATGGACACAACCATGTCTGCTGGGGTTCAAGTGCGAGTTGAGGATCGCGATACACAGTATTTACCTTCTGTGAGCGGCGGGCCACAAGATACTCGTCCATTGAGTGATCCACTCGCCCCAACAGCAGTTGGTGGGACAGTTGGGAATCCTTCTGATCATTGCAAGACGGTCAATAGTTTTTGTATGCCAACAGCCAATACGCGGGCCTCTGCTAATTACGACGGAAGCATCAACGGAGACGATGGCCGATTGAATTTTGATAACGGCGATCTCACAAGTGGTGCTATAAAATTTGTATCAGAGTTTTCTGCCGACCTTTCGCCTAACATAAGAGCCTTTGCGCGTGTTTCGGGTTTTTACGATTCTGTTTTGTCTGATGATGGAAGCTATGAGCGCTCAAAGCCTTTTGGTGACGACGTCGAAGAAGAGC
>JAQWIP010000051.1 GCA_029248825.1 Alphaproteobacteria bacterium | reverse complement strand
TAAAATATCCGCTAATAGTATTACTATTGTAGGATTTTTAATCGGAGTTCTTATTTTTATATCGATTATGAAGGGTCAGTTCGCGCTGGCCCTTCTTTTTTTGGCGTTAAACCGCCTTGCCGATGGGCTGGATGGCGCGGTGGCGCGGCGTCACGGCGCCACAGACCTCGGCGGCTATCTCGACATCACGGCAGACTTCCTACTTTGGGCGCTTTTACCGCTCGGCTTTATGCTGCATAGCCCCGATACGGCGTTCGCGGCGGCGATTTTACTCTCCAGCTTTGCCATGTCGATGACGGTTTTCTTGGCTTTCGCCGTGATGGCCGAAAAACGCGGTACCAGCTCCACCGCACAGGGCAAAAAGAGCTTCTTCTATCTGGCAGGCCTCGCCGAGGGTACGGAAACCATTGCTTTCTTCGCCTTTGTGATGGTGTACCCGATGTATTTCACGCCAGCGGCGCTGATTTTCGCCGCCATTGTCTATATTTCCGTGCTGGGTCGGCTTATGGTTAGCGTTCAGCAATTAAAGGATCCGAAAAATGGATAACATAGAGCTACACGACAGCGTCTGGGTGCATGATACAGCGCTTCTTTACGGCCATGTGCGTATGGGGGCGGAAAGTTCGGTATGGCCGAATGTGGTCATGCGCAGCGAGCTTTATCACATTGAAATTGGCGAGCGCACCAATATCCAAGATTTCGTCATGGTGCATGTCGGCGGCACCACGCCAACGATTGTCGGCGATGATTGCTCGATTACCCATCATGCGACGCTGCACGGCTGCACGATTGGCGATAAATGTCTGATTGGTATTAACGCGACGATTATGGATGGTGCGAAAATCGGCAATAATTGCATTGTCGCCGGCCATAGCATTGTCACCGAGGGCAGCGAGTTTCCCGATAATTCGATCATCGCTGGCTCGCCCGCCAAAGTGGTCAAACAGCGCAACAATAGCCAAGCCAATGCGATGAACGCGCAATTTTATGTCCGCAACGCAAAAAACTACGCCCAAGGCCAGCATCGCTTCAGCGACGACGACTTGCGCAGCTTCGGATTCTTGCCACCAAAATAAAGAGAAAACTGGCTGGGGTGGCAGGATTCGAACCTGCGCATGCCGATACCAAAAACCGGTGCCTTACCACTTGGCTACACCCCAACTGAGCGCGAAAATATATAAAACCGAGGCTGCGGTCTAGCCCTTAAATAAACTTTATGGTGCGGCACTTCCGCTTTCGGTCAAAACCGCCCTTAGGGCGCCGCAATAACGCCGATGGCATGGTTGGTCAGACTGCCAAGATACAAGTTTCCTTCGTGCTCCAACACGCTGGTCATCATATAAATATGGCCGCTATCGTCTTCCAGCGATGCCAACACATTGCCCTTAGCGTCTAGCTTCACCGCATAACTATGCTGTTGCGCTGGCGAACTGCCCGTGAGCTGCATCCAACGATAGACCAGTTTGCGCAAAAACGGCGCTGGCACCAAAGCATCCAAATCATCGCTGCGCGCCGAAACCACAGCCAGCCAGAAACTGCCCTTGGGGCCTTCGGTAATATTGTCGATATAGCCCGGCAGATTCTCGATGAACACATCCGATGTGCCAGCTTTCGCGCCCTTCAGCCAATAGCGCATAATGCGGTGGTCGAAAGTTTCATTGATCAGCACAAAAGCTTCGTCTTGGCTGAGCGCCACCCCATTGGCGAAATAGAGATTGTCCATCAACACCGCCAGCGATTTATCGCGCGGGTTATAAACCATCAAACGTCCCGAAGGTCGGCGCTCAAACACCTCAATAATATCGCTGCCATAGGCATGGCGCTGCGAGGCATCGGAGAAATATATTTTGCCATCGCTGGCGATCGACACATCATCGACAAACAACATGCGCTTGCCTTCAAAGTCGGTTGCCAAAGTTGTCATCGCCCCATCGGGCGCCATTGAAATAAGCCCTTCCAAAGCATCGGCAATAATCAATTGGCCGCGCGCATCGAAATCCATGCCCAAAGGTCGCCCGCCCGTATTGGCGATGCGCTCGAAGCCACCGCCCGACTTTTGGCGCAAAATATCGCCATTGTGCAGGCCCGTATACATCCGCCCCTTGGCATCAAAAGCAACGCCTTCTGGCCCATGTCCGCTCTCGATCAATCGCGCTTGCGCCAAAGCATTATTCTTGGCGAACACGCCCGAGCCAGCCGGATTGGGCGCACGCTTAGGGCCCGCCAAGGGGTCAAACGGCACCGGCCACAACAGCAGATAGCCCAGCAATAGCGACAATAAGCCAATAAGAATGGATAAAAGCGGGCGTTTTTTTATACCCGAAAGGCTGGATTGCGACATAGCGGTTCTCCCTAAGTGGTTATGACGGCGAAGCAAAACTGTGCCATGCAAAGCCCCAAAAGTAAATCGCGCGCCCGAGGGCGCGCGATTCAAAACACTTGCCTCGGCAGAACCGAGATGCGTTTTAGGCTTTCAGCGTGCGCGCATAGGCAAGCAAAATAATCGTGCAGACAATCTCAGGGCCAATGGCAGACATCAGCATCGGCGCGTCATGCACCAGACCTGCCAAAATACGGAAGGTTGCGGCAAAGCCCAAAAGCATGGCCGCAGCGTAAATGAAATCTACCCGCTTTTTCAAAGCGCCCAGCAGAATAGACACGGTAATGGTTGCAAAGAAAGCCGTGAAATCGCCAACTTGCGTATTGCGACCCAGACCCTCGAGTAAATCCATTTCCAAACGCTTAGCTGCGCTAACGGGCTCGAAAATCCAACCAATCGTCGTCAGCGCAAACACCGCGCCCAAGACCAAAACCAAAATATGTAAAACCTTATTCATCAAAAAACTCCCTCTCTGTTATGGCAAAAGGCTAGCCAGATTGGTGCGCAGAAGCAAGGCGCAGCTCTAGCGTTTCTTCGGGCGACGTTTCATTTCGTCTTGGCTCAAAACGCCATCGCCATTGGCGTCCATTTTGGCAAAGCGCTTGGCGGCCACTGCCATAAATTCAGCTTCCGAGACCGTGCCATTGCCATCGCTATCGACGGTCGAAAATCGGTTTTGGCCTTTGTTCGAAGAAGCGCCATGCCCCTCGCCCGATTTATGATGACCCGCCGTCGCGGGGGCAAATAGGCTGGCCGAGACCAGGAGAGAAAAGCCAAGAGCGGCAGACAGAAAACGCATGAAAAACTCCTAAGAAAGACAGATATGAGTTTTTCATGCTACACAGGGTTAGATTTTTTGAAAGTGAAAAGAGACGCAATATGGCTATTCCCTTTGTTACAGAATTTGACTTCACCTATGGCCAAGTCGACCGCTTAAGCCCGCTGCTTCGCCGTGTCATTTGCCACAATCCGGGCCCGTTCACTTTCACCGGAACCAGCACTTATATCATCGGCAATGGCCAAGTCGGCGTCCTCGACCCTGGCCCCATTGATGAGGCGCATATCGAGGCCATTTTGGCCGCACTCGAGCCGGGCGAAACCATCAGCCACATTATCATCACCCATACGCATGGCGATCATTCCCCGGCCAGCGCGCCCTTGCAGCAAAAAACCGGCGCGCCGATTTACGGCCTGACGCCGCCCCAAAGCAAAAACATAGCCATCCACAGCGACGCCCCCCAAATGGAAGAAGCGGCCGATGACGCCTTTTCCCCCGATGTCGAAGTGGCGCATGGCGATGTGATTGAAGGCGGCGATTGGTCGTTGGAATGCGTGTTTACGCCAGGCCATATGGCGGGGCATATGTGCTATGCGCTGCGCGAAGAAAAAGCCCTTTTCACGGGCGACCATGTGATGGGCTGGTCGACCAGCGTCATCATTCCGCCCGATGGCAGCATGTCGGATTACATGGCCTCGCTGAATTTATTATTGGCACGCGACGATAAGATTTACTGGCCGACCCATGGCACGTGCATCGAAAGCCCGCAAGATTTCGTGCGCGACTATATCGCCCACCGCCAGTCGCGCGAGGCGCAAGTTTTGGCGCGCCTAGAGGCCGGCGATAGCGATATTCGAGAGATGGTAAAAGTGGTTTATGCCGCGGTCGATAAGCGACTGCATCCGGCGGCGGCGCTGTCTATGCTTGCGCATTTGCAAGACTTAGTAGAGCGCGGTGTGGTGTCGAGCGATGGCCATCCAACGCTCGACACCGAATTCAAGCTTGCCTAATTGGCGCTATTTTAAAGCAGCAAAATAAGCTTCGATGCGCGCCGCATTGGCGCCCAAATCCGACAGCCCCACACGAGACGCCGAACGCATATCCACTTTCGTGGCGCCCGCATCGCGGGTCAACCGAATGGATACATCGTCTTTAAAGCCAAACATGGCTGTGGTCGCCGTGGCTTCCAGAGTGCCAGCGGCGGCATCTTGCGCCACAATTTCCCAGCCCATAGTTTCAGCGGCAGCCAAAGCTTTGGCAAAATTATCGCTCGGGGTGCCGTCGAGACGCAAAGGCGCCAGCTCGGTGTAAAACGCTTTTTGCTCCGCTTGCACATCGCCATCGATATCGAGGCTATTGTCGCTGGCGGCACGGGTCGCTGGCACAGCGGTGAACACAGGTGGCGTATCCAAATCGGTGCTGATGTCATGGATGGGGGGCACATTGCCTCCCTTGCGAAGCGTCGACAGCGGCGCGTAAAGCACCACCAAAGCCAAGACCACGGCAAGGACGGCTTTTTGTGTGTGCGCGCCATCGCCACCATAGCCGCCGATAAGCGCCATCGCGCCCAAGAGCAAAGCCACGCCTGCCAATAAAGTGGCCACAGCCACGCCCAATAAAGGCAGACGGAAATCCATCACCCCGAGGCGGAACAAGGCCAAGAGGGTAATGGCAATTACCGGAGCCGCAATCGCGAGACGCAAACCCCAAGTGGTTAAAGTGGCTACTGAAATTCCAAGCATATCTATTCCGCCGCGCTATCTGCGGTTGGCAATTTATAATCGGCAAATTGCGAACGCAGGGTGAGTTTTTGAATTTTGCCTGTGGCGGTGTGTGGAATTTCATCCACGAAAGCCACATCATCTGGCATCCACCATTTGGCGATTTTACCTTCAAGGAAGCTCAAAATTTCCTCCTTGCTGACATCGGCACCTTCGTTTTTCACGATGATGAGCAGCGGGCGCTCATCCCATTTCGGATGCGCCAAACCAATAACGGCCGCTTCCATAACGCTTTCATGCGCCACGGCTACGTTTTCAATCTCGATAGACGAAATCCATTCGCCACCCGATTTAATTACGTCTTTCGCGCGGTCGGTGATTTGCATAAAGCCGAGCGGGTCAATCGTCGCCACATCGCCTGTATCAAAGAAACCATTCTCATCGAGAATATTGCCGCCATCGCCTTTGATATATTCGCCGACAATAAAGGGCCCGCGAACCATCAGATGACCAAAGGCCACGCCATCGCGCGGCAATTCATTGCCATCGTCATCTGTGATTTTCATTTCCACACCGTAAGGCGCGCGGCCTTGTTTCACTTTAATGTCCATTTGCTCATCAAAGGTCATGTCTTCCATGCCGGATTTAAAGCTGGCAATTGTGCCGAGCGGTGACAATTCGGTCATGCCCCAAGCGTGTTTCACGGAGACTTCGTAATCGCGCTCAAATTTCTCAAGCATGATGCGTGGCACCGCAGACCCACCGATGGTGACATCTTTCAGCACTGGCAATTTCAAGTCATTGGCTTCCATGTGTTGCAGCAGCATCAGCCAAACCGTTGGCACGGCCGCCGTAAAGGTCACAGCCTCTTCGGTCAGCAATTGATAGATGCTCTCGCCGTCCATATTCGGGCCCGGGTTCACAATTTTCGAGCCAGCCGCAGGCGCGCTCAAAGCCAAACCCCAAGCATTGGCGTGGAACATTGGCACAACCGGCATAATGGAATCGGTGCTTTTCAGCCCCATCACATCGGCGGAATTGCCAACCAATGTGTGCAAAACATTCGAGCGGTGGGTATAGCAAACGCCTTTCGGATTGCCTGTGGTGCCAGACGTGTAGCACATGCCGCAAGGCGCGCGCTCATCGACTTCCACCCAATTGAAATCGCCGTTTTGACCATCGATAAGGTCTTCATAGCAATACGCATGGGTCAGGCTCGTGTCTGGCATATGCGCGGCATCGGTCATAATGATGATGCCTTTCACATGGGTCAGCTGGTCTTGAATGGCTTCGAGAATTGGCACGAAGGTCAAATCCGTGAAGATCATTTTGTCTTCCGCATGATTGATAATATAGACCAATTGCTCGGGGAAGAGACGCGGGTTCAGCGTATGGTAAACGCCGCCAATACCGGTGATGCCATACCAGGCTTCGATATGGCGATGGGTGTTCCAAGCCAATGTGGCAATCACATCGCCCTGCCCCATGCCAAGACCTTGCAAGGACTGGCTGAGTTTGCGAGCGCGCAAATGCGCATCAGCATAAGTTTCGCGGTGAATATTGCCTTCTACCAAACGCGATACAATTTCGCGTTCGCCGTGATTGATCATGGCATGATCCAAAATACGGTTCATCAGTAGGGGTACATCTTGCATTTGACCGAACATAAATTCCTCCTTATCGTCTTTTTCAGACGGTGTTCATTGTGGCGTAGATTGCCCAAACTGCAACCATATGTCTATAGGATGGAGATAGAAAAATGAGTTTACATACGCTTTCTGCACAAGAGATTGCAGCGCAAATTAAAGCCAAAAAACTATCTGCTCTCGAGGCGCTCGATTATTTCATCTCCCGCATCGAAACCCATAATCCGACGCTCAACGCCGTCATCGCCACCCGCTTTGACGAAGCGCGTTTGGACGCGAAAAAAGCCGACGAAAAACAGGCGCGCAACGAACCCTTGGGCGCCCTGCACGGCGTGCCGATGACCATCAAAGACGCCTTCGAGGTCGAGGGGCTAACTTGCGATGTCGGCGCGCCGAATTTTGCCGGCACGGTTTCCACCCAAGATAGCCTCGTCGTCGAGCGACTGAAAAGCGCAGGCGCCATTCTTATCGGCAAAACCAACACGCCGATTTTTTGCGGCGATTGGCAAAGTTTCAACGAAGTGCATGGCACCACCAACAACCCCTATAACCTCGAGCATACGCCCGGCGGCTCATCCGGTGGCGCCGCGGCCGCCCTTTCGGCTGGCCTCACGCCGATGGAATATGGCAGCGATATCGGCGGATCCATTCGCTTGCCAGCGCATTATTGCGGATTGTTCGGCCATAAGCCGACGCATGGATTAGTGCCGCAAATCGGCCATGTGCCGCCCGTGCATGGCGCGCTCGCAGAAGGCGATTTGGCCGTGGTCGGGCCTCTGGCCAAAACCGTCGATGATTTGGAAACCTTGCTCGATGCCACCATCGGCACCCATGGCAGTATGGCGCAAGCCATGCAGATTGCCTTGCAAGGGCCGAGATTTGAAAATGCCAATGGCTTGCGCGTGGGCATTTGGGCCGATGACGCCTATTGCCCCGTCGACCCCGAAATCGCCAGCGCGATTGAAGCGGCTGGCAAAGCCTTGGAAAAAATGGGCGCCGAGGTGAAACCCCTAAAACCTGATTTCGACCTCGCATGGAATACGCAAATTTACGCGCTTCTGCTCAACCCCATCATGGGGCGCGGCTTCTCCGATGGGGTGCATCAAAGAATGCAAAAAACCGTCGATGCCGCCAGCGAAGACGATACGTCTTACGCCACCTTGCAGGCGCGCGGCATTCGGCTGCTGCATAAAGATTGGCTGATATGGGACGAGCATCGCGCGCAATTGGCGGCTAGATGGCGTGCCTATTTCGAGCAAGTCGATGTGCTGCTCTGCCCCGTCTCGCCCTCGCCTGCCATGGCGCATGCGCAAGACCCAAATGTTTACGCTCGCCCGTTCTTGGTCGATGGCAAGGCGCGTGACTATATGGAAAACATTGTTTGGCCGGGCGTGGCCACCACCTGCAATTTGCCGGCCACAAGCGTGCCGCTGTCGCCGCATAGCTCTGGCTTGCCGATGGGCATGCAAATCATCGGGCCTGCCTATGAAGATAAAACCCCGATTGGCGTGGCGCGTTTGCTGGAGCAAGCGGGCTATGGCTTTGAAGCGCCGCCCGCGTTTTCGTAAAAATTAGCTTTGCTCAAGGTCAGTCAGCTCTTCATGCCCTTCGGGGTCTTGATGCACTAAAACCTCGGCGCTAGGAAACGCTTGCACCACCATGGCTTCGACTTTGTCGGAAATCTTATGCGCTTGGTTCAAAGTCATCGCGCCGTCCAACTCGATATGGCATTGAATGAAACTCGACAAGCCAGCGCGGCGTGTGCGCAAATCATGCAAGCCCAAAACATCGGGATGCGAGAGAATGATTTGTTTGATTTTATCGCGCGAGGCATCTTCCAGCTCGCTGTCCATCAATTGGTCGGCGGCGGCGGTAAAAATTTCCCAAGCGCTTTTCGCCAAAAGTCCGGCCACAAAAACCCCCAAGACGGGGTCAGCATAGATAAAGCCCAAAGGCCCCGATAACACCAGCGCGCCCAGCACGCCCATATTCATATATAAATCGCCGGCGTAATGCGCGCTATCGGCATGAATGGCCACAGAGTTGGTGGCTTTGGCGACGCGGCGTTGCACCAAAACCAGCCCGAAAGTCAGCCCAATCGAGATGGCGATAACGATAATCCCAATATTGGTTTCGCTTAAAACCTGTGGGCTGCGAAACGCTTGCACCGATTCATAAACCAAAAACAAAGCCGCCAAAGACAGAATCGCGCCTTGCACCAAAGCGGCCAAAGCTTCGGCCTTGCCATGGCCAAAACGGTGTTCTTCATCGGCCGGCGTTTGCGCGTGGCGGATGGCAAAAAAGTTCATCACCGAGAGCGATAAATCCATAATCGAATCGAGAAACGAGCCCAGTAAAGCCACCGAGCCGGTTAGCACCCAAGCGCCGCCCTTCAGCACAATCATTACGCTGGCAACGGCAATCGCTAAAAGCGCAGTGCCTTGCACGCGCTTGCCCGGCTCCAGACCGAGGTGGTCAGGGGTCAAGGCAGGGTTGTTTTCGGGTTCGTGATTATCGCTCATGGCCTAGCTTACCTTATCCA
>JAQWIP010000039.1 GCA_029248825.1 Alphaproteobacteria bacterium | reverse complement strand
TTTGGTGGTCACCGGCGGGCTGATTATGATGGGCAGCTTGCAGTCCATGGCGACTTATTTGCTCGACTGGTTTCCATTCCTCTCGCAGCTAGGATAATCCATGGCAAGCCTATCGCCCCTTTCCAAGGCTCCCTTTGTCGCTCGTCTTTTAGGGTTTTTGGGTCTCTTGCCTTTTTTGGTGGGCGGGCTTGGCGTCTGGCTTCCCCTATTGGGTGACTTGCGGTTTGCTTTGCCGATTATGGTGCTGGCCTATGCCGCCTTGATTGCGAGTTTTCTTGGCGGGGTGCGCTGGGGGGCGGCTATGCAAGCCAGCTCTGGCGCCAACTCTGGTACCCAAGCGCGCCATTTTGTCCTGTCGATTGTGCCGAGCCTCATCGCCCTAGTGGCGTTTTTACTGCCGCTGCCGCAAGCTTTCACGCTGCTGATTATAATGTTCTTGGCGCAAGCCGTGCTGGATGTGATGGCCGCCGAGACCGGCGAGCTGGCCGACTGGTATGCGCCGCTTAGGCTCGCCCTCACCAGCGTGGCCATTTTATCCATGGCCTCGCTGATCTGGCATAGTTTGACCCATTAGGCTTATTTGGCCAGATGCTGGCTTAAATCTCGCGCCAATTGCACGCACGCTTTCTCGGCCGCATGGCTCACCCGTCCCAAAAGCAAATAGCTATGGGTCAAGCTGGTGAAGCAATAATGCGTCACCTGATTGCCCGCCGCCTCTAGCGCTTTGGCATAGGCATTGCCTTGGTCGCGAATGGGGTCAAAGCCGGCCGTGCCGATAATGGCAGGGGGCAAATTCGCCAGGTTTTCATTGCCCGCCGGATTGGCCAACGGGTGGTCGATATTTTTATCTTTCGGGAAAACCATCTCGTTGAAAAAATCCATCGTCGCTTTGTTGAGCGGAAAACATTGCGAGCAAGACTCGGCTGAGATATCGCCCGTTAAATCGGTCGAGACCCAAGGATAGGCCAAGCACTGTGCTGCCGGCTGCACGCCGCCGGCATCGCGCAACATATGCGTCATGGAAGCTGAAATAAGCCCGCCCGCACTGTCGCCAGATAAGGCCACGCGTTTCGGGTCAATGCCCAAGCTGGCCGCGTTTTTCTGCACATAGTGCCAAAGCGCCATGCCGTCCTCGATGGGGGCTGGAAAGGCCACTTCAGGGCAGAGCCGATAATCGAGCGAGATAACTTTGGCGCCGCATTCATCGGCCAAGACGGAACAAAAATGGTCGTCCGACAAATGGTGCATAATCACCAGACCGCCTTGGTGGAAAAATAATACCGCTGGGTCGCTATCGCTGGCACCGCGCGGCGTATAAATGCGCGCTTTCAAAGCATTGCCATCCAAGTCTAAAACCGTGTCCTCAATGGTTACGCCCGAACGACGCGGCAGGTTCAGCGCATCAAAAGCTTCGGCCGAGGCACGCCAAGCTTCCACCGTGCTCGGCGGATCGCCCGCTTCGGCGGCCGCCATATTGGCCATAATTTGAATATTGGCATCCATCACATTGCCATCAATTTCAATCGGCGCGCCCGCAAAGCGGCGCTTCACAAAGTTTGGCGAATTGCGTAAAACGCCCAGAATCAAATTTTGTACACTCATGATAAATCTCCCAACAGAGGCTGATTACACACCTTGTTTGGGGGGCACGTCAATATTTAGGTGGAAATGCCGCTCATGAACAAGCGCGTGGCAAACTCGGCGGCGGCTTCGGGGTTGGCCGTGTCGCGCTGCATCATGTCGTCGAGAATGGAAAACGCCACGCCGCCGACCGCTGCCGTCAGCATAGCGGCATCGACTTTCGAAACCCGCCCAAGCGCCATCGCTTGTTCGATGTCGGCTTGCATTTCGGCCAGCCCCGCTTTGACTTGCGGCCCTTCTAAATTGACATTGGCGCCATCGCGCCCGCGGTTAGAGCGGGTCAGCGCGTAGTTTTGCGGGTTATTGGCAAAATAAGTAAAATAAGTCAGATAATTATTAGCGATGAGCTGCTCAAAAGTTTCCGCTTGCTGGCGACCTTGCGCCAATAAAGCGCGCAGCTCCTCGCCGATTTGCGTGTTCAGCGCCAAGAAGACTTGCTCTTTATTATCGAAGTAATTGTAAAACGTGCCCGTCGCCAAATCGGTGCGACGAATGATATCGCGCACCGTCGTGCCGCCATAGCCCAGCTCGGCGAAGACCAAACGCGCAGCGCTTAAAATCGCCTCCTGATTGGTCGCGCGATTGTTCTCCCGCTTGGTGACGGGGCGCGCCTCGAACGGCTCGGCAGGGGAATGGCTGTCAAAACTCATAGAGGAGAGCCTAGCGGAAACTTCGCGAAAAACAAAATCTGATTAGCCGATAAAACCGTTGGGGCTTATAAAAACTGCTCGGCCAATTCTGGCGGGCGAGCGATGAGCGCTTGGCTGCCCGAGACGACAACGGGGCGCTCCATCAAAATCGGATGCTCGGCCATGGCTTGCACCAATTTGGCGTCCTCGGTTTCTTGCTTCAGGTTCAACTCTTTATATATGGCCTCGCCCGTGCGCATCATGGCGCGGGTTTCCAGCCCCATTTTATCGCGCAGCGCCACAAGACTTGCCGCATCGAGCGGCGCGTTTAAATAGTCGACGACCTCAAGCTCGGCGCCGCCCTCGGTTAAAATGGCCAGCGCTTGGCGCGATTTAGAACATCTTGGATTGTGATAAATCGTAACGGACATGAGCCTCTCCTAGCTATTTCAGGTCGACGCCAATGGCGTCGGAAATCGTGTCAAAGCCATCGGCTTTCAGGCGCGCTTCCAGTTCGCGCTTAATGCGGCTTACCAGACCGGGGCCTTGGTAAATCAGCCCCGTATAGAGCTGCACCAAGCTCGCGCCAGCGCGCAATTTGGCATAGGCCTGTGCCGCATTGGCCACGCCGCCAACGCCGATGAGCGTGAGCTTGCCTTGGGTGGCGCCATAGACTTCGCGCAGCATTTGCGTCGACATATCAAACACCGGCTGACCCGATACGCCGCCCGCCTCGCTGGCATATTTGGAACCCGCCACGCCGCCACGCTCCAGCGTGGTGTTCGAGATAATCAGCCCATCGATTTGATTGGCCATGGCCAGCTCGGCAATCTCGCAAGCTTGTTCGAGCGCTAAATCTGGCGCGATTTTCACCAAAATCGGCGTGCTAGGCGCGGCTTGGCGCACGCGCTGCATAATCTCCAAAACCGCCTCCCCGCCTTGCAAATCGCGCAAACCCGGTGTGTTGGGCGAGGAAATATTGACGGTTAAATAATCGGCCAAATCGGCAAATCGCTGGGCGCCCGTTGCATAATCCGCAATGCGATCGCTGGCTTCTTTATTGGCGCCAATATTGACGCCGAGAACTCGCGCTTGAGCATTTTTTGGGTTCTGGCGAAACGCCGTCAGTCTAGCCAAAGCATCTATTTGCCCACGATTGTTAAAGCCCAAGCGATTGATGAGCGCCTGCTGCGGCACCAGTCGAAACACCCGAGGCGCCGAATTGCCAGCCTGCGGCAAGGGCGTCAAGGTGCCGATTTCGGTAAAACCAAAGCCAATGCGATGGACGCCCGAAACCGCCTCGCCATCTTTGTCAAAACCCGCCGCCATGCCGAAAGGATTATCAAACGACAGTCCCAACAGGTCTTGCGAAAGGCTCGGCGCATCTGGCTTCGGCTGGCCGAATTTCGACAAGGCGCGCAAGCCAAGCAGGGTCAACTTATGGGCGCGCTCGGGCGGCAAAGTGAACAGCAGCGGGCGAAGGGTGCGATATAGGCTCATGTCTGGCTCTCCAAATCCATTGCTTGCAACCAAGCGCTCATGCCGTCGCGGGTGCGGTTGAGCGCAAATTCTTGCACCACCATAGCCTCGGCGAGGGGGCCATAAAGATGGGGAAATAAATCGCCACCGCGCGAGGCCTCCCAGCGCAAATTCTCTAGCCCTCGCGTGTCGACGGCCAGCAAAACCAAATCGCTCGCCGCGCCATAATATTTATCCAATGTCTCGCCCAGTTGCGCGGCGCTCGAAAAATGCACAAATCCATCGCTCGCATCCACGCCCGAGGGCGCAAGCTTTCCGCTTTGTGCCATATCGGCGCGCGCAATTGGCGTCACAATTTTATAAATCATTCGCATCATGGGCTATTTGTAGCCAGATTCCTATTGAGAAACTAGCTCGCCCGCCAGCCCTTCGCCGATAAGCGCGCAGGTTTTCTCCAACCCATAGAGCGCCGCGAAAGAACCAAACCTTGGCCCTTGCGATTGGCCGAGCAAAATCTCGTAAAGCGCTTGAAACCAGCCGCGCAGATTTTCGTCAAAATGCGCTTTGCCGACCGCATAAATCTCGGTCTGAATGGTTTCGCCATCGGCACTGACGGGCAAGGCTTGAAGTTTTTCCAGCAGCTCTTGCAGCGCGGTTTTTTCTTCTGGCGTGGCGGCGCGATAGGTTTTATTTGGCGCCACGAAATCGCGATAATAAGTCAGCGCATAATCGGTCAGCCCGTCGAGGAAAGGATGGGTGGTGGCCGTCGTGCCGGGCGCATAAGTATCGATGAACCCCCAAAGCACTTGCTTGTTTTCGGCGTTAGAGGCGGAAACCAAGTTCAGCAAAAGCGCGAAGCTAACCGGCGAGGGCGAGCTGGGCACTTGGCCATTATGGATGTGATGCGCCGGATTGGTCAGGCGTTGCGCCTCGTCCATATCGGCGTATTTATCGACGAAAGTAATATATTCATCGACCGCCTTGGGGATGACATCAAAATGCAACCGCTTGGCTTTGCGCGGGTTTTGGAACATATACAGCGACAGGCTTTCGGGCGGCGCATAGGTCAGCCATTCTTCGATGGTCAGCCCATTGCCTTTCGATTTCGATATTTTCGCGCCTTGGTCGTCCAAGAATAATTCGTACGAAAACCCCTCTGGCGGCGTGTGGCCGAGGGCTTGGGTGATGCGCGACGAAAGCTTCACAGACTCGGATAAATCTTTGCCTGCCATTTCATAATCAATGCCAAGCGCCGCCCAACGCATCACCCAATCGGCTTTCCATTGCAGCTTGCACGCCCCGCCCGTAATCAATGTTTCCAGCGTTTCGCCGCTATCTGGATGCGTGTAACGCACCAGACCTTTGGCGACATCCACCGGCTCAATCGCCACCATCAGCACGCGACCCGTGTCGGGGCAAATCGGCAAAAACGGCGAATAGGTTTGGCGGCGCGCTTCGCCCAAAGTCGGCAAAATGACGGCCTGCACTTTGTCGTAATTTTCCAGCACTTTCAGCAAAGTCGCATCAAAGGCGCCCGAGCGATACATTTGCGTCGAGCTGACAAACTCATAGGCAAACCCAAAGCTGTCGAGGAAGGCTTGCAGGCGCGCATTATTATGGGCGCCAAAACTATCATGCGTGCCGAAAGGGTCGGGCACTTGGGTCAATGGTTTTTCCAGATGCGGCTGCAAAATCTCGCCATTGGGCAGATTGTCCGGCACTTTGCGCAAGCCATCCATATCGTCGGAAAAGCAAATCAACCGGGTGGGCATATCTGGCATCAGCAGCTGAAAGGCTTGGCGCACCATCGTGGTGCGCGCCACTTCGCCGAAAGTGCCAATATGCGGCAGACCCGACGGGCCGTAACCGGTTTCGAAAACCACTTCGCGCAAGCCCAATTTTTCGACTCGTTTGGCGACTTTGCGTGCTTCATCGAAAGCCCAAATTTTGCTGCTCTGTGCTGCTTCTAAAAGAGACATGGTTTTTAACCCTTACCTGACTAGCGGTTCTGGAGGCGAAACTATCAGCCCCCAATATAAAGTCAATTCGCCATATCGGCGCGATATCTGTGAAGCCAAACCCGCCTGCTCTCTTGCCAAGCGGGGTTGGCTTCGTCATAAGTTTTAACAAGCCAATTTTGCGAGCGCGACCATGACGATTGAAAAAACCACGGCCAAGCCGTTTGAGTTATCCTTACAAGATGGGGCGCTGGCCGCCTTGGTTTTGGCGCGCGCCATCGGGGTCGGCGGGCGCGATCAACTCGTCCAATTTCTCGAACCATCGCCCGCCCTCGGCACCGATGCGCTGGCGCGCCTGGATTTTATCGAGCCGCTGATTGGCGATATGGTCGCGGCCAGAGATGGTTTGGACGCCGTCCTAGACATGATAGGAGCCACGGTGACGCCATCCACCATCGCGCCTTTTTATATGCTGCTGGCCGATTACATCGCGCTTTACGGCACGGCAAGCCCCGAGGAAATGCGGCTTTTGCAGCGCTTTGGCGAGGCCATTGGCATCGACCGATTGACCCGCGCTGCACTCGATAGCGCCGCCCAAGCGCGCGCCACGAGCCTGACATGACGGGCCTGGCATGACGAGCGTGAGCGAGTTTTTAACCACCCATGAGGGGGCTTTGCGCAGCGGCGTTTTTTTGGGTCTGCTGATTTTACTGCTCGCCCTAGAGCGGTTGCGGCCGCGCCGCGAGCAGCACGTCAGCGCCCGCCATTTCGCCTCGAATTTAGCTTTTGGGGTTTTAAACGCTCTGATTTTGCGCGTCGCTTTGCCTGGCGGATTGGTGCTGCTGGCCATTGGATTTCAAACTGCCTATCCCACTATTGGCCTGATGGTCTGGCTCGACTTACCCAAGGGGCTGGCGTTCCTCGTCTGTCTGGTGTTGCTGGATTTACTTTTATATTGGCAGCATCGCCTGTTTCACCAGATTGAGTTTTTCTGGAAATTCCACAGCGCCCATCACGGCGACCGCAACCTCAATGTCTCTTCGGGCGTGCGCTTTCACCCCGGCGAAGCGCTGATTAGTTTGGTCGTCAAAGCGCTGGCCATTGTCGCGCTGGGCGTGCCTGCGGCGGCGATAATTCTGTTCGAGGTTTTATTGAGCGCAGCCGCGCTGTTCAATCATGCCAATTGGTCGCTCGGGCGCCTCGATGGGGTTTTGCAAAAACTCATCGTAACGCCCGATATGCATCGCTTGCATCATTCGCGCCTCGAGAGCGAGAGCCGCAAGAATTATGGGTTCTTTTTATCGGGCTGGGATTATCTGTTTGGCTCCTATAAAAACCAACCCGACACGCCCCATAAAAACATCGCCTTGGGGCTGGAAGATATGCCCGAGGACGGGTTTGCGCCAACCCTGCAACGCCCGTTTAAGCCAAGCCTGCCCAAGTCTTAGCCCTCGCTTGGCGAAAAACCTGTGTATGAAAATCGCCTTCGATGGGATTTTTCGCGCTTCGATTGAGTTGTAAAATCAGCTTCAACCCTCGGCTGCTTGCTGGCAGCTTTGCCTTGCTCTCATGCTGCATAATTATGCATGACCTACAAAACTCTGATGCCCGCCTCCCTTTGCGTTCCAGCGATGACATCTGGAACGTCAGTTGCCGGGACGCAAAATTATATTTGCCTATCACGCTGGTATGGGTCGGTATGGGAGTCGGGATCGTGTGGCTGCAAGATTATCACTGGCTGCTCAGTACGCTCTATGGCTTGGTGGTGCTTTCTTGGATGCCGGTTTTGGTCGGCGCGGTGCAATTTGGGTTGCCCTATCGAGCGCGGCCAAAAATGCCTGTCTTGCTCGGGTCGCCACCCGAAACACTCCCTCGCATCACGATTTTGCTGCCCGTCTATAAAGAAGCCAATATGCTGGCGCAACTGGCGGATATGTTATTTGCCCTCGATTACCCGGCGGCAAAATTGCAATGTTTGCTGCTCGTCGAAGCCGATGACCGCGAGACAGCGCAAGTGGCTGTGGAAACGACATGGCCAAGTTTTCTCCAAATTATGAGCCTGCCCAGAGGGGTGCCGAAAACCAAACCTCGCGCCTGCAATTTGGCACTGGCGCGCGCTCTCGGCGATATCTTGGTGGTTTTTGACACCGAAGACAGGCCCCATCCGCAACAATTGCGCGAAGCCGCCGCCCGCTTTAAAGGCAGCCACGCCAATCTAGCCTGCGTGCAAGCCCCGCTGGAGGTCGAAGCGCAAGCGGGCAACTGGTTGCAAAAACAATTTGCACTCGAATATCGCATGTTGTTTCGCATCATCTTGCCGTGTTTAAGCCGCGCCTCCAGCGCTTTGCCTTTGGGTGGCACGTCGAATTATTTCCGCACACGCTTGCTTCGAGAGTTAGGCGGATGGGATGCGCATAATCTTACCGAAGATGCCGATTTGGGCGTCAAACTGGCGCGGGCAAATTTTCAAACTAAGACTCTCACTTTGCCCACAATCAAAAACGCCCCCGATCGATTGGGCACATGGTATCGCCAACGCACCCGCTGGCTGTCGGGTCATATTCAGACGCTATTTGTGCATGCCACCCCACCTAGCACCCGCCTGATTGCTTTCTGGCGCTGGTTTATCTGCATGTTGGTAATGGTGGGAAGACTGGCCAGTGGCCCGACGCATCTTCTGACACTCATCTTAATTGCCGAACAGTGCCTAGCGGCAGATTTCGGCACGCCTTTTCACCTGCGGGTTCTGCTGCCCTTTATCGGCCATTTTATTTTGCTCTTGATACTCATCCGCTTGGCGCCCGCTAAAAATTTCGGCCAACGCTTTTGGCTTGGGGTGAGCCATAATTTTTACTGGTTGATGACTTTGCCACCGCTCTTCAACGCGATGAAACGCATGGCGCTCGGGCAAGTATCTTGGCTGAAATCAGCGCATAAACCCTATGCTTACGAAGTGGCCCCTGCCGCCCCAAAGGCCGAGCTGCTAGCTCTCACAAAAACACAAAAGGCAATACGAGGCTCGTCAGAACGCCATTGACGCCCATGGCCAGCCCCGCGAAGCTGCCAATCAGCGCCGAGCGTCGCACCGCTTCGGCCGTACCAATGCCATGCGTCACCACGCCCAGCGCCAGCCCTTGCGCGCGCGGGTCGGTGAGGCCGAAGACCTGAAATATTTTTGGCGCGACCAAAACCCCGAAATTGCCGGTGACAATGACAATCCCCATGGCGAGAACCGGAAGCCCACCAATTTCTTCGGCAACCCCGTAGGCCATCGGCGAGGTGATCGATTTGGTTGCCAAAGTGGCGCGCAAAGCGGCCTCAAAATCGAGCAGCCCCGCCATGACCACGGCCGAGCCTGCGGCCAACGTCGAGCCTAAACACATGGCGGTCAAAAACGGCACGGCGGCCGCGCGGATGGCATGGCGATTGTCATAAATCGGCACGCCGATGGAAACCGTCGAAAGCGCCAAAATATAAATCAGCCAGTCGCCGCCCAATTGATAGCGCGCCAGCTCAATATCCAAACCGACCAATAAACCGGCAAGGATAATGGCGCCCCAAATCAGCGGTTGCGCCCAAGCTTTTTCTTTCAGTCGCGTCCGCAAAATCGACAGGCCGCGATAAAGCGCCAGCGTGAGCAAAAGCCAAAACAGCCCCTCCAGGCCAGGCCACGCAGGAAGCTCAGTCAGCCTCATGTTCGGACGCCTCCAGTTTAGGCGCCAGCTTTTGAAAAATCCACGCGGTGACAAAAAGCGGCACGACCGTCGAGACGAAAATAATCAGGCTCAAAGGCGCTAAAATCTCGCGCAGCACATCATAAAGCGCCAACATGCCGACCAAAACGGGGATGAAAAATAGCGCCATATGGCGCAGCAAAAACTCGCCCACCAAACGCAAGCCCTCTGGCACGCGACCATACACCCCCAGCGCCGCCACCAAAATCACCACCGCCAAAACAGGCGCTGGAATGGCCACTTGCAGGATGTCTTTCACCGCTTCGCCCGCCAAAAGGCTGAGGCAAAGACACGCGAGCCCGAGAAGAATTTGCATATTAGCCCTGCTTGAAATGCTTCGATAATTTCAGGCCTTGCGCCTGATAATTGGAATTAAGCCCCGCGCCATACAGCGTTTCTGGCAAATCGGTCAGGCGCTCGTAAACCAATCGTCCGATGATTTGGCCATGCTCGAGAATAAATGGCACTTCGCGCGAGCGCACTTCTAAGACGGCGCGCGCGCCTTTGCCATGCGCCTCGGCGGCGCCAAAGCCGGGGTCAAAAAATCCCGCATAATGCACCCGAAACTCGCCAACCAAAGGATTGAACGGCATCATTTCGGCCGCATGGCTCGACGGAATCGTCACCGCTTCGCGCGAGGCCAGAATATAAAACTCATCGGGGTCGAGAATAATATGCCCCAAATCATCGCGATACATCGGCTCCCAATATTGCGCAATCGGCAGAGCATCCACTTTATCGACATCGATAAGCCCCGCATGACGCTTGGCGCGATAGCCCACCAATCCGGTTTTCTTATCGCCTTGCAAATCAATCGACAGACCCAAGCCGCCATCAATATTGGCCGGGCCATCGACCAGCCCGACATCTTCGTGCAAGCGTTTCAGCTCGGCGTCCGAATGGGCGGCGGCGCCACGGCGAAAGCGCAATTGCGATAATTTCGAGCCCGTGCGCACCAAAACGGGGAAGGTGCGCGGGCTAACTTCGAGATATAAATGCCCCTTGTAGCCGGCCGGGACTTTGTCAAATTCAGTGCCGAAATCGGTAATCAGGCGGGTAAAAACATCGATGCGTCCGGTCGAGCTTTTGGGATTGGCAAACCCTGTCGTGCGTTCGGGCAGGTTCACGGCTTCCATCAGCGGCACTAAATAGACGCAATCGGTTTCCAAAACCGCGCCGTTTTTCAGGTCGACTTTATGATAGGCCAATTGTTTCAGCTTTTCGGCCACCGTGCCTTTTTCGCCAGGCAGAAAGCTGGCACGCACGCGATAGGCTTCTTCGCCGAGGCGCAAGTCTAGGCTGGCCGGTTGAATTTGCGCATCCAAGACGCCGCCCGATGCCCAAATTTGTTTCTCGCGCACCATATTGGCAATGCCGTGCGCGGGCAAAACGCCAACCGCATGGGTTTGTCCCTTGGTCATCAGCGGGATTTTGGCTTCCTCCTCAGCGGAGAAAAGCGGTTCGGTTTGCGGCTCTTCACTCATGGACATCTCGTGGTTTGCGAAGGTGGGGAGACGATTCTCTGTCCTCTATCTTACGCGCAAAATATCATAATGTCTTGACGCGACGGGTAATTTTCGACATGTTTCCCCGACTTGTGGAGATTTGAGCCGGCTGGCTTGCGGCCACATTAAATAAATAGCTAAATCACGCCGGGTCACCGGCCTTTGGTCGGTTTTTTTATGCTCGAAAGAGCATGAGGAGCAAAAGATGGTTAAGAAAAATTGGTCCGCTCAAACAGAGCTTATCCATGGTGGCAATTCGCGTTCGCAGTTTGGCGAGACGTCCGAGGCGCTATATCTCACTTCGGGCTTTGTCTATGACAGCGCCGAACAAGCGGCAGCGCGCTTTCGCGAAGAAGAAGATGGCTATATTTACGCCCGCTTCGGAAACCCGACCGTGCGCGCTTTCGAAGAACGCATGATGGCCCTCGAAGGCGAAGGCGCCCAAGATGCGCGCGCCACCGCCACCGGCATGGCCGCCGTGACCGCCTGCCTGATGAGCCAATTGCAAGCCGGCGACCACATTGTGGCTGCGCGCGCGCTCTTTGGTTCGTGCCGCTATGTGGTGGAAACCTTAATGCCGAAATTTGGCGTCGCCTGCACTTTGGTCGACGGCAAAGATTTGACCTCTTGGGAACAGGCCGTGCGCCCCGAAACCAAAGTGTTCTTTTTAGAGACGCCGAGCAATCCGCTGCTGGAGATTGTCGACATGCAGGGCGTGGCCGATATTGCCCATGCGGCGGGCGCGCGTCTGGTGGTCGACAATGTTTTTGCGACCCCTGTTTTGCAAAAGCCATTTCAATTTGGCGCCGATATGGTGGTCTATTCAGCCACCAAACATATCGACGGACAGGGGCGCTGTTTGGGCGGCGTTGTGTTGGGGTCTGCGTCTTATATTAAAGATGAATTGGCTAATTTCATCCGCCAGACGGGGCCTTCGTTGGCGCCCTTTAATGCTTGGGTATTGTTGAAATCGCTCGAGACTTTGGCTTTGCGCGTCGACGCCCATTGCAACAATGCCGAACGCGTGGCGCAATTTTTGGTCGAACACGATGGTGTATCGCAAGTGTTTTATCCCGGCCACGAAAGCCATCCGCAATATGCGCTGGCGCAGAAGCAAATGACGCGCGGCTCCAACCTCTTGGCTTTTGAGGTAAATGGCGGACAAGAAAAAGCTTTTGCTTTGGCCAATGCTTTGGATATCGCTTTGATATCCAATAATCTTGGCGATGCCAAAACCTTAATCACCCATCCCGCCACCACCACGCACGCTAAATTGGCCGACGATGTGAAAGCCGAATTGGGCATTAAGCAGGGGGTTTTGCGGGTATCGATTGGGCTAGAAGACGGGCAAGATTTGCTCGATGATTTTGCGCAAGCTTTGGCACAAATCCAATAATGGGCTAGGCTTTAGTCTGGAGAGTAATTCATGGTGAAGGCAATCACGCGCAATATTTCGGTTTCGGTGGAAACCAATTTTCTGGAAAAAGACAGCGATCCGGAGCAGCAATATTTTGTCTGGGCTTATCGCATCACCATTGAAAACGCGGGCGAGGAAACGGTGCAATTGTTAAATCGCTATTGGCAAATCACCGATGCGCAAGGGCGCGGCCAAGAAGTGCGCGGCGCGGGCGTGGTCGGCGAGCAACCGGTTTTGGCGCCCGGCGAGAGCTATACTTATGCCTCTGGCACACCGCTGCCCACGGCCAGCGGTTTCATGCGCGGCAGCTATCATATGCAAAATAAAGCGGGCGAAGATTTTGATGTCGAAGTCCCCGCTTTTTCGCTCGATAGCCCCTATGACGCGCCGCAATTGCATTAGCGCGGATGCGGGATAATCGAACCATATTTTTCATCCTCGGCTTGCTGCTTTCGGCGGTGGCGCTGGGGATGTTATTGCCCGCTTTGGCCGATGCCGCCAGCGGCCATAAGGATTGGCAAGTTTTTGTCGCCAGCGCTTTGGTGACGGGGTTTATTTCTGGCGCGCTCATTCTCACCAATCGCGGCACGCTGCCGCCTTTATCGGTCAAACAAGCGTTTTTGCTGACCAGTCTTTCGTGGTTGGGATTGACCGGATTTTCCGCCCTGCCTTTCGCCTTTGGCGATTTAGATCTCAGCTATACCGATGCTTTTTTTGAATCCATGTCTGGCCTCACCACCACGGGCGCAACGATTATCACCAATTTAGAAGAGGCACCGCCAGGGATTTTATTGTGGCGCGCGCTGCTGCAATGGTTTGGCGGCATTGGCATTATTGTGATGGCCATCTCGGTTTTGCCGATGCTCAATGTCGGCGGCATGCAATTGTTCCGCTTGGAAAGCTCGGATACGTCGGAAAAAATTCTGCCGCGCACGGCGCAAATTGCGGGCTCGATTACGCGGCTTTATTTCGCCATCACTTTGTTTTGCGTCACCGCCTATATTCTGGCGGGCATGAGTGTGTTCGACGCCATCGCCCACGCCATGACGACCATTGCGACGGGCGGTTTTTCGACGCGCAATGAAAGTTTTGCCGCCTTCTCGCCTTCCGTTTCCATGGTGGCCGTGGTATTTATGCTGGCGTCCTCGCTGCCCTTTGTCGCATATCTGCAATTGGTCAATCGTAAGTTCGACAAATTCGTCCAAGACGCGCAAATCCGCACGTTCCTGCTGCTCGCGCTCGGCGCGGCTTTGGCCATGTGGGGCTATCAGGTCAGCCAAGGTGTGCAAAGCGACGGCCCGGCCATCCTCTCGGCCGCCTTTAACACCACCTCCATTTTAACCGGCACCGGCTATGTCAGCACCGATTATGGCGAATGGGGGCCATTTGCTATCGCGATGTTTTTCATTCTCACTTTCATCGGCGGCTGTGCGGGCTCGACCTCTTGCGGCTTGAAAATCTTCCGCCTGCAAGTCATCGTCAAGGCGGGGTGGCGCTATATTCGTCAGCTGACGCTGCCCAATGGGGTTTTTGTCATCCGCTATAATGGCCGCTTGCTCGATGATGAAGTGGCCAACTCGGTGGTGGCTTTTGTTTTGATTTTCATTCTCTCGTTTTCCGCCATCGCCATTTCGCTCAGCCTTATGGGGCTAGACCCGCTGACGGCGCTTTCGGCTTCGGCCGCCGCCATTGCCAATGTCGGGCCAGGCTTGGGGCCGGAAATCGGGCCGACAGGCACCTACGCAGGCTTGCCCGATAGCGCCAAATGGGTGCTGAGTTTTGGTATGCTCTTGGGACGTTTGGAATTTCTAACCGTGCTGGTCATGTTCGCGCCAAGCTTCTGGCGCCGCTAGCCCTATTCGCCAGCCTGCCCCAGCGCTTCGCGTTTGGCTCGTCGGCGCACCATGACAGCTCTGAAATCTTCCTGCATTCCCAAAACACTCGGCACGAGAAACAGCACTATAAGCGAAGCAAACGCCAGCCCCCAAGCAATGGTAATCACCATCGGCAAAAGGAATTGAGCCTGCACGCTGGTCTCAAACAATAGAGGTGCCAGCCCCAAAACTGTGGTCAGCGAGGTCAGCGTGACGGCGCGGAAGCGATCGCAAATGCCATTGATAACGGCATCGCGAAGCGCTTCGCCAGCGTCGCGGCGTTCTTCGATGCGGCTGATGAGGATGATGGAATTATTCACCAGAATGCCCGATAGCCCCAAGAGGCCGACCATGCTGAGGAACGTTAAATCGAAGCCTTGCACGAAATGGCCTAGCACCATGCCCACCAAACCAAAGGGGATGACGCTCATAATGATAATCGGGCGCGAATAGCTCGCGAACACAAACGCCAAGACGACATAAATCATCGACAGGCCGATAATGGCGCCGGCGCGCAAAGAGCCAAGCGTTTCCGATTGCTCTTCGCTGCGCCCGCCAAAGCCAAATTCAATATTATATTTCGAGGCAATGCGTGGCAGAGCGCCCTCGGCCATATCTTTTAAAACATCATTGGGATTGCCCGCGCTATCGGCGTAATCGGCCACGACTTTCACCGTCACTTTGCCATCGGTGCGCCGAATGGAGGCAAAGCCGGGCTTCTCGACAATATCGACCACCGCATCGAGCGGGACATAGCGCACTGGATTGCTGCCCGGTACGGGCAAATCAATATCGCCAAGCTGTTTCGGGCTCGTGGCGTCTCGAGGTTGCAACACGCGCAAGGTCACTTCCTCATCGCCGCGCGCAAAGCGTTTGGCAATCACGCCTTGCAGCGTGGCGCGGGTTAAATTGCCGACCATTTGATTGGTAAACCCAAGCGCTTGGCCGCGCCCATTGACCTCAAGCAATAGCTCTTGCTTGTTATAGAATAAATCATCGCGCGCGCGGCTGATGCCCGCATATTGCTCCAGCTCTTGGCGCACTTCCATGGCCGCGCGTTTGAGCGTATCGGGATCGCTATTTTGCAATCGAATATCAATGTCGCGCCCGGGCGGGCCGCCACGGCGTTCGCGCACAAAGACATAGCGCAAGCCAGCCATATCGGGGATGCGCTTTTCCCATTCTTTCACAATATCGCGGGTACGCACCTCGCGCGCTTCACTGGCGGTCAGCTCGGCATAGACCAAGGCACGCTCATCGCCAAAGGCTGTGCGCGTGCGCCCGATTTGGGTAAACACCACGCTGATAAGATTATCGCCATCGGGGTCTTTAAGCGCTTGTTCGGCTTCATAAAGCGCCTGCTCAATGCGCCGCGTGCCAGCCTCGGTGGCAGCGCGTTTGGTGCCAGGTTGAAAAAATACATAGGCATTGACCACTTCGCCTTCGGGCGAGGGGAAGAAGCGAAACGGCACGCGCCCGCCCGCCAAAAGCCCGATGCAAATAACCAAAACCGTCAACCCAACAGAGGCCGTCGTATAGCGCCGGTCGTAAGCGGCGGCGACGAAACGGCGAAAGCGGCCATCGCGGAAATTATCAAAGCCGTCCAAGAATTTTTTGCGTAGCCCGCGTGGCTCGCGCGCGGGCTTGAACAGCGCATGGCTTAAGTGGCCAGGCAAAACCAAAAAGCACTCCACCAGCGAGGCGATTAAAACGCTCAAGACCACCAAAGGAATGGCGCGCACAAATTGCCCCAAAACGCCCTCGATGAGCAGCACCGGAATAAACGCCGCCAGCGTGGTCAGCGCCGCTGCGGTAATCGGCAAAGCCATGCGAATGGCGCCGCCTTCGGCCGCTTCTTGCGCGCTCGCGCCCTGCTCGATGAGCGTCGAGGAATGATCGCCCACCACAATCGCATCATCGACGATAATGCCAATGGTCATAATCAGCGCGAACAAAGACAACATATTTATGGTCATCTCGAGATAGAACATCACCCCGAAAGTCGCCATTAAAGAGGCGGGAATGCCGGCTGCCACCCAAAAGGCAATGCGCCCATTGAGGAATAAAAACAAAATGCACAAAACCAAAACCATGCCCGTGACGCCATTAAACAGAAGTACATTGATGCGCTGGATAATTTTATCGGCGGTCACATCAAAGATTTTAACTTCCAAAGTCGGCGGCAAAGAAGGCTCGATCTCGCCAATATAATCGCGCACGGTTTTGGTGATTTTCAACGCATCGGCATTTTTACTGCGCTGCACGGTCAGGCGAATGGCGCGGTTTTTTCCCGACCAGCCTTCGGCGCCATTGGCGTCAAAAGTATCGCTGACGCGCGCCACATCTAGCACTTTCACTTGCCGTCCATCGGGGGTGCTGCGCAAAGCAATATTGCCAACATCTTGGGCGCTTAACGCCAAACCGACTGCGCGCACTTGGCGCTCAACATCGCCGCGCAAAACCCCGCCCGGCACATCTAAAGACGAATTCGCCACCCGCGTGCCAATGTCGGCAGGGGTTAAATCATAACGGCGCAATTGCTCGCCACGCGCTTCCACCCAAATCTCTTCGGCGCGATAGCCCTCGAGCGTGATTTTATCAATGCCTTTATCCAGCAAGCCGTCGCGCAATTGTTTGGCATAGGCGCGCAACGCGCGCTCCTCAAATGGGCCCGTCACCAAAACAGAGACCACGGATTCAAAAAAAGTCTCTTGCGAGATTAGCGGTTTTTCTGCGTCCTTCGGCAAAGTGACAATCGCATTCACCGCCGCTTCGACATCGGCAACGGCGCGTTGAATATCTGTATCGGGCTTAAACTCGATAGACATGACGCCGACACCTTGGCGAGATTGAGCCGAAAACTCTTTTACCCCATCGATAAAGCGCACTTCGGGCTGAACCGTGGCGACGATATTTTTGTCGATGTCTTGCGCCGAAGCCCCCGGCCAAGGAACGGTAATCGTGACGGTTTTAATTTCTGTCGTCGGGAAAAACTGAACGTTGAGATTGCTGAGGCCAAAAAACCCCAACATAATCATCGCGAAAAACAACAGATTCGCCGCATTGCGATGGCGCGAAAACAGCTCAATCGAGGGGCGCAACATCATTAGCCCTGCTCCAGAACTTGCACCGCCACGCCAGGCGCGGCTTCATTAAAGCGGGTAAGCAAAACCTCATCGCCCGGCGTCAGGCCTTTGCGCACCAAAACGCGGGCGCCATCGTCAATGAAATCGGTCAATTGATGCGCCACCAAACGGCCTTCTTTGACCAAATAAATCCGGTTGTCGGCGTAAATCGCATCCTTGGGGATTGCCATCACATCGGGTACGGGCTGGGCGAGCAGCTCGACGGTTACAAAAGCCCCGCCGCGCAAAATAGTGGAGATATTGCCCCGCACGCCCGCATAGATTTCGACCCCTCGGGTCGATTGCGAAATTTGCGCGCCAACGCGTTCAATCTCCGCCTGGAGGGTAATTTGTTCCGCGCCAACCGCCCAGACCACATCGATTGGGCGACCGATGACCGAGCTATTGCGCAGCAAAAAGCGGCCATATTCATCGTCGGTCATGGTGAAGACGACTTCGTAATTATCGGCGTCATGCAAGGTGGCGATGACTTCATTGGAGTTGATCACGCGGCCTTGGCGCGCCGATACACTGGCGACATAGCCATCGAAGGGGGCGATGACTTCGGTGTTTTTCAAATCCCGCGCGGCGCGTTGCACCTGCACGGCCAAACGCTCCACCACTGATTGCTGCTGGTCGCGGCGCGATTTTTGAATCACATGTTCGGTGCGCCGGTCTTCCAAAACTTTCTTCGACACGGTGTCTTTGGCAGCTAATTTCTTCGCCCGTTGATATTCTTGATAGGCCAAACTAACCGAAGCCTTGCGCTCTGACAAAAGCGCTTTGGCGCCTTTTAATTGAGCCTCGGCCTCGGCCAAACGGGTTTCATAAGTAAAGGGGTCGAGGCGCAGCAACCAATCGCCTTTGGCAACGCGCGCGCCGTCTTGAAAGCCTGCGCCCGTCGACAGCACTTCGCCAGATACCATGGCGCGTAAATTCACTTGTTTTTTAGCGCGCAATTCGCCAAATGCGGAAATGCGTGGCTCGACCCGCGTATAAGCCACTTGCCGAGCCGTGACCGACCAGACGACTTCTTTGCTCTCGACGGGTTTGGTTTGGGGCTTGCTGGATAGCAATAAGGAAAAGAC
>JAQWIP010000049.1 GCA_029248825.1 Alphaproteobacteria bacterium | reverse complement strand
GCGATGCCCAATCCAGACCTATCCGATAGCTATCGCCAACCTGCCCGGTGCCAACCGGCTCAAATGTAAACCCCGAAAGTGCCTCGCTAGGCTGGTCGAAAACTTGCGCCAGATAGGCCGCATCAAAGCGCGAGGGATGGTCGCGAAACCCGCTCATGACATAATTCCATCGAGCAAATCTTGAAAGCCGCTCGGCACATGCGGCCCAATGAATAATTGCTCGATGACGCCCAAGCCTTCATAGGTTTTGCCGCCGTGGGTGAGGTTTACTTTGGAGAGGGTTTGCACGTGCAGGTTCTCCATTTTTCCCGCCTTGAGCGCCGCTTCCGCTTCGTCCAAAACCATCACATCGTGCGAAACATGGCTTGTGCCATGGTGCGTGCCATGGCCGAACTCGGGATGAATATACCCTAGCCCTTGCATGTAAAACATCCGCGACAGCGGTTTGAACTGCGCTTGCAAGCCCTCGGCCTCAACGCCAAGCGCCTGCACACGGCGCGTGCCGGCATAATACTGCGTGGTGAAGTCTAATTTTCTCATCTCTAAACGCGTGCCAGCTTTGAAATCTTCGAACACCGCCTTGCGGTTCCAAGCCTCACCATCGCCATCATCATTCGTATGGCAAAAAAACGCGGCCTCTTCGAAATTCACCGGCGTCCATAGCCAATAAAACTGCGCCGGCGCGGGCGGCACGGGGGCTTGGGGTTCACCTGCCCCAACTTGGCGAATGCCCCAACTGCGGTCGCGCGTGCCACAACAACCCGCAACGTCTAGCGTTTGGCCATCCACCTCGATGCTTCCCTGCCAGGTAATATTTTGCGTGGCGCGGGTTAAATCCATCATCAGCCGCGTGCCTTGACGGCGGGTAAAGCGCGGCTCCTCAATGGGCGCATGGCGCGCCAATGCGGTGATGTCGGCTTTCAAACCGCTATCCTTATCGTGCACGAGAATGCGGGTTTCCTCTAACGGGCGGACAATCTCGAGCGTCAGCGGCCCCAGTGTCAGGTTAAGGCGATCGCCCATCATCTCTTTCGAGGTGCGCAAATTATATTGTTTGCCCGCATAAGACAGCGAGAAACTGGCGTCCATAATATTCAGTTGCGGATAGACGCCCAAGGCCACCGCGAAGAAAATCTCGCCGTCCGCGCTATAGCCGTTGAAGAAAAACCGATCGTAAAAATTTCGATCGCCGCCCGCAAAAGCCATTGGCTCCGGCGTTTGGTGCAGCGGGTAATCATCGGCTGGTGTCAACATGGGCGTCATCTCCTCACTTGGCGTTTACATGGCCGAAATGCCACCATCGAGTTTCATCTCGGCGCCAGTCATAAATTTGCTTTCGTCGCTGGCCAGATAAACCACCGCATAGGCCACATCGCTTGGGTCGCCCACTTCGCCGAGCGGCACTTGGCGCGCCAATTTGCCTTTCAGCTCATCGCGCGTCATCGCGCCGACCATGCCATCCAAAATCGGCGTGTCGATAAACGTCGGGTGGATGGAATTGGAGCGAATTTTATAACCACGCTTGGCACAATGCAGCGCCACCGATTTGGACAGCAACCAGACTCCCGCTTTGGCCGAATTATAGGCCGCCATATTGTTACCCGCGATGAGGCCAGCAATCGAAGAAATATTGATAATCGAGCCAGGTGCGTGGTCTTTCATCAGCGGGATGGCATATTTGCAGCCCAAGAAAACACTGTCGACATCCACGGCGTGAACCCGTTTCCACGTTTCAAAATCCGTATCCTCTACCGTCGAGCCACCGCCGATACCGGCATTATTGAGCAAGACATTCAGCCCCCCCATATCTTCGTGGGCGGCGGCGAGCGCGGCTTTCCAATTTTCTTCATGGGTCACATCTAGGTGATAGGCGAAGGCCTGGCCTGGATGCGCGGCGTTAATCTCATCTGCAACCGCTTTGGCGCCCTCTGCATTGATGTCGCTGACCGCCACTTTAGCGCCTTCTTGCGCCATCATCATCGCCGAGGCGCGCCCCAAACCTGAGGCGCCGCCCGTGATAAATGCCATTTTTCCTGCTACGCGCATAATTTTTCCATTCGTGTCTATTTGGGTTTCGGTGGTTTTTTCAAGACCGCGCGAACCGCCGCCTTATTGGTTTCAGAGCCAGTGAGCAAAGCATATTGCTCACGGTCCATGAAAGAACTGACTTGGTTGAGCGCATGAGCATGGGCGTTAATCGCTTGCTTGCTCATCCGCACAGGCAAGGCCGGCAAGGCCAAAACTTTGGCAGCCAGCTCTTGCGCTTTGGCGAAAGTCTCGCCCGCGGGGGTGACGTAATCGACCAGCCCCCAGTCGAGCGCTTGCTCGGGCGGCAAGGCCTCGCCCAAAATAACGAATTGCTTGGCGCGCGCGGGGCCAATCAGCGCCGTGACGCGCGGGTTGGCTTGCCAGCTCATATTAATGCCCAGCGGAATTTCGGGCAGGCGGATATCGCAATCTTGTGAGGCGATGCGCCAGTCGCATGAGATGGCCAGCGCCATGCCGCCGCCAATGGCATAGCGTTCCATGGCGCAAATCGTCACTTGCTCCAGCGCTTCCCAAGCAGCGCACATATCGGGGCCGAGCAGCAGTTTTTGGCGCTGCTCTAGCTGCGATAAATGATGCGTTTGCATGTCTTTATCTTTGAGGTCGGCGCCCACACTGAAGGCACGCGCGCCTTGCAGGATGACGCAATGGGTCTCAATATCGGTCTTCAGCCAGCGCGCCACATCGCGCAGCGCGGCCATGGCTTCGGCCGAGAGCGGGTTGCGACCGTCGCCCCTATCGAGGGTGATAATGGCCAATCCCTCGGCGCGGGTGAGTTTCACCGTGTCTGAAAAATCTGGGGCGTGGGTCATCTGTTTTCCTTTGTGCTGGGAAGATTAGCACGGCGCTGATCTATGGCCAGAAAAAAGACAGCAAAAAGGGCAGCCCCCAAATCTATGGCGGCTGCCCTCTTTTCGTTTCCGCCCACGCGCTTGGCGCGGGATACGTGCCTCATCCTAGCGGCCGAGACGATGCACGTTGGCGGGGGTGTAATATTCAGGTGTCAGATAATCCAGCCCTTCGTCGACAATATTTGCCAGACGTTGAGACTTCATAGCCAGACCCAAATAGCGACCTGCCAGCGTGTCGTAGATAAACTCGCCACCTTTGGTGAAGCAAAGCTGCGAGTGCGGACGATAATCTGGCGCTTGGCCAATCTCTTGAACACGCCACAATTCACCACGGCCATCATACATTTCGCCGCCGGTGATTTGCCAGCTGTCTTCATCCATGCGCAAAACGCGACGCGAATAAATATGGCGAGCATTGGAGCGCAAATTACCCTCCACAACCCATTGACGGCGCAATTCATAGCGCATGGCTTCTAGGTTGGCGTGGCTCGGCTGTAGCAAATCGCTATAGCCTGTCAGCACGGCTTTGAAGTTATTTTTATCGAGTTAACTTACTGACTTTAGACAGAGCGGGTCCGAGCCGCCAAGCCGCCAAAGAAAAACGCCGCCCTGCCATGAAGTGAGGCAGAGCGGCGTTTTGAAACTTATTTAAGCGCGAGGCTTATTGCAGGGCGTGAGATTTCACGCCGGGGTCACCGAACAGCAAGACCGTATTATTTTCGCCTGCGGCAGCGGTTGCAAAGCTCAAGCGGTCGGTGCGCGATACAGACGCGAAGGTTTTGCCGCCATCTTTAGAGGTCAGCACCGTGCCGGAAAGACCCGTGAGAACAATGCGCCCATCGGCCAATTGCGTGCCGCCCGTAATCGATTGGTCGGCATTGGTGGTGACTTTTTTCCAGCCTTTGCCATTGTTCGTCGACATATAGGCGTTGCCGCGCATGCCATAGACCAAGACATTGCCATTGGACAGACCCAAGCCGCCCCAGAACGAGCCGTCATAGCCCGTCTCTAGGGTTTGCCATGTGCGGCCACGGTCGACCGATTTGTAAACCGTGCCGTATTCGGCGGGGATGTAAACATTGCCCTTGGTGTCGGTGAACAAGTCGTTCAGGTGGAAGTCGTCATAACTGTCTTCCACGAGCGAGCGTTGTGTCCACGTTTCGCCACCATCTTTGGTTTCAAAAGTATAAGAGAAGCCGCCGATGGCGATGCCGTTTTTGGCATCCGAGAAATAAATGCCAAACAAGGGGGTTTCGCCGCGACGCTCATTGAACTGCAGCTCCCATGTGTTGCCACCATCGCTGGTTTTTAAAATCGTCGCCTCGTGACCCACGGCATAGCCCGTTTGATTGTCGAGGAAGATGACGCTGGTCAGCGTGTTGCGCGTTGGCACGGTTTCGGCCTGCACCCAGCTTTCGCCTTGGTTGTCCGAAATAATAACATGGCCATATTCGCCAACCGCAACCAAACGATTGCCCGTTTGCACGACATCCAAAAGCAAGGCTTTTGTGGTCATGTGGCTTGGGGTGGCAAATTCATAAGGCTCCATGGCTTTTGCGGGTGTGGCCGCAGCCAAACCAAAACTCGCCACGCTGGCGCTTACCACCAAGCCCAGGGTCGAGTTCAAAGCAGCTTTCAGGCGCTTATTGAGCGACAATAGATTCATTTTCTTCTCCCTAATCGCGGATTTACCGCTTATTTCGTGACCCTACCATATGAGAGGCGTGGCCCTCTGACAAGTGGCAAAACCGCGCATTTAGCGTCCCAAGCGACGAATATTCGCCGGTGTATAGCGTTTGGCATCCAAATGCTGCGCGTCGAAATCAATCGGCTTTTCTTCATTGATAAGCCCCAGCATCAGATAGCGCCCAACCATGAGGTCATAGACCGTATTGCCAGAGCCGCAGCATAAGGGCAGCTCATATTGCACGCCGCCGCCCAACTCCTGCACCCGCCATAGCTGGCCACGGCCATCGTAAATCTCGGTCGCAACAATGCTTTTGGTGTCTTCATCGATATAGAAAACCCTCTCGGCATAGATATGGCGGAACTTCGGCTTCAGCTTGCCAGAGACCTCCCAGACGCGGTGCTTCTCATAGCGCATGTGCTCTTGGTTGATGTGGTTTTTGCTAATCAACTCTTTATAGGGGGTCAGCACACGACGGAAATTATTATAGGCGATGAACTTCTCGCTGCGGCCCCGCACCGTCCAATTAAACCTATCGGGGGCGCCATTATAGCCGCCAAAACTATCCGACGTGGTGATGCCGTCACTATTGGTGCCGGGGTTGTCATAGGCAATGGTCGGCGCGCGGCGCACGCGGCGCGTGCCGGGGCTATAGGTCCAGGCGCGGCGCGATTCTATCGCCATGTTTAGCGTCTCTTGCACCAAAACCACATAGCCCGCCGAGCGCGCTGGGGATTTGGTCTGCAGGAGATACAAGATAGAGACATTTTCCAAGTCTTTGGCATCGCTCATCTGCGGGTCCGACCAGCGCAAGATGGCGTCATCATGCACGGTAATCTCGTAATAATCGCCCGACTGATTGACCGGAATGGCAGTGAATTGGCGCTGCAACTTATAGCCGCGATAGCGCAGCGTGTGGTTCCATACGAGCTCTAGCCCATTATTGGGGATGGGGAAAGGCGAGGCCATTATCGCTTGCGCCACGCCATTGCCTTCAGCGACAAGCTCGCCCGTGGCGCTGTTTTTCACCGCCGCTTTATAGACGTGCTCGGGCTGCTCGCAAGAGCGCCGTGTCGGGTAAACATCCATGAAATACGTGCTATGGCGCTCTATCAGAGCCTTTTGGCCGCGCGTGATGAAGGCATCATATTTATCGGTATTCGTGCCATCGACGCGAAACAGAGGCTTGTCGGCAAAAAAAGGATCGGGCAGATGTTTGCCCTTTTCGTAGCCAATGCCTTTGGGCGGTGAAGACATGCCACCCGTCCAGGCGGGGATGGAGCCATCGGCATTGCCAGCCCGTTCCGAGCCGAGCGGTGTCAGATCTTGGTTCAAGCGCGCCGTCTGCTCGGGCGGCACTTTGGCTTGGGCGGACATCATGGGCAGCGCCAAGAAAGCGGCCGAAAGAAGTGCCAATGCGGAGGCAGAGCGAGCTAGAGACATAATCAAATCCTGAGTTGACTTAACGTTAAGATGTCGATGTAGCCATAAAATGAGACAGGCGGCAACGAAATTTTTGGCTTTCTCGATAGGCCAGAAAGCAAAAAGGGCGGAACCGAAGTCCCGCCCTTTCAAATCTCACACGGTATGCTTAGCGGCCGAGACGGCGCACGTTCGCTGGTGTATAATAGTTTGGTTCAAGACGCTCGAGGCCAGTAACCACGTTCGCAGGACGGCCCGCTTTCATGCCTAGGCCCATGTAACGACCAGCCAGCAAGTCATAAATAAACTCACCACCGGTTGTCCAGCAAACCTGTGCATCGGGACGGTAATCAGGGGCTTGACCAATTTCTTGGACACGCCACAGCTCACCACGACCATCATACATTTCGCCAGCTGTCATTTGCTTGCTGTCTTCGTCCATACGCAGCACACGCTTCGCATAAATGTGACGAGCTCCGCCCTTCAGGTTACCTTCGATAACCCACTGACGACGCATTTCATAACGCTGAAGATCTGGGTTTACGTGACCAGCTTGCAGAAGAGAGTCATAATCGCTCAAAACAGCATTGTAGTTGTTTTGTTGCGACAGTTTCTCTTCAACACCTGAAACCGTCCAAGTGTAACGGTCTGGGGCGCCATTGTAGCCATCATACTGATCCGACGTGCCCATGCCATCACCATTGGTCATTGGGTTGTCATACGCAATGTTTGGCGCACGACGTACACGGCGTGTACCTGGGCTATAGGTCCAAGCTTTGCGGCCTTCTTGAGCCATATTCAGCGTTTCATGTACCAAAACAACGTTACCGGCACGACGTGCTGGCGCAGATGTGTAAGCCACGAAGTAGATCGAAATATTGTCCAAGTCTTCCGCACGAGCATTTTGCGCGTTGGAATACGGGAACACGATTTCATCACGCGTGTAAGTCAGCGTGTAATCGCCACTGGCAGTTGGTGCCGTCATATTGAAGTCACGAGCTACCCGCTCACCGCGATAGCGCAGTGTGTGGTTCCATACAACTTCGACAGCGCTGCTTGGGATTGGGAACGGCGAGGCCATAATGGCTTCCGAGATACCGTTACCGCCGTCGACAACTTTACCTACCGATGCATTACGCTTGCTTGCCTTATAGACGAAGTCTGGATAGGTGCAGGTCCGGTTGGACTTGTACACATTCAGCTTGTAGCTATCTGGGTAAGTTGCCAGCATGGCTTTTTGGCCAACAGTAAGTTGCTTGTCATACTGAGCCGCATTTGCCGCCGTAATAGTATAGCTAGGTTTCTCGGAAGCAAATGGGTTTGGCAAAGCGCCCCCATCATATCCGTTCAGCAGAGCAGAACCATTGATGGCTCGGCCTGACCATGAGCTCACACCTGATTTAGAGCCGGCTTTTTCGGCCCCCATGGGGGTGAGATCGGCGCCAAGACGAGCTGCTTGATTGGCCGGAACTTCGGCCACAGCAAAACCGGCCGCTAGGCTCAGTGTCAAGGCTGTAGTTAAAAGTTTGGTTTTCATTTGAAATTCTCCATAAAAACTAATTGGTTTCCGGGGGCGGCTTGCCGCCCCCGGTAAGATACAATTTAGAAAGGTTGGCTTATGGTCAACGCTACGGAATCCTTATCGCCATTTTTAAAGCGATTTTCTGGACCGAAGTAATCAACATAGCTCAAGCCAATCCTCGTTTCCTGATAGCTAGCCTCGACGCTTAGGGATGTTGAACCTACGCCCTGCACGCCACCAACACCACGACCACGAAGGCCTTGGCGATGAATGAGACGAGGTGAAAGTGTCCAAGCGCTGCCCATTACGTTGTTGTAGGTTAAACCTGCCAGCAACAGACCGGAAACTTGTCCCTGGGTTGGGCGACAATCTGTTTCGCCCCTCGGGTCAAGTCCGAACAAACCTGAGAGTGGAACGTCACCGCCAGAAGTACATGTGCTCGGCAAAACATAACCGTTTTCTGACGTCTCAACGGTTACAGGACCACCTGATGTCTGAATAGTTCTGGTCTCAAAATCTGTAACGTAAGCTCCTGCAAACTCGGTAAGAAGGACACCGCTATTCGCTCCCAACGCAGATATCAATGGGTGTGAAGACGTGTAGACGGCCGTGGTGCCAATATCGAAATTGTATAGCTCCATCTCATCCCACCCCTTAAGGCGTTGGTCCTGTCCCGTGCATCCAATGCCTGATGCGGCTGCATAGGTTGAGTAAGCTCCAAATACAGGCGCTAATGCCGGACCATAGTTTAGCTCAAAAGCACAACCAGCAACAACTGCTCCGATAACGACGGTGTCGGTATCGATTTGGAAGTCAGCGTTTGGACGGTAAGTGACTTCGCCTTGCACGCCCCAGCCAGCTAATGTTGTAGCCGCACTAATCCCATAGACTTCGCGCTCTTCTGGATACTCAGCGTACAGCTCATTTCGAAGCTTGTTACAGCTGCCATGGCGCCAGTTAGGAACGCACCGTTGAATTGGTTTGTACCCAGAACTGATCGGCAATTAACTTCCCCGAGACGAGCTAACGTATCTGGAGCAGAAATGTAGGCTCCACCAAGTTCCGCAGCAGTAAGCGCCGTATTCAGAGCAGAATTTGCTTCGTTGGCTGTCCGGTGGATTTTTTGTGGGTCGTTGTCATTATCGAGCACATATGGAACGTCATTATACGGTGAAGTTGCCCAAGTAAGGCCGCCCGTTGCTCCCCCTGCAGTCAAGCCATTTTTGGCCGCGGTACAGCCGGCAATCGATGTTCCACGGTTTGCAGCGTCAGTGCTGACGCCGCCAACTGTGCTTATGCCTGCTCTTGGCGCTAGGGAATGAATCCCGAAGCGAGGAATTCGGCTATCATAGTTTTGGTAGTACGCAGCGAATTCTGTTGAACCAAGGGCTTCAGAATACCAACGCACTGCCAAACCATAGTTGTCAAATTCATCTGGCTCAGTGTCGCTGATCCGTTTAATGATATAAGGGTCATCGTAAGCCCAGCGCTGCTCCTCAGGCGTAAGACCAGAAGTATCTCTCGACAGGTCATGCGTAAAGGAATGAGCTGGTGTCAGCGTCTCGCTTACTCCTTCTATAGGATTGTCCGCTGCCACAGCGCCAAGAATCGCTGTAAGACCGCCCGACGCTTGGTAATCATAGTTAAATTTCGCAGTTCCGCCAAAGTTGCCGCCACCAATGAATGATGCAGCTTGGTTGGCCGATGAGCCCGGGAAGGCAGCATCACTGCCAGCGAATGGCGTACCACCGTTATCAATTTTGTAACGATCCCATCCGCCTACGTAGGCTTCAACTGACAGATCATATGGAAGGGAAACACTGGCGTAGAGCGCCTCAACTGGAATTAGCGCTTCCTTGATTTCCGCTCCTGGTTTTCTAATTGCTGGAACGTCAATGGGATTGAAAACCGAGTTTCCGCCTAGGAAAAACGTTGATTCACCCCAGTTAATTACTTGTTTGCC
>JAQWIP010000169.1 GCA_029248825.1 Alphaproteobacteria bacterium | reverse complement strand
CTAAAAAAAACACTTGTTCGAGGCTGCTGACTACGTCGGTTTGGATGCGCAAGGCGATGAGGTTTGTGAGCATGTCTCGGTTCATCTTGAGATGGAAAAAACGGCCAAATTATACGTCATGCCGTCGCTGATAAACAGCGGCTATAACGACCATTCGCTAAAAATGAAGCTTGGCTATCGCATTTTATTTTACCTCGCCACGCGCTTCATCTCCATCGACAGCTTGCGCCGCTTGCGACGAGCGGTGTCGCGCTAAATAATGCTATTGAAACACGAAGGGAGAAGCGGATGACCACCGCCACATTCCAAGAAACCGAACCCTCAAAACAGCAATTGCACGCGCTGGCGCAGATTGTGGCGCGCGGCGACGATGGCCCGTTTCAAATGGTCAATATTATCCAGTATAAACCCCAAGCCGACTATCCGGCGGACATGGACGCGCCCGCGCGCAGGGGGCGCGAGGCCTATGGGGAATATGCAGCCATTGTGGGCCCGCTTATTTTTGCTCTGGGCGGCTCGGTGGCGTTTCGCCAAGAGGTGGAATTGGGCTTCGTGGGCTAGCAGCCAGCCGATGAGGTGATTATCATTCACTACCCGTCGCGCCAAGCCTATCTCGATATGTTCGCCAGCGCCGCCTATCAAGAAGCTATTGTGCATCGCAAGGCGGGTTTGGTATACCGAACGCTGTTTGCGTGTTCTGCGCCGCCCGATAATTCTTCTAAATAACCCGATAATTTTTACAGAATAGAAAGTCCCCGATGTCTAATGAGCTTGAGTTTCAAAACGTCTGCGTTGCCCGCGAGGCCAATGTTTATTTTGACGGCAAAGTCACCAGCCGCACGATTACCATGCCCGATGGCAGCCAGAAGACGCTCGGCGTCATGCTGCCGGGCGAGTATGAATTTGGCACCCAAGCCGCCGAGGAAATGGATATTTCGTCCGGCGACTTAGACGTGCTTCTGCCCGATGCCGATGACTGGGTAAGCTTCAAGGGCGCTTGCGTATTTCACGTGCCGGCCGAGGCCAGCTTTAAGTTGAAAGTCCATAGCATCACCCATTATTGCTGCACGTATTTGCGCTAGACGCCTCTCGCCAGCCTCTCGCTAGCCTTGCGCCGGCGGGCTGGCTGATTTATGTTTTAAGCGAATTTATCAGCTGTTCGTCCGCTTGGTTTCAGGCGGCTTGCCAACAAAGTGGGACTTATTTATGACGATGACTGTTTATCTATCGGGCGAAATTCACACCGACTGGCGCGACCAGATTGAGCAAGGCTGTGCCAAGCAAAATCTCGATGTGACCTTTACCTCTGCGGTTACCAACCATGAAGCCAGCGATGCGGCGGGCGACTTTTTGGGCGCCGAAGATATTCAATTTTGGCGCGACCATAAATCGGCCAAAGTAAATGCCATCCGCATTAAAACCCATCTCGAGCAATGCGATGTCGCGGTGGTGCGCTTTGGCGATAAATACAAACAGTGGAACGCCGCCTTCGATGCGGGCTATTGCGCCGCGCTCGGCACGCCTTACATCACGCTGCACGATGAGGACATCATCCATCCGTTAAAAGAAGTCGACGCCGCCGCCATGGCTTGGGCGACATCGCCCGAGCAAGTGGTGGAACTGCTCACTTACGTGCTGACGCAAGACTAGAGGCTGCGCGCTTGAGGGCGCTGATTGTCTCCAATAAAAACCAAAAGGGGTCTCATGCCGTTGAAAAATTTCCATCTCCTGACGCCGATGATTGGCACGTCTGGCCAGCCGAGGGCGGAAGATTTCGCGCTTCTGGCAGGCGAGGGTTATGAGGTGGTGGTCAATCTGGCGATGGCCGATAGCGACGATGCGATTGCCGAGGAAGGCCAATTGGTGAGCGCCCAGGGCATGAGCTATCTGCATATGCCGGTCCCGTTTGACGCGCCCACAGCCGAGCATTTGCGCCAATTTTGTCGTCTGATGGAGGCGCTGGAGGGGCGTAAAATTCTGGTGCATTGCCAAGTCAACGCGCGGGTTTCGGCTTTTATGTTTCAATATTTAACCCTGACAAAAGGGGCGAGCGAGGCAGAGGCCACCACGCCTTTGCTGACCAAATGGTTGCCGCAAATGGATGCCGTCTGGCAAGGGTTTCTGGCCATTCAAGCGGATGAAATCGCATGACGCTGCCACTCTGTTCCTTGTTTTGATGGATGGCGCTGCACAACGATGATTAGGGCAAATTTTGTGGCCTCAAACGCAATTGCGCTTTGGCTTTATTTCGGCTAGTTTCCGCGACAGTTAAAGCCATTTGACCCTGATTTATAGAGAACCTTATGTCTGTTCAAAAGCGCATCCAACGCATCACCGTGCCCGAGCTTATGGCGCGCAAAAAACAGCAGCCGATTGTCTGCCTGACCTCTTATCACGCCCATACGGCGGCGCTCATCGACCCGCATGTTGATTTGCTTTTGGTCGGCGATAGCCTCGGCATGGTTATGTATGGCATGGAAAACACGCTGGGCGTGACGCTGGATATGATGATTGCCCATGGCGCCGCCGTGGTGCGCGGCTCGTCGCAAGCCCTTGTGGTGGTCGATTTGCCATTTGGCACCTATGAGGAAAGCCCAGCACAAGCGTTTCACAATGCCGCCCGCACGATGAAAGAAACCGGCTGCCAAGCGGTCAAACTAGAGGGCGGCGAGCGCATGGCAGAAACCGTGGCGCATCTCACCCAACGCGGCATTCCGGTGATGGGGCATATCGGCCTGACACCGCAAAATGTGAACGTCATGGGCGGGTTTAAAACCCAAGGCCGCACCAAAGACCAATGGCCACAACTCGAAAGAGACGCCAAAGCTCTGGCCGAGGCCGGCGCTTTTTCCATCGTTTTGGAGGGCATCGCCGCCGAGTTGGCCGATAAGATTTCAGCCGCCATCGATACGCCAACCATTGGCATTGGGGCTTCGGCGGGCTGCGATGGGCAGATTCTCGTGACCGAAGATATGTTGGGACTATCGCCAAGCGTGCCGAAATTCGTCAAAGAGTTCGCCACTCTCGGCCAGCAAATCGCCACGGCGGCGGAGAGCTATGCCAATGATGTTCGCGAGCGGAAATTTCCCGAAGCGCAGCATACTTATGCTATGAAAGTTACCAATAAAGATTAGGACGCAACGTCCATGACCCAAACGCCAGCCGGAGACACACAGTGAGTGACATTTTTGACGAAGTAAGCGCCGAATTGCGCCGCGATAATATGGGCGCAGCCTGGAGCAAATATGGCCGCTATGTCATCGGTGCGGCTGTGGCCATTGTGCTGCTGGTTGCCACGGTGATTATCGGATCTAATTATGTGCGCGGCCTCGAAGAAGCCGCCTCCCAACGCTATGACGCGCTGCTGGAAAGCTTGGCCGAATTGGACACGCAAGAAAAAATCGCGCCGCTGGAGGCTTTTGCCGCCGCCGAAGACAATGGCTATGGCGCTTTGGCACAATTCACCGCCGCTTTGGCGCATGCCGAGCAAAGCCAAACCAATTCGGCTTCGGCCGGGGCGGCTGTGGCGGGTTTTGATGGGCTGGCGACGAATTCGAGCCTGCCAGACAGCCTGCGCGATTTGGCCAAATTGCAGGCGGCGATTGTTTTGCTGGATAGCCAAGCTGGCCTCGAAACCATCGAAATGCGCTTGGAAGATTTGCTCGATGATGACAATGGTCTGCAACCGATGGCGCGCGAGACGATGGCGCTGGCCTATATGAGCTATGATAAACCGCTCAAGGCGCGCGAATTGTTTAAAGCGCAAATCGGCGATGCGCGGGTGACCTCGCTGACACGCGAACGCGCCAGCATTATGCTGGAAAGCCTATCCGGCGCGCTGACCCCGCCTGTCGCCAATATACCAGCTGCCTCCAAAGCCAAGAAATAGGGTATTTTCTCATGCCGTTGCGCTCTCTCCGCTCTGTATTCTTTTCCACTGTTTTGGCCAGTGCGCTGGTGGCGTGTGGCGGCGATGGCGAGAAAGCGAAATTCGACGGCGACCGCATTTCGGTTTTAAACTTTGAGACCACGTTGCGCGAAGACCCGCGCCTGCGCGACCAAGAGGTGCGTATTGTGCCGGCCTTTCGCAATTCCGCTTGGGCCAATGCGGGCGGTTTTGCCAGCAATGCCGCCTATCACCTCGAGCTAGATGGCTTGGGCGAGGGCTTTAAAGTCGATATGGTGCGCGGCAAGGCCAGCCTGAGCGTCTTAAAAGCGCCGCCCGTGGTGGCCGATGGCAAAGTGTTTGCGCTGGGAACCGATTTAAATGTGGTGGCCGTAGATGCCAAAACCGGCGCGCCCGTGTGGACGCAATCTGTGCTGGCGCAATTTACCGAACGCAATTTTAGCCTGACCCGGTTTTTCAGCCGCAAAGAAAAATCCGCCCGCGTGCGCGATGGGTTTGGCGGCGGCGTGGCTTATGCGGGGGGGCGCCTTTTCGTCACCACAGGTTTTGGCGAAGTGGTGTCATTGAATGCGACGACCGGCGACATTATTTGGCGGGTGCAAAACCTCGTGCCGTTTTCCAATGCGCCGACCTATAGCAATGGGCGCATTTATGTGGCCTCGCAAGACAGCCGTCTGCAAGCTTTCAACGCCGAGGACGGCACGCGTATTTGGGAACATTTGGCGATTAAAGAAGCCGCGACGATTGTCGGCGCGACCAGCGTTGCGGTGAATGAGCAAGTGGTTGTGGCAGGCTTTAACTCTGGCGAAGTGGTGGCGCTCAGCCCGGTGAACGGGCAAGAGGCGTGGAGCGAAACGCTGACCAGCCGCGCCACGCAAATTACGCCGCTGTCGCAATTGAACGCCATTGTGGGACGCCCCGTCATCGACCGCGGCCGGGTTTATGTGACCAGCCATGGTGGTCGCACGGCAGCGATTGATTTACGCAGTGGCGAGCGCGTGTGGACGGCCGATGTCGGCTCCATTGAGACGCCTTGGGCTATGGGCGATTATGTTTTGATTATGTCGCTGGACGGCGAATTGGTCAGCCTCTCGCGCGAGCAGGGGCGGGTGCGTTGGATTGCTAATTTGCCAGCCTATAAAAATGCAGACAAACGCTCTGACCGCATTCGGTGGGCGGGGCCGGTTTTGGGCAGCGGAAAAATTATTCTCGCTTCCTCCGATGGCCGCTTGGTCAGCGTCGACCCGACCAATGGGGAAGTGAACGAGTTTCTCGACATTGACGATCCGGTGAGTATGCCGCCCGTGATTGCCGACGGTATTTTGTATGTGTTGAGCGATGAGGGCAGCCTCATTGCCCGTAAATAGGAGCGCGCTATGATCGCGCCATTTGTTCTCGCCATTGTGGGGCGACCCAATGTGGGTAAATCGACCCTGTTCAACCGCCTCGTCGGGCGCAAATTGGCCTTGGTCGATGACCAGCCAGGGGTTACGCGCGACCGCCGTTTTGGCGATGCGCGGCTCGGCGATTTGCGGTTTCAAATTGTCGACACGGCGGGTTTTGAAGAGGGTAAAACCGGCTCGCTAGAAGCGCGTATGCGCGCCCAAACCGAGGCCGCCATTGGCGAGGCCGATATGGTGCTGATGCTCACCGATGCCCGCGTTGGCCTGCTGCCCGAAGACGAGCTGTTCGCGCGGCTTTTGCACAAGGCCGATGTGCCGGTTATTTTGGCCGGCAATAAATCGGAAAGCAAAGCGGCCGAGACGGGGCTGAACGAGATGTATAGTTTGGGGCTAGGCGAGCCGATTGCGCTCTCGGCCGAACACGGCCACGGCACGGATGATTTATATACCAAAGTGCGCGATGCGATGGACGCCCATGCCGAAGCGCATAAAGGCGACTATGTCGATGCGGAAGACGAAGACGAGGACGCCGATTTCGACCCCGATATGCCGTTTGAAGATGACCCCGACAAGCCGCTAAGGGTGGCTATTTTGGGGCGTCCGAATGCGGGTAAATCGACTTTAATTAACTATATTCTAGGCCAAGACCGTCTGCTGACGGGGCCAGAGGCGGGCGTTACGCGCGATAGTATTTCGGTCAATTGGACATGGGAAAGCGACCAAGCGCCCAATGGCGCGCGCCCGATTACGCTGTGGGATACGGCTGGTGTGCGGCGCAAATCTCGGGTTACCGAGAAGCTGGAAAAGCTTTCTGTGGCGGATGGCTTACGCGCGGTGAAATTTGCCGAAGTGGTGGTGCTTTTGGTCGATGCGACGACGCCATTTGATAAGCAAGATATTCAGCTGGCCGATTTGATTGAGCGCGAAGGCCGTGCGCTGGTGGTGGGTATCAATAAATGGGATTTGAAACTCGACCGCAAAGAAGTGCGCCAAACCATTAATGATGCGCTGCTGCGCACCATGCCGCGCCTGCGCGGGGTGCCGGTGATTATGATGTCGGCGCAAACGGGCAAGGGCGTCGAGCAATTGATGCCAGCGGTGCAAAAGCAATATGAGATTTGGAACGCGCGCATTGGCACGGCGAAATTGAACAAATGGCTGGGCGATGTCATCGACCGCCATCCGCCGCCTGCCGATAAGGGTCGGCCTGTGCGTCTGCGCTATATCACGCAAGCCAAAGCGCGCCCGCCCACTTTTGTGACGTTTTCCAGTCGCGGCCATGCGGTGCCAGAGAGCTATCAGCGGTATCTGGCGAATAGTCTGCGCGATACGTTTTCTTTGGACGGCGTGCCATTGCGTATTTTTGTTCGCAAGGGCAAAAACCCTTATGAAGACCGCTAGGGTTTTCGGTTGGCGATAAGTTAATTACAAAAAAATATCTAAAATTAACCCTCTTTTAGGGGGGGTTGCTGTCTTCTATGTCTTATGAAACTAGAAACTCAGAAAAGACAGCCGAAGGAAATCGTAAGAAATCGCCAACGCCCTCGCTGCGCCGTGTGCGCTTCCTCTGCCATTACGTTAGATGGCGTGTGTCTTTGGCACGCCAATTCGCAGACATGGCGGGTGACGCAACCAGAGCTAAAACAAAGCGCCGACGGCTCGTTCCGCCCCAGCACGAGCGGCCATAATTTCCGCTGCCAAGACTGCGAAGCCGACGTGGGCGTTCGGTTTGGGCGGCTTTAGATATCTCGAGCGCCAAGGCTTAAGTAGCTAGAATTTTCTGCCACTTCTTGAACTTATTCCCGGTAATTGAGAATAGGTGTTTCCATTAAAATTACGGAAATTAACCCACTTTTAGGCATGGACGGATCACACTACGGTTTCTGTAATAATAAGAATGGAAACCAGAGATGCGCCAGAAGCCTGTTTCATTGTGGGTAGATAAAAAACCCGAAGATAATGTTTTCGAACTTGAGGATAAGCTTGATCCGCCGAAACCCTTTTTGAAATGGGTAGGCGGAAAGCGATCTTTATTACCACAGCTTGACCTGCTCTTGCCTCAAGATATTGGCACCTACTTAGAGCCTTTTGCGGGCGGTGGAGCCATGTTTTTTCATTTATTTAAGGGAAGGCTTCTAGGCAAAGCCATATTAGCCGACATAAACGAAGATTTGGTGAAGGCTTGGCTAGCGGTTCGCGATACCCCAGATCGCTTGCTTCGGCTTTTGCGTCAACATGAGAAAAGCCATTGCGAGGAATACTATTACCATGTCCGCGATCGCTTTAAACCTCGCTTCGCGTGCGGTTTTGCGGCGCGACTGATCTATCTCAATAAGACATGTTTCAATGGACTTTACCGTGTGAATTCGCGAAATAAATTCAATGTGCCAATG
>JAQWIP010000143.1 GCA_029248825.1 Alphaproteobacteria bacterium | reverse complement strand
CATAGAACAAGCTCTCTCTCGAAACGGGAAATCCCCGATAAGGCATAAGAACCATGACACGAGCGAGAAAGGCGGAAGCAAATCCGGCACTCCCTGCAGCGGCATAATCCGTAAACAGGTACAAAGGGTATCGTCTCACCGGTTGTTGCGACTAGATTTGCGCGCCAACCGGACCCCTGTGCAAGACCTGACTTTAAGTTTCACCATCGCCAAGCGCAAGCGCAATCGTCAGAGGCGATTAAAAGGCACAAAAAAGAGCCTTTTGGGTGCAAAAAAGGCTTGCAGCGCGCCAGAGCTTCTGACTAATATTTATGACGCAGGCGTCACCTTTTTGGAAGAACGCCAAATAGATATGATTAAGGGAGAAAATGATGAGCGAAGCGATAAAACAAGAAATGCGCCCGGGCGAGGACCTAGCCTATAGCACGGCCTTAAAGGATCTCGATCCGTCTAATTCGCTGCTCTGGCCGAAAGAAGAGTTTTGGCCCATTTTCGATCGTTTGCGCAATGAAGCGCCTTTGCATTATTGCCCGTCTGGTTGGCAATCGGAAGACCGCACCAATGATGCGCCCGATATTGGCGGCTATTGGTCGGTGACGCGCTATGAAGATATTATGGCGATTGATACAGACCACAAGCGCTTCTCGTCCGAGCCAGCGATTGTTCTGCCCGACCCGTCGGAAGATTTCGAACTGCCGATGTTCATCGCCATGGATCAGCCCAAACATGATGTGCAACGCAAAACCGTTGCCCCGATTATGGCGCCGATGAGCTTGGCGGAAATGTCGAAACTTATCCGCGAGCGCACGCAATATGTTCTGGATGCGGTGCCGATCGACGAAGAATTTGATTGGGTCGACGTTGTCTCCATCGAGTTGACGACGATGATGTTGGCTACTTTGTTCGACTTCCCGTTTGAAGAACGCCGTAAATTGACCCGCTGGTCGGATGTGGCCACGGCTGGCCCTGAAACCGGTATTGTGGAAAGCGAAGAGCAACGCCGCGCCGAGCTGATGGAATGCGTGCAGTATTTCATGGGACTATGGCAAGAGCGCCAAGGCAAAGACGGCGGGGATTTAATCACTATGCTGGCCAATGGCGAAGAAACCAAAGACATGGACACGATGGAATATCTCGGTAATTTGATTTTGCTGATTGTGGGCGGCAATGACACGACCCGCAATTCCATGACCGCTTCGGTTTATGGCTCCAGCTTGTTCCCGGCCGAATGGGAAAAAGTAAAAGCCAATCGCGACCTCATCCCCAACACGGTGGCGGAAATCATCCGCTGGCAAACGCCACTGGCCTATATGCGCCGCACGGCTTTGGAAGATGTGGAAATGCACGGGAAAACCATCAAAAAAGGCGATAAAGTTGCCATGTGGTATGTCGCGGGCAATCGCGATGAGCGCAAATTTGAAAACCCGAATGATTTGATTTTTGATCGCGAAAACGCGCGTAATCATATTTCTTTCGGCTTTGGCATTCACCGTTGCTTCGGCAATCGTCTGGCTGAATTGCAGTTGCAAATCCTGTGGGATGAAATGCTTAAACGCTTCTCGAAAATCGAAGTTGTGGGCGAGCCAGAACGCAATGTGTCGTCTTTTGTTAAGGGCTACACAAAAATGACCGTGATTGCGCGCGCCAAATGAGCCAAGATTGTAGCGGAAAAGTAGCGCTGGTTACGGGCGCAGCCACGGGTATTGGACGCTCTTGCGCGGTGGCTTTGGCTGCTGCGGGCGCCAAGCTTATTGTCACTGATATTGATGTGAGCGGGGTTCAAGAAACCGCCAAGATGATTACCGAGGCGGGCGGCCAAGCTCGCAGCCTAGCGCAAGATGTGTCGCAAGAAGACGTCTGGCAAGAGCTCATCGAAAGCATCCGCCAGCACGAAGGCCAACTGCATGTGCTGGTCAATAATGCAGGCATTGCCATTGGCGTGCCCGTGACACAAATGAGCCTTGAGGATTGGCAGCGTCAAAATGCTATCAATTTGGACGGCGTCTTTTTGGGCTGCAAACACTCTATTCCGCTCATGGCGACCAGTGGGCCGTCGAGCATTATCAATATATCGTCGATTGCGGGGCTGATTGGCGCTTCGGGTCTGGCGGGCTATTCGGCCTCTAAGGGCGGCGTTCGTCTGTTCTCAAAAGCCATTGCCAATGAATGCGCCGACAATGGCCAAGCCATTCGCTGCAATAGCGTGCATCCGGGCATTATTGATACAGATATTTGGTCGCGCGAAATCTCGGGCATTGCCAAAGATAATCCAGACATGATGACGCCGGGTGGCAACCGCGTGAATATTGATATGGTCGCCGCCGCTGGCATGCCCAATGGCAAGCCAGGTCAGCCCGAAGACATTGCCAATGGCATTGTTTATCTGGCCTCCGACGCCTCGTCTTATGTCAATGGCACGGAATTGGTAATTGATTACGCGATGACCGCGCGATAAGCGCGTGATAGGGTGACACCTCATTCTGTTTTGCCAAAGGGTTTGTCATGCCATCCGCTCTTCTCTCTTCGATAAGCGACGTTTTTCCCGCCGAACCGGGCGATATTTATCTGCAAGATAAAGGCAAGCCCGCGTGTCTTATTCGCGCGCTCACGCCCAAAGCCTTGGCCAGCTGGCGCGAGACTTTGGTCGGCCCGCATCTGACTTGGATGGACACCACGCATTTTGCCGCCGCTGCGGGCGAGGTTTTGCTGCTGCCCAATTCGGCTGGCGATTTAGAAGCCGTGCTTTTGGGGCTGGGTGCCAAGCCCGATGCTTTCGCTTTGGCGAGCCTGCCAGCGCAATTGCCAGAAGGGGCCTATCGGCTCGATGATAGCGCGCCCGAGGCCGTGCAAGATATGGCGCCTTTGGCTTGGGCGATGGGGTGCTATCGCTATGAGGCCTATAAAACCAAGCCGCGCGACAGCCAATGGCCGCGTCTCGTTTTGCCAAAAACTTGCGACCGCGCCCGCGTCGAGCGGCTTAACCGCGCCGTCTATTCGACCCGTCACCTCATCAATACCCCCGCCGCCGATATGGGGCCAGAGGCGCTGGAACAAGTCATGCACTCGTTGGCCAAACGCCATAAGGCCGAGCTGAGCGTTATTTCTGGCGATGATTTATTGGCGAAAAATTACCCGATGATTCACGCGGTCGGGCGCGCGGCTGTCGAGGCGCCACGGTTTTTAGATTTAACTTGGGGCGAGGCCGAGGCACCCAAAGTCACTTTGGTCGGCAAAGGCGTATGCTTTGATACGGGCGGGCTGAACCTAAAGCCCGGCAGCTATATGGATTTGATGAAAAAAGACATGGGCGGCGCCGCTATCTCGATTGCGCTGGCCGATGCCCTGATGGATGCCGGCCTGCCCATCCGCCTGCGCTTGATGATTGGCGCGGTGGAAAACGCCATTGGCCCCGATGCGTTTCGCCCGGGCGATGTGTTGGCCAGCCGCAAAGGTCTGGCCGTCGAGATTGGCAATACCGATGCCGAGGGGCGTTTGGTTTTGGCCGATATGCTATGCGAAGCCGATAACGAAACCCCCGATGTGCTGATCGATTTCGCCACGCTCACGGGCGCGGCACGCGTGGCCATGGGGCCAGAAGTGGTGCCGTTTTACACCCATGATGATGAGTTGGCCGAAGCCATGCAAACAACCGCCATCGAAACCCACGACCCAATGTGGCGGATGCCGCTATGGGCAGGCTATGACGGCTGGCTGGATAGTCAAATCGGCGATGTGAACCATATCGGCTCGGCGCCCATGGGCGGCTCGATTACGGCCGCGCTATTTCTCGCGCGCTTTGTCGAGCAATCCAAAACTTGGATGCATTGCGATGTCTATGCGTGGAGCTTGCGGGCTCGCGCGGGGCGTCCGGTGGGCGGCGAGGCGCAAGCTTTGCGCGCGGTTTACACGTATTTGGAACGCCGCTTTGGGTAAGACCAAACCCGACCCGCGCCTCAATGTTTGGCGCGATGATTTGGCGGCCAGCCATTTGCGCGCCGAGGTTTCGGCGCCGCGTTTTGTCGAAGGTGAAGATTATACCCTGCTGGCGCCGGTCAGTGCCGTGCGTCGCTCGCCCGCCGATGGCGCTATGCAAGATAGCCAATTGCTCTATGGCGAGGGGTTTCGCGTCTATGAGATGAAAGATAGATGGGCTTGGGGGCAGGCTAAACACGATGATTATGTTGGCTATGTGTTGGCGCAAGATTTGCAAAAAACCAGCCCCGCCATGGCGCCGACCCATAAGCTTGTGGCTTTGCGAAGTTTTGTCTATCGCGAGCCAGATATGAAAACGCGCCCGCTCATGGGGCTGTGTCTGGGCGCGCAGCTTCGGGTTTCCCGCCTTGAAGGGCGCTTTGCCGAGCTGTCGGAGGAGACGGGCGGCGGGTTTATTCATAGCGGCCATATAGCCCCGGTGGCGGCGTTTGAGCGTCAGCCGATTGAGGTGGCGCGACGGTTTATTGGCGCGCCGTATTTTTGGGGCGGGCGCGAAAGCATCGGCTTGGATTGCTCGGCGCTGGTGCAAACCGCGCTGATGGCTTGTGGGCTGGCGTGTCCGCGCGACAGCGATATGCAAGAAGCCAGTCTCGGCACAGCCGTCGAGGTGGCCGAGGTTGGCGACATCGTATTTTGGAAAGGCCATGTGGGTTTTTTGAGCGCGCCCAACACATTATTGCATGCCAATGCGTTTCATATGTCGGTGGTCGAAGAAGATTTTGACGCGGCTTGCGTGCGCATTGCCCAAAGCGAAGGGCCGGTAACGGCCATCAAACGCCTCGGCTAACTTTGCGTGTCGAGGGCGGCGGCCAGTAGGTTTTTCGTATAGGTCTGGCGCGGCGCATCGAAAATTTGGCTAGCGGTTCCCGCCTCCACACAGACCCCATTTTGCATCACCATCACGTGATGCGATAGCGCCCGCACAACTTTCAAATCATGGCTGATGAATAAATAAGTCAGCCCTTTTTGCTTTTGTAAGCGGCGCAACATATCGATGATTTGCGCCTGCACCGAGCGATCGAGCGCGCTGGTCGGTTCGTCGAGGACAAGAAATTCTGGCTCCAATATCAAGGCGCGCGCAATGGCGATGCGCTGGCGTTGCCCGCCCG
>JAQWIP010000137.1 GCA_029248825.1 Alphaproteobacteria bacterium | reverse complement strand
AAAACCTGTCCGAGGAAAAAGAAAAGAGCCCGTCGGATATCCGACGGGCTCTCTCATATTAGTCAGCTGGGCCGAGGTTAACGGCGGAGTATTTGCCGTTTTTGCCTTGCTGCTTTTCAAAGGAAACTTTCATTTCTTCTTTGAGCTGCAAGCCGCTAGCTTCCACTGCGGAGATGTGTACGAATACATCGTCTTCACCTTCAACAGCAATAAATCCATATCCTTTTGTGGCGTTAAACCATTTCACAGTACCAGTAATCATTCGTCAGTCCTAAGTTGTGTCTTTTGCGTACGTAATTTAAAAAGTAGCAAAACCAACCAAAGGGAGATGCTAGGCTGCGCCAAAAGAAACATATAACGTCACGCAACCCTTTGTCGCTAGCATATGGACGGGGAAAAGCAAGCGAAAACTTAATTTTTATGAACTGCCGCTGGCCGCAAAATGCCAAGCCGAGCCCTTAACGCCATTTTACCTTGCCCGAAGCTAGCCAAGCGGCTTAGGGTAAAGCCAACTTTTAAAGGAGCCTTTGATGAGCGAAGCACAATATGAACCCCCAAAAATTTGGACTTGGGACAAAGAAAGCGGCGGGCGTTTTGCCGCCATCAACCGCCCAATTGCGGGCGCCACCCATGACAAAGAGCTGCCCGTGGGCGAGCATCCCATCCAGCTTTATTCGCTTGGCACGCCCAATGGCGTGAAAGTTACGGTTCTGCTGGAAGAGCTTTTGGCGCTCGGACACGCAGGCGCCGAATATGATGCTTGGCTGATTAACATCGGCGAAGGCAATCAATTCTCTAGCGGCTTTGTTGAGTTGAACCCCAATTCTAAAATCCCCGCTATGGCCGATCGCTCGGGCGACACGCCGCTGCGCCTATTTGAAAGCGCCTCTATGTTGGTGCATCTGGCAGAAAAATTTGATGCGTTTTTGCCCAAGCAAGGCGACAAGCGCGCCGAATGTTTCAACTGGCTGTTTTGGCAAATGGGCTCGGCACCGTATCTGGGCGGCGGCTTTGGCCATTTTTATGCCTATGCGCCCGTAAAAATCGAATATGCCATCGACCGTTTTGCCATGGAAGTGAAGCGCCAATTGGATGTTTTGGAACGCCATTTGGCCGACAATCAATTCATGTGCGGCGACGAATATACCATCGCCGATATGGCCATTTGGCCTTGGTATGGGGCTTTGGCTATGGGCATTTTATATGACTCGGCGGAGTTCTTGCAGGTGCATGAATATACGCATGTCTTGCGCTGGGCGAATGAAATATCGGCGCGCCCTGCCGTGCGCCGAGGCCGTTTGGTCAATCGCGCTTGGGGCGCAGAAATGGTGCCAGAGCGCCATAGCGCGGCCGATGTCGATACACCCCAAAAAGGCGATCCCGACAGTCGTTTGTAAACGAGCTTGCGAGCCTTTAGAGCCAAAGAAAAAGCCGCCGAGACAATCTCGGCGGCTTACTTTTTGACCAAACGGGTCTGTTGTTAACCAGAAGCCTAGATATCTTTTTGCGGCTGAACGAGATATTTCTCGCCCGTTTTCTTGGGCATATAGCGCGCCACATTGGCGGGGTCGATGGCTTCCAAGAGCGACAGCGTATCGGTGATATGGCTAGCGAAAGTGGTTTTAATTTCATCGGCCACACGCGCTTGCATGGCGCCTAGTTTTTCAGGCCCCATTTTTTGCAAATTAGGTGTCAGCAAATAGCCACCGCACGCCCAATGCATGCCGTAAGCTTGACCCAAGGTAATTTGACCCATGCCGAGGCGACCATAGACATAGACTTGTTTGAACTGGTCGGAGCCATAGGTGTTCAGGCCAGAAGCCGAGCGACTGAAGGCGCGTTCCATGGCGGCCAAAAGCGTGTCGGCCATATCGCCCGCGCCAATGGCATCAAAGGCGAGGCTGGCTTGGGTGTCGGCAATGGCATCTTCTAGCTGGCTGGTGAAGTCAGCGTCTTTTGAGTTGATGACATATTTGGCGCCGAGGTCTTTCAAGATTTTGGCTTGCTCGTCGGAACGGATAATGCAGACCAAATCAATGTCGTCTTGCAGGCAAAGCTTCAGCAGCATTTGACCCAAGTTCGAGGCGGCGGCGGTATGCACAATAGCCTTATGGCCTTCGGCGCGCATGGTTTCAATGAAGCACAAGGCGGTCAGTGGATTGACGAAAGACGAGGCGGCTTCTTCTGCCGTTGTGCCTTCATTATGCACCAAGCACATGGCGGCCGGCACTTTGACGAATTGCTGATAAGACGCACCCGTTACCAGCGAAACCAATTTGCCTTCCATTTGTTTGACATTGTCGCCAGCAGCCACAATCGTGCCAGCACCTTCATTGCCGACGGGCAAAGATTGGCCGATACGCGCTTTCATCGGCGTCAACATGCCCTCGGGTACAGGGGCGACCATTTTGTGCTGATTGCCTTCGCTGATTAATTTGCCTTTCGAATAATCGGCAAAGCCCAAAAGCGGAAACATATCGGATGGGTTAATTGGCGAGGCTTCGATGCGAACCACAACTTCATCGGGGCCAGGGGTTGGAATGTCGTTCTCGACGATGGAAAGAATAGCCTCTCCAGCTTCGGTGACGGTTGAAAGAATTTGACGGTTACCACTCATGGGTTTCTCCTTTTTTGAGGTTAACAATAGCGGGCAGCACGCCCGAAATAGATTAGGGACGCATGCCCGTAAGATAAGGGGTTGGGGTTTCGGTACGCGCGTTTAAAGCAAGTTGCAACCACTGTATCAGCTTTGGCCGGGTTTCGCGCGGGTCAATTAACTCATGCACACTTAAGCCCTCGGCGCGCGGGAAAGGCGATTGCGTGGCGGCCAACATATCTTCCAATTCTTTTTGCTTGGCCGCAGGGTCCTCGGCGGCGGCAATCTCGCGCCCGAAGGCGACCGCCACACCGCCCTCGACGGGCAAAGCGCCACTGGCCGCGCTCGGCCAATTGAGCATATAGGCGTCGGGGCCAAAATGGGCTTGAGCCGCCACGCCAAAAGCTTTCAAAACCTGCACGCAAGCCCAAGGCACGCGGCTTTGCAGCACCGCCGATATGGCCGCCGTGCCATGGCGAATGGTGCCAGCCGCTTCGCTATCGGGGCCAATCATAAAGCCTGGTTCATCGACAAAGCTGATGATGGGCAGGTGAAAACTGTTACAAAAATCGACGAAGCGCCGCATTTTTTGCGCCGCCGTGGCGGTCATGGCGCCAGCGTAATACATGCAATCATTGCCGATGACGCCAACGCTTTCGCCATTGAGGCGCGCCAAGCCAGTGATTAAACTGGGGCCATAATTGCGCGACATTTCAAAAAAGCTGGAGCCTTGCGCGTCTTGATCCATCACCATTTCGATGATTTTGCGCATCTGGAAAGGTTGGCGACGCGAGGTCGGCACAATCGAGGCCAGCGCATCTTCGCAGCGGTCGATTTTATCGGTTGGCGTTATCGCCTTTGGAAACGACCAAGCATTATCCGGCACATAAGATAGAAAGCGGGAGATTTGGCGCATGGCATCGGCTTCATCTTCGGCCAGATTATCGATGGCGCCGCTGGCCAAATGCACTTGCGGGCCGCCCAATTCTTCTTTGGTCATATCATGGCCGGTCGCGCGTTTGACCACTTGGGGGCCGGCGATTAAGACCGCCGCGTTTGGCGTCATCACCGAAAAATGCGAGGCCACAAGCCGCGCCGCCGGAAGCCCCGCCACGGGGCCAAGGGCGGCCGTGGCAACGGGAATGCTGGAGAGCGTTTCGGCGAGCGGCACAAATCTCGACTCGCTAAACACCGGATCGCCCAAGGGACGGCGCGCTTTATCATTGCCCGTGCCGCCAACTGAGCCGCCGCCGCCTTCATGCAGGCGAATGAGCGGCACTTTATATTTCAGCGCCAATCGTTCGGTATAGACGCTTTTGCGCAGACCCGCCGGATTGGGCGAGCCGCCGCGCACGGTGAAATCTTCGCCGCCAACAATCACTTTGCGGCCATCGATTTGGCCAAAGCCGAGGATGAAATTGGCGGGCTGAAAATCTGTTAATTTGCCGCCCGCATCATATTCGGGAACGCCTGCGCCTTCGCCAATTTCGTCAAAACTGTTTTTATCGAGCAGCGTATCGATGCGCTCGCGAATGGTCAGGCGACCTTTTTGATGGTGCTTATCGACGGCCGCTTTGCCGCCTTGTTGTTTGGCGAGTTTGCGCCGCGCCTGAATTTCGTCAATTTCCTTGTCCCAAGTCATATTAGCGCTCCGTTAGAGTTTCAACGTGGCGACAAGCTGGCCTTCGCCAATCATTTCGCCTTCTCGGACATGTAGTTTTTCGCAAACCCCCGCTTTGGGCGCGGTGATGGGAATTTCCATTTTCATCGATTCCAAAATGACGATGACATCCTCGGCGGCCAATTCGGCGCCTTCTTGCGCGATAACTTTCCAAACGCTGCCGGCAATTTCACTTTTAATTTGCATGGTTTTCTCCCTAACGCCCGAAAGCCTAAACAATGGAAGGGGGGTGGTGCAAGTCGCCTTATTTGGAATCCAAGGTAAAGAGTGTATAAGGCGAGCCTAGACTAAACCGGAATAGGATCTCCCCCATGCGTTTCTCTCTTGTCGCTTTTTTTGCCGCTTGTTTTTTTGCAGGCGTTTCCTCGCAGGCGGCTGATTTGCCCGAGCCGCTTTGGGAGGCGGGCATCGGCGGCGGCGCGTTTAGCGGGCCGACGTATCCAGGCGCCGATGATAATACGACCCAAGCGCTATTTATTCCTTATGTGATTTATCGCGGCGAAGTGTTTTCCATCGGCGAAGAAAGCGGAGTTCGTGCGGTAGCTTTTGCCAATGAAAAAATTGAACTCGATATCTCGCTCGGCGCCTCTTTGGCCGCCGATGCCAGCGAAGATGACGACCGCGATGGCATGCCAGATTTGGACTTTTTGTTCGAGATTGGCCCGCAGATTATTTATCACGCGGCGCAATGGGAGCATGACAAATGGACATCGCATTTTGATATTAAACTGCGCACGCGCGCCATTATCGCGACGGATTTGAG
>JAQWIP010000128.1 GCA_029248825.1 Alphaproteobacteria bacterium | reverse complement strand
TATTGGTGGGTGCTGGCGTGGGCGCGGCGGCGGTTTTAGGCACGCTGCGTTTTGTCTATGGCTGGTCGTTGAAGCCGATGATTTACGCCGCCGTCTTGCCCACTTTGGCGCTGACCTTAGTGGTCTATGCCAATGCCGATTTGCGCGCCATTCTGGGGCTTGCTTGGGATTGCGGGGCGGTTACCACGGGGCCAGTCACCGTGCCTTTGGTGTTGTCTTTGGGCATCGGTATCGCCAATTCGGCCGGCAAGGGCGATAGCTCCCTGTCGGGCTTTGGGGTTGTAACTTTGGCCTCGCTATTTCCTATTCTGGCCGTCTTGGGGCTGTCCTTATATGTCTCGACGCAAATCAGCGCCGAAGAAATTGTTGTGGCCGCCGCTGCGGCTTCGGCCACTGTGTCCGATGCGCCGGTGGGGCTGTGGCAGCAATCGCCGTTGCAAGAAGTGGTTCTGGGCGTACGCGCCATTGCGCCATTGGTTTTGTTTTTAATGTTCGTGCTGTTCATTGTGCTACGCGAAGGTCTGGCTAATAAATTGTTCACCGGCTACGGCTTGGTTCTCTCCATTGTCGGCATGTGCGTGTTTAACGTTGGGCTGACGTATGGCTTGGGTGCCATTGGCGCGCAAACGGGCGCGGTTTTGCCTGCCGCCTTTATGGCCATTGATTTAAGCGCCATTTCCCCGATTTACTCGGCGGTTTTGGGGCTGGTGCTGGTTATCCTTTTTGCTTGGTTCATGGGCTTTGGCGCCACATTGGCCGAGCCAGCCCTGAACGCGCTTGGCTTGACGGTGCAGACCTTGACCAATGGGGCATTTAAAAAATCCATGCTGATGTATTCCGTGGCCATTGGCGTGGCTTGCGGCATTGCTTTGGGCATGGCGAAAATCTTGTTCGAGATTGACCTCGCAACTTTGCTCATCCCGCTTTATCTCTTCGCGCTTGTGCTGACGTTTTTCTCGACCGAGGAATTCGTCAATGTGGCTTGGGACAGCGCGGGCGTAACCACCGGCCCCGTAACGGTGCCTTTGGTTTTGGCCATGGGGCTAGGCCTTGGCAATGCGGTAGGCGCGGTTGAGGGTTTTGGTATTTTGAGCATGGCCTCTATTGGGCCGATTATTGCCGTTCTCAGCATGGGGCTGATTATCCGGTTTCGCCAATCGCGCGGCACGCCCGCGACATCTTAGATTTAACACGAAGGAGGCTGAACCATGGCCGGAAGACAAATGACTTATTTAACCGATGCGCTGATGATTACCTGTATCGTGCAAGCCAGCCAAGCCGAGAAAGTGGTGAAGGCGGCGCAAGATGTCGGCGCGCAAGGCGCAACCGTTACTTACGCGCGCGGCACAGGCATTCGCGAACGCATGGGGCTGATGGGCGTTGCCATTGACGAGCAGAAAGAAATGATCCGCATCATCGTCAGCCAAGAGCAGGCCGACCGCGTGTTTGAAGCCATGTATTTGGCCGGCGACCTCGATAAGCCGGGCATGGGCATTATGTTCATGAACGACCTCGACCGCATCGCGACTTATATTCCAGATGAAATTATGGCCGCCGCGAAAAAACCAGCCAAGAAAAAGCCAGTTAAGAAACCTGCTGCCAAGAAATCCGGTGCTAAGAAATGATTACCGAGATAGGCGCCTTTCTGCACAAAGGCACGGGCAATAAATTGCTGGCGCAATTGAAAGACGACAAGCGCGTCCTCGGCATTTACGTTGAGGCGGGTCGTACGGAAGATTTATTTGCCTTTCGCGAATTTGGCTCGGCGTCGGAAAACGACATTGTGACGGTTTTGGTGGAAACCAAAAACGCCGATAAGATTTTCAAACTGATTACGCAAAAAGCCGATTTATCCGAGCCGCAAAGCGGGCTGGTTTATCAAATGCCGCTGCATAAACGCGCCAGCTAAGCGCGCTAGATTTTCCGTTTGGGCTGTCTGAAAATTGCCCTATATCTCTCTCATCGCAAGCAGTGAGCGTTGCAGCTTGGCGAACCCATAGGAGAGTGGTGTGAGTATTGTTTTAGAAACGGATTATCTAATTGTCGGCAGCGGGGCCATGGGCATGGCTTTTGCCGATACTTTGTTGAGCCAGACCGACGCCAAAATGATTATCGTCGACCGCCACGCCAAGCCGGGTGGGCATTGGAATGTGGCTTATCCTTTCGTTCGTTTGCACCAGCCTTCGTCGTTTTACGGCGTGGAATCGCGCGAGCTGAGCCGCTTTCAAAAAGACCAAGTGGGCATGAATAAAGGCCTGTTCGACCTCGCCTCTGGCGCCGAAGTCAGCGCTTATTTTGACGATGTGATGCAGCAGACATTTTTGCCATCGGGGCGCGTGCAATATTTCCCGATGTGTGATTACCAAGGCGATGGCCAATTTTCTGGCCGAACGTCGGGCAAGCAATATGAAGTACGCTATAAAAAACTCGTCGATGCCACGCGCCTTACCGTCGATGTGCCAGCCGAACATACGCCTGCTTTCTCGATTGCCGAGGGGGTCAACTTCATGCCGCTGAATGCACTGCCGCGCTTGCGCCATTCGGCCAAGGGCTATGTGGTTATCGGCTCGGGCAAAACCGGCATGGATGCCTGCCTTTGGTTGCTAGAGCATGGCGTGGAGCCAGATGATATTCGCTGGATTATGCCGCGCGATGCTTGGATGCTGCCGCGCGAATATGCCCAGCCCGACAATGAGTTTTTCGCGGGCACATTTGGCAATCAGGCCAATCAATTCGAAGCCATCGCCGAAGCGACCAGCGTCGACGATATGTATGCGCGCCTTGAAGACAAGGGCTGCGTGGTGCGCTTTGATAAACAAGTGGCGCCGACCATGTTCCACGCTGCAACCATTTCCAAGCCCGAGTTAGACGCCTTGCGCCGCCTTAAAAACGTGGTTCGCATGGGGCGCGTGACGGCTCTGGAACCAAGCCGCATTGTGTTGGAAAATGGCGAATTGGAAACCAGCCCCGAGCATGTGCATATTGATTGCTCGGCCAGTCTGTCGCGCACGATGGTGCGCATGTCGGCCAAGCCTGTGTTCGATGGCGATGTGATTACGCCGCAGACCATTCGCAGTTTCATGCCGGTTTTCAGCGGTTCGATGATTGCCTATGTCGAGGCTAATTATGCCGATGAAGAAGAGAAAAACCGCCTGTGCAATGTGGTGCCGCTGCCCAATACGAGCGATGATTTTGTGACCATGACTTTGGCTGCGATGATGAACCAATTTAATTGGTCGCAAGACAAACCCTTGCGCGCTTGGGTTCGCGACAACCGTTTGGACGGGTTTACCAAATTGACGTCTAGCGTGGCGCCAGACGACAAAGAAAAAATGGATATTTTGCTGCGTATGCGCGACAATGCCCCCAAAGCCGTGGGGAAACTCATGGAGCTGGCGGCGACGCTGGAAGCTTAAAAATAAATACATGCTCTAAAGGAGACGACCCATGGCCGAATTTCAAACCGATAAAAGAGACATCACCAAAACCCGATTGGTATCGGCTGGCGAGAGCGTCGCAGATTTTACTTTGGCCGATGGCGAGATTTTAGTCGCGATTGAACGCTTTGCCTTCACTGCCAATAATGTGACCTATGGCGCGATTGGCGAGCAAATCGGCTATTGGCAATTTTTCCCACCAAGCGAGAGCGCCGATAGCGGAGAGAGCGGAGAGGGCGATTGGGGTCTGGTTCCTGTCTGGGGCTTTGCCAATGTGGTGGCGTCTAAAAATAGCGACATCGAGCTTGGCGAGCGGTTTTACGGCTATTTCCCGATGGCCAATTTTTTGCAAATGGTGCCGACCCGCGTGACCGACGACCGATTGGTCGATGGGGCGGCGCATCGGGCGGAATTGCCGCCTGTTTATAACAGCTACGACCGCCTTGGCACGACCGCAGGCAATGCGATGGCCGATGGCATGCGCGCGCTATTAAACCCGCTTTATGGCACCAGCTATTGCTTGTGCGATGCGTTGCAAGAGCAAGATTATCATGGTGCCGAGCAGGTGGTTATCCTCTCGGCCTCCAGCAAAACCGCCATTGGTTTGGCCTATGGTCTGTCGCAACTAGACGGCCAGCGCCCGCGCATTGTGGGGCTAACCTCGCCGAGCAATGTGGCTTTCACGCAATCGGTCGGCAGCTATGACGAGGTTATCGCCTATGATGATTTGGCCGCGCTGAAACACGCGCCAAGCGTGTTGGTGGATATGTCGGGCAATGCTTCGGTGCTGGGGGCTTTGCACGGGGCTTTGGGCGAGAATATGCGGTGGTGCCACAATGTGGGGCTGACCCATTGGGACACGAGCGAGGCGCAAAAAGACCCGGCTGCGGCGCAAATTATTCGCGACCGCAGCGCGATGTTTTTCGCGCCAGGTCACATTCAACGCCGCGCCAAGGAATGGGGCGCGCTGGATTTCAACGCCAAAGTGGCTGATTTTCTAGCTGGTGGCATGGCGCATGCACAAAATTGGATGGACGTAAAAGAAACCCAAGGGTTGGAGAATTTCGGCTCGATTTATGACGCCGTGGTGGCGGGCGATATGCGCGCCCAAGAGGGGCTGATTATTCTCCCCTAGCCAAGTCGTCATCGCTTGGCCTAGATTATTTTGCGTATCGACCTAACTAACGCCTCACGTTTATTTTTTGAAAAACAGGAAACCTATCATGGCTGCGAAAAAACTGACGCTTCATCACCTTGAGTATTCTCAATCGTTCCGCATTCTTTGGCTGTTGGAAGAAATGGGGCAACCCTATGAGTTGAAGTCGTATAATCGAGATCCGGTGAGTGTTTTGGCGCCGGCAGAATATAAAGCCATCTCGCCGATTGGCACGGCTCCGGTGATTACGCATGGCAAATTGGTTTTGGCCGAAAGCAGTGCGATTATGGATTATCTGGCGGATTTATCGCCCGATTGCGGTTTGCGTCCAGAGGCTGGCAGCCCTGACCGCACGCGCTATTTGTTTTGGTTTCACGCGGCGCAAGGCTCGATGATGCCGATTTTGCTAATGCAAACTGTGTTGCGAATGACCACGGAGCGGGTGCCGTTTTTCTTGCGGCCTTTAGCGAAAATGATTACGGGCGGGTTGACCAAGGGCTTTATTGAGCCGCGTCTATTTGCGTTGCTGAAGCAGGGCGAGGCTGATTTGGCTGAACAACCCTATTTTGGCGGCGAGGCGTTAAGCTTGGCGGATATTCTGATTGTCTACAATATTGAGGGCGCGGCATCGCGCGGACTTTTGGACGCCTATCCGAATTTGCAAGAATGGCTGACCCGCATGAGAGCGCGTCCGGCGTTTCAAGCGGCAACCAAATTGGACGACCGTCCAAGCATGATATTGCCATCGAAATAACTCTGCATGGCTCGCGGGCGCGCCTTTGGGCTGGCAAGCGAGCGGGTAGAATTGTCGCTTGCCAAGCCGAGAAATATTGGCTATTTCAAGCGCAGTCCGTGGCTTCGGCGTTTTCCGAGTTAAGGGCGAGCCGGCTTAGCTCAGTTGGTAGAGCATCTGATTTGTAATCAGAGGGTCG
>JAQWIP010000118.1 GCA_029248825.1 Alphaproteobacteria bacterium | reverse complement strand
ATTGGCCAGATCCACGCCCGTTACCTCGGCTCCACAAGAGCCGGTTAAAGGATGAATAGACGGATTATTCATACGCGCAAACCTCAGCTGTAAATCGCATAAAGTGCATGCACAACGCCCAAGGTGGCGCCGATAAGCAAGATAACCGTTGCCAAGAAGCCAAGCGTAAAGCCTTTGCCGCGTTTGTCTTTGGCTTGGTAATAGCCACGCGCAAACAGAACCCGACCGATTGGGAAGAAAATGCCAATAACACCGGCCCAGAAATCAGAGATCGTGAGGGCGAACAACCAAAGCGATGGCAAGAAAAGCACCAGCATTTCATGGGTGTTGGCATAGACGCGCAAGACGCGTTCGAACTCTTCCGGTCCGGTCATTGTAGGGGCGGTAATTGCGTGTTTTTTGCGGGCGGCGCCAACGCGTGTGGCCATCCAGAAAAAGATGAATAGGCTTAACAGGGTGACCGAAGCGGCCAAAGGATACATAAACATAAAGCACTCCAATATGGGTTAGGGCTTCCAAACGAAAGTTGGATAATTAAGGTCGCGGGGTTTCGCGCATTTTGGTTTTTTTAATGATACCGGTGAACGTGGTTAATATTGTCTCGCCGATATAAATTTGTCCACGGATAAAAATCAGGCTTCGGGTGGCGCGGGTTATCTCGCCATCGGCATAAACCACTTCGCCAATCGGCGCTGCGCCAGCAATGAAATCTGTCTGGCAGGTGAGGGTGACAGAATGCATATCGGTCAGTTCATCATGGGCGATAACAAATAGCGCATAGTCGGCAAATGTCATCAACATGCCGCCATGCAAAAAGCCGCCGCCATTCATGTGACCTTCGGTGCATAAAAACGCCGAACGGTGCTTGCCAGGTTCGGCATTGAGTTTCATAAAAAAGGGACCCGCGGCGTCTTCATAAGGGTCATTTCCTTGCCAGCTTTCCCAGCCGGCTAATTGTGTGGGGGGGGGTATTAAAGTCATTTATTCTATCTCCGAAAACAGGCTCTGGCGGGAGATTAGTAGAGTTTTCAGGCGACGCAAGCCCTAATCGAGCCTCTCGCAAAACCAGCTCAGGCGGTTTATTTTTCAGCGCGGGAGAGCGCGTAGCCGGTACCGCGCACCGTCCGAATAACAACGGTTTTGGGTCCTTGCGGGTCTGCCGCCTTGAGCGCTCGGCGCAGTCGGCTCATGTGCACATCCACCGTGCGGTCTTCAACATAAATGCCATGCCCCCAGACGCGGTCGAGCAATTGCTCGCGGCTGAACACACGCTCCGGGCTTTCCATCATCAGCGCCAATAAATGATATTCTTTTGGACCGAGGTGGATATTTTCTCCGCCACGGCTGACCTGCATGGTCAGCGGATTTAACGCGAGGTCTTCAACGGTCAAAATCTCGTCGGACAACGTCGGCCGCGAACGACGCAGCAAAGCTTTCACCCGCGATACGAATTCACGCGGCGAAAACGGCTTGGTGATATAATCGTCGGCGCCAATGTCGAGCCCCAGAGTGCGATCGCTCTCTTCGCCGCGCGCGCTCAACATAATGATCGGAATAGTTTTGGTATCGGCGCGCGCCCGCAGAGCGCGGCAGACATCAATGCCCGAGGCTTCCGGCATCATCCAGTCAATGACCAATAAATCGGGCGCCAGCGTGGTGATCTGTTCAAGAGCTTCGGCGCCGTTCTGGCATTGAAAAACCAAAAAACCTGCTTTTTCCAAATTGTATCGCAACAGCTCCAATTGGGCGGGCTCATCGTCAACAATTAAAACTTTGGCAGACATCTGGTTATCTCTTTTTTTGCGAACCTAGGTTTGTGCCGCTGCTATCATCGGCTTTGGGGCGATCATCGCTCGGCAGGCTGCCATGCACAAGAAAGTAAACTTGCTCGGCGATACTGGTGGTGTGGTCGCCAATGCGCTCGATGTTTTTGGCGATGAACAAAAGATGCGAGCTCACCTCGGCGACTTCCGATTGGGCGGAAATCATCTGCAATAAATCGCGGTACATGCTGGTATGCAATTGGTCGACCTCTTGGTCGCGGTCCCAAACATCCATTGCTGACTCGGCATCGCTGGTGGCATAGGCATCGAGAACTTGGTTGAGCATTTGCTGAACCAGGCTGGCCATACGGGTCAGGCTAATGCTGTCCGAGCGATTGGTTTCACTCGCAATAATCACCCGACTACGTTTGGCAATATTTTTGGCATAATCGCCAATCCGCTCCAGCACAGAGGCAATTTTTACGGCGGCGATAATGCGACGCAAATCAGTGGCCATTGGCGAGCGAATGGCAATCATTTCGATGGCCCGTTCATTGAGTAGGAATTCCAAGGCATCCAACTCTTTATCTTTGGCGATGAGCGCATCGATGGGAGCAGGGTCGCGCGCGTCTAAAAGGCACGTGGCGGTCGCCAATTGCTGTTCTGCCATGCCGCCAAGTTGGGCGATCATTCGGTTTAATTCTGCGAGGTCGCGGTCGAAGGCGGTGACGATATGTTGGTCTTCCATTAGCCAATCTTCCCTGAAATATAGGCTTCGGTTTGTTGGTTTTTGGGGTTGGTAAAAATCTGCTGCGTCGCTCCATACTCGACCACATTGCCGAGGTGGAAATAAGCGGTGCGCTGCGAAATCCGTGCCGCCTGTTGCATCGAGTGGGTGACAATCACAATCGTGTAGTCTTTTCTCAGCTCCTCCATCAGTTCCTCAATCACCGCGGTGGCAATTGGGTCGAGGGCGGAGCAGGGCTCATCCATCAGCACCACATCGGGGTTCACGGCAATGGCGCGGGCGATGCACAGGCGTTGTTGTTGTCCGCCAGACAAGCTGATGCCGCTGGCGCTCAAACGGTCGCGAACTTCCGCCCATAGGCCAGCTCGCTTCAAGCTGTTTTCGACAATATGGTCCAATTGCTCACGGCTTTGAGCCAGCCCATGAATACGCGGGCCGTAGGCGACATTGTCGTAAATCGATTTTGGAAATGGGTTGGGTTTTTGAAACACCATGCCAACGCGGGCACGCAATTCCACGACATCGATTTCTGGGCTGTAAACATCTTGCCCATCAATGGTAATCGTGCCGGCAACGCGGCAGCCGTCGATGACATCATTCATCCGGTTGATACAGCGCAAAAATGTTGATTTGCCACACCCCGAAGGGCCGATGAGCGCGGTGACCTCATTGGCATTTAAGTCGAGGTCAATGCCGTGCAAGGCCTGCGCTTCGCCATAAAACACCTGCACGTCGCGGGCTTCGATTTTGACTTTATTTTGCTGGTTATCACTCATTTTACCATCGTTTCTCAAACCGTTTTCGGAAGTAAATTGCCGTTGCGTTGACCATCAAAAGCAAGCTCAATAAAACCACAATGCCGGCGCTCGTGCGCGCCACAAAGGCGCGTTCTGGGTTGTTGGCCCACATATAAATTTGGGCCGGCAAAACCGTGGCCTTGGCCGTTACATCCGTCGGCACATCTACGATAAAGGCCATCATGCCAATCATCAAGAGCGGCGCTGTCTCGCCGGCCGCCTGTGCGAGACCGATAATCGTGCCTGTCAAAATACCCGGCATGGCAAGCGGTAAGACGTGATGCATAATCACCTGCAAGCGAGAGGCGCCGACCCCCATGGCGGCCTCGCGGATGGAGGGCGGAATGGCGGCAAAAGCGGCTCGCGTGGGAATGATAATGCGCGGCAAAGTCATCAGCGCTAGCACCAAGCCACCGACCAGCGGTGCCGAGCGCGGCATGCCGAAAAAATTGATGAACACGGCCAAGCCCAAAAGCCCAAAGACAATCGACGGCACAGCCGCGAGATTGTTGATATTGACCTCAATAATTTGCGTAAGGCGGTTTTTCGGGGCAATTTCTTCCAGATAGATGGCCGCCATAACCCCCAAGGGGAAACTGGCCAAAAGGGTGACCAGCAGGGTCCAAAGCGAGCCAACCAAAGCGCCGCGCAAGCCTGCTAGTTCTGGCTCGCGGCTGTCGCCATTGGTGAATATCCGGGTCGCAAATTGTCTGGAAATACGGTCTTCGTCCAATAGTCTATCGAGCCATGCAAGGTCTTGATTGGACACCACGCGTTCGTTTTCGGGCAAGTCTCGGTCAATCACGCCTTTTAGCAAAAGGTCGATATCATCTGACAAAGTGAGGGGCAGGCGGATGCTTGTGCCCAGGCTCGACGGATTGGCTGTCACATAATCGCGAACATCATCGCTGGAGCCAATGGACAGTAATTTGCCAAGTGCGCGTTTTTCCTTGCGCCCACTAACCTCAGGGAATTGCCCTCGCAAAGCGTTGCGTGCGAGGGCGCGCCAATCGCTATTGGCCAAATCTTGCGTATCGACATGGCGCTCAGTTATGTCGATGTCGAGGGTTACGTAATGCTGGGTAAAGACCGGCAGGGAGGACAGCAATATGGAGCCCGTCAAGAAAAACAAAATCAGACCGGCGGTCGCAATTGCCGCGATGCCATAGGCCCGAAACCGGCGTTCGGCGCGATGGCGTTTAGCCAATTGGGATTTGCGCGCACTTGGGTTAGATGGCTCAGTCATATTGCTCTCGGTATTTGTTAACCACATAAAGCGCCAGAATATTCAGCGCCAGGGTAATGAAGAACAGCACCAACCCGAGGGCGAAAGCGGCCAATGTCTTGGCGCTATCAAACTCTTGGTCGCCGACCAGCAGCATAACAATTTGCACCGTCACGGTGGTGACACTTTCGAACGGATTGGCGGTTAAATTGGCGGCAACGCCGGCTGCCATCACCACAATCATGGTTTCGCCAATGGCGCGCGAGATCGCCAAAAGAACGGCGCTCACAATTCCTGGCAAGGCGGCTGGCAGCACCACTTGTTGTATTGTCTCCGAATGCGTGGCGCCCAAAGCGGCGGCGCCATCGCGCAAGGTTTGCGGCACGGCGTTGATGACGTCATCGGATAGCGAGGATATAAAAGGGATAATCATAATGCCCATAACGAGACCCGCCGCCAGCGCCGATTCGGACGATAGGGTCAGGCCGATGTCAGCGACGCCATCGCG
>JAQWIP010000103.1 GCA_029248825.1 Alphaproteobacteria bacterium | reverse complement strand
TGCCCGTTCGGTGATTTTGACCTTCGTGCCTCTCTTCTGCTCATTGACCTCCCTGGTATGGCAGTTCGGCATTTTGAACATTCTCGGCTACGGCCTAGATCCACTGGCTGTCTTGGTGCCATTCCTTGTGTTTGCCATCGGGGTGAGCCATGGGGTGCAGCAGATTAACCTGATTACGGCGGAAATTTCTTCCGGCAAAACCAGTGAGCAAGCGGCACGTGCCAGCTTCCGTGGTCTGTTGATTCCAGGTTCCATGGCTTTGATTACCGACTTGGTGGGCTTTGGGACGCTGATTCTCATCCCGATTCAGATGATTCAAGAATTGGCCATCACCGCTTCGATCGGTGTGGCGCTGAAAATTTTGACCAATCTGATTATGTTGCCTGTTTTGGCGAGTTACTTCCCCGTAGAGGATGGCTTTGTGGAGCGGGCGGCCAAAGCGCGCGCCAGCCGCGTTGTCTTAATGCAAAAACTGGGCAATATCGCCAATCCGCGTAATGCTGTGATTGTTTGCCTTCTGGCCGTGGTGTTGTTTGTGACGGCGTTCATTCAAAGTCAAAACCGTCATGTGGGTGCGCTTCACGCTGGCTCGCCAGAGCTGCGCGAAGAGGCTCGCTACAATAAAGATAGTCGCCAGATTGCAGAAAAATTTGCCCTTGGCCTCAATCTTTTGACAGTCATCGTGGAAACCCCACGCGAGGCCTGCATCAATTATTCCTACATGAAATACCTCAATGAATTCACTTGGTATTTGCGCAATGTAGAGGGTGTTTCGCTGGTTCTGTCTCTACCTTATGTGACGCGCCAATCGAGTTCTGGCTTTAATGAGGGCAATCTGAAATGGCAGGCTTTGCCGCGCAATAAATTTGCGCTGGTTCAGTCGCAGTCGCCGATTGGCGCCTCGACGGGTCTGCTCAACGAAGAATGCACGCTGCTAACGCAGCTCATCTTCTTGGAAGATTCGAAAGCCACAACCATTTCGGGTGTGACCGACGCCATTAAAGACTTCCGCGTCAACAACCCATCGCCCGTGGCGGACTTGCACATTATCACCGACCCGCCGATGCGCGATGCCGGTAACCTCGACCTCGGCATAAAAACCGATGTGGTGGATGATGGCGTAAGCTCGGCTTTGGCCATTACCTATGACGTCAATGAAACCACGCCAGAAGAATTGCTGGCCTCGGTTCGCGCGCAAGGCGTGAAAGTCGACAGCCATGAAGTTGTGCCAGTTCAAATTCGTTTGGCCTCGGGCAATATGGGCGTCGCGGCGGCGGTGAACGAAGAGATTGAAATCTCTGAATTGCCGATGATGCTTTACGTCTATCTGACCATTATCGCTCTGGTGATTATCACCTATCGCGATTGGCGTGCCACGGTGGCATGTTGTGTGCCGCTGACTTTGGCGACCTTCATGGGCTATTGGTTCATGGAAGTGCTGGAAATTGGTCTGACGGTGGCGACGCTGCCGGTTATGGTGTTGGCTGTGGGGCTGGGTGTGGACTATGCGTTCTACATTTATAACCGCATTCAATATCACCTCTCGACGGGTCTGGATGTGACGGGCAGCTTTAAGCTGACCCTCAATGAGACCGGTATGGCTGTGGTGTTTACCGCGCTGACGCTGGCCGTGGGTGTTTCCACCTGGGCCTTCTCGGCACTGAAATTCCAAGCCGATATGGGACTGCTGCTGACCTTTATGTTCATGATCAATATGATTATGGCGGTAACGGTTCTGCCAGCTCTGGCCGTGGTGTTGGAAATGATTGTCCCGCGCAAAAACCCGCCAAAGGCACCTAGTGGCGCATTAGCCCACTAAGCCCAAAGGGCACCTAAAACAAACCCCGGCAAAGCGATTTGCCGGGGTTTTTTTATGTCTAACGGTTTTATGTTTTGCGTAGAGGAAAAGCGGCGCTGCTTAGCCGACCGCATGTCCAAGGAGCGAATTTAAATCCGCGATGCCTTGCGCGGCCGTAACCACTTTGACCGTGCCCATGCCCATGGCGCGCGCAGGCTTTAGGTTGATGCCGAGGTCATCGAGAAACACGCAATCGCTGGGCGCAACGCCAAGCTTATCGCAAGCCATTTGGTAAATGGCGGGGTCGGGTTTTCGAACGCCCACTTGCGAGCTTTCAATCACATGCTCGAACAGAGCCATGACTTCGGCCACGGCATTGGCTTTTTCTTGCGTGCGCGCCATGCCCGCGCCGGCACCTGTTTTGACATTATTGGTGATACAGGCAATGCGATAGCCATCCACTTTCAACTGGTTCAAGACGGCGACCATTTCGGGGCGAATGGAGCCCGCCAAAAGCGCCAGCACATCGGTACCGCGCACCGCATGGCCGCGCGCTTCGGCTTCTTTTAAAAACGCTGTATCGAAACGGACTGCGTCGATATCGCTGCGCTCAAACCGCGCCCACGCATTGGTGTCGGGGTCGGTGGCGTTAATGCCCCGAATGAAGTTTTCGGGCAGGCCGTTTTGCTTTTCATAAAATGCGAAGGCCTCGAACGGGCTGGAGGTTATCACCCCGCCGAAATCCCATAAAACGGCTTTATACTTTTGGCTCATGGTGAGCTCCTTTGGTTGTGCCTAAGGCCATCTATC
>JAQWIP010000050.1 GCA_029248825.1 Alphaproteobacteria bacterium | reverse complement strand
TGGCTTTTTATGCCGCCTCCATGTCGTTGGATTTTGAGCGCACCGAGAAGCTCAATAGCTTCAAGCAAGATGCCGCCAAACATGACATCACCACTTGCACGCCCGATGTAAACCGCTCGGTGGCGGCTTTTTCTATCGAGGGCGACCAGATTTTTTATGCGCTGGCCGCCATTCGCAATGTCGGCAGTCTGGCCATGCAGGGCGTTGTCGACGAGCGCATGGCAAATGGCCCGTTCAAGGATGTGTTCGATTTCGCTCGTCGCACGGCAGGCATTGGTTTGAACAAGCGCCTGCTGGAGCATTTAATTGCCGCAGGCGCGCTCGATAGTCTGGAGCCCGATAGGGCGAAACTCATGGGCGGCATTGGCGTGTTGTTGGGCGAGGCGAGCATCGCGCAAAACGAAAAAGAGACGCAGCAAGACAATCTCTTCGGCGAGGCCGATGTTAGCGAGAGCGTGGTGCTGCCTGCCGCTTTGGTGCCATGGTCGGCGATTGACCGGCTGACGCATGAATATAATGCGCTGGGTTTCTTTTTGTCGGGGCATCCGTTGGATGATTATAAAACGCTGTTGAAGCGCGCGCGGGTGGCCAGTTTTGAAGATTTGGAAAGTCGCGTCGAAAAAGAGGTCATGGTGGCGGGCGCGATTACCAAAGTCGAGGAGCGCAAATCGAAAGACAAAGGCAATCCCTATGCTTTCGTGACGCTATCCGACCCGACGGGGCAGTTTGAGATGATGGCGTTTTCCAAAGCGCTGGATGCCTCGCGCGAGCATATGCAAGTTGGCGCCTTGGTGGTTTCGACGGTAAAAATTGAGCGCGACGATGGGCAATTGCGCTTGCTGATGCAAGGCATGCGCCCCGTCGATGATGTGGCGGCGCATACGGAAGCGGGCTTGCGGATTTTCGTCGAGAAGCCTGAAGCCTGTGCGGGCTTGAAAGCGCGCCTCGAGGATGTTGAAAAGCCGCGCCATAAAACCGGCGGGGAGGTATCGTTGATTTTGATGAGCCCTGAACGCGAGGTGGAAATGCGTCTACCGAATAAATATGCCATCAACCCGCGCGTTACCGGAGCGATTAAAGCTGTGCCTGGGGTTTTACACGTCGAAGAAGTTTAATTTTTTGAAAGCTTTTTGGCAATCTAGAGCGCACGCATAAACGCTTGCCAGAGTGGCGATAATTACCTATACCACGCTTATTACTCACGCAGGGAACGTCCTCTCCGGGGCGCTCTTCGTGTCGCACATGGTGTGCGATGACCCCCTGCGGCGGATTAACGAGAGAAAGGAAGGCAACGCTATGGCTCTGCCCGATTATAACATGCGACAACTGCTAGAAGCAGGCGTCCACTTTGGTCACCAAACACATCGTTGGAACCCTAAAATGGCACCGTATATTTTCGGTGGCCGCAACGGTATTCACATTATGGATCTGTCGAAAACAGTTCCCATGCTGCACCAAGCTTTGGTTGCCGTTCAAGATGTTATCGCTTCTGGCGGTCGTATTTTGTTCGTTGGCACCAAGCGTCAAGCGGCCGAGCCAATCGCTCGCCACGCCGAACAGTGCGCGCAATATTACATGAACTCTCGTTGGCTCGGCGGCACGCTGACCAACTGGCAAACTATTTCGAAATCCATCAAGCGCTTGCGCGAGTTGGAAGCGAAACTCGACGGCGAAGGCGCTGGCGGTTTGACCAAAAAAGAAGTTCTCAACCTCACGCGCGAACGCGCCAAGCTTGAGCTTGCACTCGGTGGCATTAAAGATATGGGAGGCGTTCCCGAACTGATGTTCGTGGTCGACACCAATAAAGAAGCCATCGCCATCGCCGAAGCCAAAACTTTGGGCATTCCAGTGATTGCTGTGGTCGACAGCAATTGCGACCCCGACAGCATTGACTATCCAATTCCAGGCAATGATGACGCCTCGCGCGCGATTGAGCTATATTGCGGCTTGATTTCCAAAGCTGTGATTGCCGGTATTGAAGCCAGCAGCTCGGCCTCGGGCATTGATTTGGGCGCGGCAGAACAGCCGATGGCCGAACCAGCCTTGGAAGCTCCAGCAGAAGCCGCTCCAGCAGAAGCCGCTGCGGCGCCTGAAGTTGCAGCCGAAACGCCAGAAGCGTAACGCGTCTTTCATTTTAGGAGATATTCCCATGAGCAATATTACAGCAAGCATGGTTAAAGAACTGCGCGAAACATCGGGCGCAGGCATGATGGATTGCAAAACCGCTTTGCAAGAAAACGACGGCAACATTGAAGCCGCCGTGGATTGGTTGCGCACGAAGGGCTTGGCCAAAGCGGCTAAAAAAGCCGGCCGTGTGGCGGCCGAAGGTCTGGTTGGCGTTGCCTCCAGCGGCACTTCGGGTGCGGTTGTGGAAGTCAATTCGGAAACCGATTTTGTGGCGCGTAACGATACGTTCCAAGGCATGGTTCGCGAAATTGCGGGCGTGGCCTTGAGCAGCGATGGCACGCATGAAAGCCTCTTGGCGGCGGACTTCCCGGGTGCGGGTAAATCTGTTGAAGCCCATGTCACCGAAATGGTCGGCACGATTGGCGAGAATATGAATGTGCGCCGCTCGAAAAAATTGAGCGTCGAAAATGGCGTTATCGCCAGCTACATCCATGGCGCTGTGGTCGATGGGCTTGGCAAAATTGGTGTTTTGGTCGCGCTCGAATCGACCGGCGACACCGCAAAGCTAGAAGTCTTGGGTCGCCAGATTGCCATGCATGTCGCGGCAACCAGCCCCTTGGCAGCCAATGAAGCCGATTTGGATCCAGCCGAAGTCGAGCGCGAACGCGCCGTTTTGGTGGCCGAAGCGAAAGAGAGCGGCAAGCCAGATGAGATTATCGAGAAAATGGTCGATGGTCGGATTCGCAAATTCCTCGAGGAAGTTGTTTTGACCAGCCAAGTTTTTGTCATCGATGGCGAAACGCGCATCTCGAAAGTTTTGGAAAATGCGGCGGCGGATGTCGGCGCGCCTGTTGCCTTGAAAGCGTTTGTGCGCTTTGAATTGGGCGAAGGCGTGGACAAAGGCGAAGAAGCTGATTTTGCAGCCGAAGTTGCCGCAGCTGTGGGCGGCCAATAAGCCGCTTCGCTTCCGCTAAGTTTTTCTTATCGCAAAGTTTTGCGTCTCTTTTATGCTCACTCTCATGCTATGAGAATGAAGGAGAAAAAATATGAAAAAATTCCATCTCGCACGTTCAGTGACGTCAATCTCTGAGCCCGTAGCCGATTATACAAAGAAGCTAGGGCAGGCGCCTGTTCTTGTTATAAAAGATAGCTATGCTTTGTGGCGAACACAAACGCTGAATGTTTCTGTCAAATGTGACCCTGCCAAGGCGGGTCATTTGCGCCATCTCGGGTGGGAAGACCCCTCGGCCGAAGAATTCAGCGTTCATAGGGATGTCAATGGCATTGAATGGGAACAGTTCTCAGCGCAAAATCAGATCGATGAAATCAATCGACTTTGGCCAGATGTAAAGTTTAAGCCTCAAGCCTAAAGCTTGCCGCCTCGAAGGGGTGTTTATTGGCTTAGGCAGCGTGTGTGGAATCGGGTCATATTGGCTAAGAAATTTAGGAGTGTGTCATGTCTGGAAGTCCGAAATACAAACGGGTTCTGCTGAAAGTATCTGGCGAAGCGCTGATGGGCGATGGCCAATACGGTATTGATGTCGCCACCGTCGACCGCATCGCCGATGAAGTGAAAGACGCACTCGCCCAAGGGTCCGAAGTTTGCATGGTCATTGGCGGCGGTAATATTTTCCGTGGCCTCACGGGCGCGGCCGATGGGATGGATCGCTCGTCGGCGGACTATATGGGCATGTTGGCCACCATCATGAACGCGCTGGCCATGCAAAATGGCTTGGAACGCAAGGGCGTTCAAACCCGCGTGCTGTCGGCGATTCCGATGACCAGTGTTTGCGAGCCCTATATTCGTCGTCGCGCTATGCGGCACATGGAAAAAGGCCGCGTGGTTATTTTTGCGGCTGGCACGGGCAATCCGTTTTTCACCACAGACACGGCCGCCGCATTGCGCGCGGCCGAAATGAATTGCGATGCGCTGATGAAAGGCACCAATGTCGATGGTGTCTATAGCGCCGACCCGAAAACCGACCCAAGCGCCACGCGCTTCGACCGCCTCAGCTATATGGATGTGCTGTCGAAAGATTTAAAAGTCATGGATGCGTCGGCCGTATCGCTATCGCGCGAAAACGGCATTCCGATTATTGTGTTTTCCATTCAAGCCTCGGGCGCTTTCACCCAAGTGCTACAAGGCAAAGGCGCTTGCACGCTGGTGGAAGATGTGCAGGCTTAAAGTTTAGAGGAAGAAAAAATGAGTATTGATACAGATGATATTGAACGCCGCATGGATGGCGCGCTAACCGCCTTTAAAGCCGATTTGGCTGGCCTTCGCACAGGCCGCGCCAGCGCCGCTTTGCTGGAGCCGATTATGGTCGATGCCTATGGGCAAATGATGCCGATTGCGCAAGTCGGCACGATTGCCGTGCCAGAGCCACGCATGTTGTCGGTGCAGGTTTGGGACAAAGGCCAAGTGGCCTTGGTCGAAAAAGCCATCCGCGAGAGCAATCTTAATTTGAACCCAATGACCGAAGGCCAGCTTATTCGCATTCCGCTGCCAGAGCTGAACGAAGAATGCCGCGAGGAATTGGTGAAAGTGGCAGGCAATTATGCCGAGCATGCCCGCGTGTCGGTTCGCAATGTGCGCCGCGATGGGATGGACCAGATTAAAAAAGCCGAAAAAGACAGCGATATCTCGCAAGACGATGCGAAAATTTATTCGGACGAAGTGCAAGAGCTGACCGATAAAACCATCAAATTGGTGGATGAAACGCTGACCACCAAAGAAGCTGAAATCCGGCAAGTTTAGCCGGAGTGCATCATGCCAGAGGCTGTTGACCCCCAAAATATCCCCGCCCATGTCGCCATTGTGATGGATGGCAATGGGCGTTGGGCAGAGCAACGCGGGCTGTCTCGCCAAGAGGGGCATCGCAAGGGCGTGGAGACACTGCGCGATATCGTGCGCGATGCCGGCGTTGAGGGCATTGGCTATCTCACGGTATTTTCTTTCTCGACGCAAAATTGGGGTCGGCCAAAAGTAGAGGTTGATTTTCTAATGTCGCTTTTGCAGCGCTATATCGAAAGCGATTTGGCCGAGCTGCATAGCGAGGGCGTGCGCGTGCGTATTTTGGGGCGGCGCACCGGACTGTCGGAAAAAATCAATCAATTGATTGACCGTGCGGAAACGCTAACGGCCGACAACACGCATATGTATTTGCAGATTGCGTTTAACTATGGCGCGCGCGAAGAGATTGCCGATGCGGCTTCGCGTCTGGCGCGTCGTGCGGCGGCGGGAACGCTCGATGCCGCCGCGATTACGCCCGAGATTTTAGACGCCGAAATGCTGACGGGCGGCATGCCCGACCCAGATTTAATCATTCGCACCAGTGGCGAATATCGCTTGAGCAATTTTTTACTCTGGCAAAGTGCTTATACCGAGTTCTATTTTACCGATACGCTATGGCCAGACTTCGACCGCGAGGTGTTAAAAGCCGCCATCGATTTTTACGCCAAGCGCGACCGCCGTTTCGGGCTGTTGAGCGCACAAGTCAACGAAGCCGAGTAGATCGGTTGGGGGAATTATGTCAGACCAGGTAAAACCAAAATTTGAAGGGCTTTTGCAGCGCGTCCGCTCGGCGCTTATTTTGCTGCCTTTCGTGATTGTGCCTGTGGTTTTCGGCGGCTGGTGGTTCGCAAGTTTGCTGGCGGTGGCGGGTTTTCTCATGGCGCGCGAATGGGGCACGATTTTGGGGGCTTCCAAAAGCCAGACGCAAAGTCTGGGCGGCCTTACGGTGTTCATCTTGGCCTTTGGGCTGGTTGCGGGCGCGCCGGAAGCGCTGGCGCTATGTTTTGTTTTAACGGGGCTGGCGAGCAGTTTCGCGCTATGGCGCGGCGAGCGAGCCTCGCCGATTGCGGGCGGACTTTTATATATCGCGCTGCCTTTGGTGGTGGCGCAATATTTTCGCGAAGATGCGCTCGGCATGTTGGTCATCGCCTATGTGCTGATTTCGGTTTGGGCGGTTGATATTTTTGCCATGTTCACTGGCAAGCTGGTAGGCGGGCCAAAATTGGCGCCGGTTGTCTCACCGAATAAAACTTGGTCTGGCTTGGGCGGCGGCGTTGTGGGCGCTTGCATTGCTGGCGGGCTGACGTTTTTGGTGGTGGTCGGGTTTGGTTTCGGGCAGGCAGATTTTACCGCGCTGATGATTATCGCGCCGCTTTTGGCGATATGCGCGCAAGGGGCAGACCTTTTTGAGAGCGCCATTAAGCGCAAATATGACGTGAAAGATTCGGGCGATATCATCCCCGGTCACGGCGGATTGCTCGACCGAGTGGATGGGCTTATCGGGGTTTTGATTGTTTTGCTGGGCGTGGTTTGGCTACGCGGCGATAGCGTTTCTGCTTCTCTTTGGGTTTGGTAATGAGCCGCTCTCTGGCCATTTTTGGCGCCACTGGCACCATCGGCGATAATGCGCTCAACTTAGTCGACCAGCATCGCGAGCGCTTCCGCGTGGGCGTTTTGAGCGCCCATAGCAATACCCAAAAATTGGCCGATTTGGCGCGCAAATATAGCCCCGATGTTTTGGTCATTGGCACGTCTGAGGGGCGCGAAAAATTGCGCCAAGACTTGCCCGATTTCAAAGGCGATATTCTGGTAGGCGAGGCGGGTTTGCTAGCGGCCGCGGCTCATAAAGTGGATGTGGCGGTACTGGCCATCGTCGGCTTTGCGGGGCTGGCGCCAGCCATGGTGTGCGCCGCGCAAGGTGGCATTTTGGCCTTGGCCAATAAAGAGGCCTTGGTGGCAGCTGGCCCTTTGCTGATGCGCACGGCCAGCGACAACAACACGCAAATTCTGCCCGTCGATAGCGAACACAATGCGATTTACCAGCTGCTGCAAGTGCAGACACAAGAGACCTTTCATAAGTCGATTGAGAAGATTGTTCTCACCGCTTCGGGAGGGCCGTTTCGTCAGTTCTCGCTGGCGGATATGGCGCAAGTGACGCCGGCGCAAGCGGTCGCGCATCCCAATTGGGATATGGGCGCGAAAATTTCCGTCGATAGTGCCACTTTGATGAACAAAGGGCTGGAGCTGATTGAGGCGCGCTATTTATTCGATATCGATCCGGATCGATTGGACGTATTGGTGCATCCGCAATCGATTGTGCATGGGTTGGTTTACTTCAACGATGGCAGTGTGCTGGCGCAAAAAGCGTGTCCGGATATGCGCGTGCCTTTGGCTTATTGCATGGCCTATCCCGAGCGCATTGCCTCGGGGGTCGCACCGTTGGATTTGGCGGCGCAAGGGCGCTTGGATTTTGAAGCCGCCGACCGCGACCGTTTTGCCTGTTTGGCTTTGGCCGAGGCCGCCATGCAAGCCGATGGCGATGCGCCTTGCGTGCTGAATGCGGCCAATGAAATTGCCGTTGCGGCGTTTCTCGATGGGCAGATTGGTTTTGCGTCGATTGGCGATGTGGTGGATGCGGTTTTGCAAAGCCATCAAGCTGGCGCGGTCGATAGTTTAGAGGCGATTGTCGCGGCCGATGCGGGGGCGCGCCATGCGGCGCAGCAACAGATAAAAACCATGCGATAGGGCAAGGCCGACTTGTTTTTGCCGCAATCTTGGCTCACTTTTCTTTGGCGATAAAACGAGCTTTTATTCAGCCGAAAAATAGCCATAATGCAGTCAAATTCTTAGGAGTAAGACTTGGAAATCATCAGTAATCTCTATAGCGCCACCGGATTGAGTTATATCGTCCCGTTCTTATTTGTGCTGACCATTGTCGTGTTTTTTCACGAGCTGGGCCATTTTTATGCGGCGCGCCGGTGTGGGGTTCGCGTGGAAGTTTTCTCGGTCGGCTTTGGTCGCGCGATTGCCAGTTGGTATGACAAACATGGCACGCAGTGGAAAATTGGCTGGTTGCCTTTGGGCGGCTATGTGAAGTTTTTCGGCGATGAAAACGAAGCCAGCGCGGCCAATCCCGAAGCGATGGCGCAGCTAGAGGAATCGGCACGCGGTGATACGCTGTTCTACAAACCCTTGTGGCAACGCGCCATTGTTGTGGCGGCGGGGCCTGTGGCGAATTTCATCCTCGCGATTGTTATTTTTGCCTCGCTCTACTCTGTGCTGGGGCAGCGCGTGACCGACCCGATGGTTGGAACGGTTGTCGAGCAAAGCGCAGCCGAGCGCGGTGGCCTGCAAGTCGGGGATTTGATTAAGGCGATTGGTGGCAGCCAAGTCAGCACGTTTTCGCAAGTGCGCCGCATGGTAACTGTGAACGCCAATGTGATGCTAGAATTTGAAATCGATAGGGGCGGCGAGACTTTGGTGTTGAACATTGCCCCCGACCGCGTTTTGGAAACCGACCGTTTCGGCAATGAATATAATCTTGGACGCCTCGGCATTGCGGTTAATGCGAGCGAAGCCAATGTGCGCCACGTGCGTTACAATCCGTTCACCGCCGTGTGGATGGGCGTGGAAGAAAGCTATTTCATCGTCGAACAGACTTTCGTGGTTTTGGGGCGCATCATTATGGGTCGCGAAAGCGCCGAAAGCCTCGGCGGGCCTATTCGCATCGCGCAATTATCGGGTCAAACGGCGACGCTTGGTTTGGTGGCGCTGCTTAATTTGACGGCGGTTTTATCGGTCAGCATTGGGCTGATCAATTTATTTCCCATCCCGATGTTGGATGGCGGCCATTTGGTGTTTTACGCCTATG
>JAQWIP010000038.1 GCA_029248825.1 Alphaproteobacteria bacterium | reverse complement strand
CGTGCAAGCCAAGGGCTGTTTGCTGATCGCCGTGGTTCCCGAAATTGTCTCGCTGGGCTTATTGAAACGCCCGGGCGATATGGGCGCCGATATTGTGACCGGCGAAGGCCAGTCGATTTGCAATGGGCTGAACTTTGGCGGGCCTTATGTCGGCCTGTTTGCGGCCAAGCAAAAACACATTCGCCAAATGCCCGGTCGGCTGTGCGGCGAAACCGTGGATGCCGATGGCCAGCGCGGTTTCGTGCTGACGCTTTCGACCCGCGAGCAACATATTCGCCGCGATAAAGCGACGTCGAATATTTGCACCAATTCCGGCCTTTGCTCCTTGGCGTTCACCGCGCATATGACGCTACTTGGCGGCAAGGGCTTGCGCCATTTGGCACAGCTCAACCATGCCCATGCGGTGCAATTATCCAAAAGCCTTTGCGCCCTAGACGGGGTGGACTTATTAACCCCTGCGTTTTTCAACGAGTTCTCGCTACGGCTGCCGAAATCGGCGGCCAGCGTGGTGGCGGCTTTGGCTGAAAAAGGCGTCTTGGGCGGCGTGCCCGTGTCGCGCTTATCGCCCGATGCGGGGTTAGATGATGTGCTGGTGGTGGCAGCCACCGAGGCCAATACACAAGAAGATATTGCCGCCTATGCAGCGGCTTTGAAAGAGGTGCTGGCATGAGCGAGAAACAAACCTTTAGTGGCAACCGCGGTTTGCAATTAGAAGAGCCGTTGATTTTTGAAATTGGCTCGTATCAGAATTGCGGCGTCGACCTCGACGAAGTGCCAGAGGTAACTTCGCGCCTTGGCGATTGCGCGGCGACTGGAAACGTCGACTTGCCGGGTCTGTCGGAGCCGGAAGCGATGCGCCATTTCGTGCGCCTCAGCCAGAAAAACCATGCCATTGATGCGGGTCTCTATCCGCTTGGCTCTTGCACCATGAAGCATAATCCGCGCCTCAACGAAAAAATGGCACGCCTGCCGGGCTTTAGCGATATTCACCCGCTGCAACCCCAAGCCACCGTGCAAGGCGCGTTGGAGCTGATGGATGATTTGGCGCATTGGCTAAAAACCCTGACGGGTCTGCCTGCGGTGGCTTTATCGCCCAAAGCGGGCGCCCATGGCGAGCTATGCGGTATGATGGCCATTCGCGCCGCGATTGAAGCCAAGGGCGAATTGGCAACGCGCAACCGCGTCTTGGTTCCAGAATCGGCGCATGGCACAAATCCTGCCACGGCGGCGCTTTTGGGCTTTAAAGTCGATGGCATTCCCGCCAATGCGGAGGGGCGTGTGGACTTGGCCGCGTTCAAAGAAAAACTGGGCGACGATGTGGCCGCCATCATGCTGACCAATCCAAACACCTGCGGCTTGTTCGAGCGCGACATCATTGAGATTGCCGATGCGCTGCATGACGTGGGCGGTTATTTCTATTGCGATGGCGCCAATTTCAACGCCATTGTCGGGCGCGTGCGCCCGGGCGATTTGGGCGTCGATGCGATGCATATCAATTTGCACAAAACGTTTTCGACCCCGCATGGCGGCGGCGGCCCGGGCTCTGGCCCCACGGTATTATCCGACCGCCTCGCGCCTTTCGCGCCTTTGCCATTCGTGGTGTCGGGCGAGGCTGGTTTTTCTTTGGTCGAGACGATGGACGATGCGCGATTGGGGGCGGATGAAAATCCATTTGGCCGCATGGTCGCCTTCCACGGGCAGATGGGCATGTATGTGCGCGCGCTGTCTTACATGATGAGCCATGGCGCCGATGGTCTGCGCCAAGTGGCGGAAGATGCGGTGCTGAACGCCAATTATATTTTGGCCAGCCTGCGCGATGTGATGACCGCGCCGTTTGATAATGGCCCGACAGCGCCGTGTATGCATGAGGCTTTGTTCGACGATAGTTTCTTGAAAGATACCGGCCTCGATACGTTGGATTTTGCCAAAGCGATGATTGACGAGGGCTATCACCCGATGACCATGTATTTCCCCTTGGTGGTGCATGGCGCGATGCTGATAGAGCCGACCGAGACCGAAAGCAAAGCCTCTTTGGATTTGTTTATTGCGACGATGCGCGATTTGGTCAAAGGGGCTAAGGCTGGCGATATGGCGCGGTTTAAAAACGCGCCCGAATTGGCGCCACGGCGTCGATTGGACGAGACGCAAGCGGCGCGCAATCCGATTTTGCGTTGGCAAGAGCCAGCAGCCGAGGCGCAAGCGGCCGAGTAATGGCACAAATCGAAGATTGGCAGCTAGAGTGCGATAGCGGCTGGCCCGATCGTCTGGTTTTTGGCGTCGATGAGGCAGGGCGTGGCCCTTGGGCGGGGCCCGTCACGGCGGCTGCGATTTGCCTGCCAGAAGATTTCGACTTGCCCGTCGATGACAGCAAAAAACTCACCGCGAAAAAGCGCGAAATGCTTTTCGAGCAGCTCATCCTTCTGCCGCATGGCATTGGCGAGGCCAGCGTTGCGCAGATTGACGAGATTAACATCTTACAAGCGACTTACGCTGCCATGGCGCGCGCAGTGGAGGCTTTGGCGGCGCAAATCGGCGCGCCGCATCATGTTTTGGTCGATGGCAATCGGCTTGGAAAATGGCCGTTTTCGGCCAGTGCGATTGTCGGCGGCGATGGCCGTTCGCGTTCGATTGCGGCGGCCTCTGTTTTGGCCAAAGTAACGCGAGACCGACAAATGCAAGCGCTGGATGAGGCGTTTCCGGGCTATGGCTGGGCTTCCAACAAAGGGTATGGCGCGAAAGCGCATGCCCTCGGGCTGGAAAAGCTTGGGGTGACCTCGCATCACCGCCGCTCCTATGCGCCGATTGCCAAGATATTGGCGGCACAAACGCCGAAATAACCCCATATGTAGCGTCTGTGGACAGCTCTGTGGATAAAGTGAAATTTAATTAACGCCTTGGAATCTTTGCGCTATTGACGCCGGACTCGCGATGACTCATGGTGGCGCCATGGTTCAAAAACACACATCCCCCGAGTTGCCCCTCAATCAAATCCTGCAAGGCGATTGCCTCGCGCGGCTGGCTGAGTTGCCAGACAATAGCATTGACGTGGTATTTGCCGACCCGCCGTATAATTTGCAGCTAAAAGGCGATTTGCGTCGCCCCGACCAAAGCAAAGTCGACGCGGTGACGGATGATTGGGATAAATTCGACAGTTTTGCCGCTTATGACGCCTTCACCCGCGCTTGGTTGAGCGAGGCACAGCGCGTTTTAAAGCCAACAGGCACGCTTTGGGTGATTGGCTCCTACCATAATATTTTCCGCGTCGGCTCGGCCTTGCAAGATTTGGGCTATTGGATTTTGAACGATATTATTTGGCGCAAAACCAATCCGATGCCGAATTTTCGCGGCACGCGGTTCACCAATGCGCATGAGACGCTGATTTGGGCGGCGCCAGACGAGAATGCCACGGGCTATACGTTTAATTATCAGGCGATGAAAACGCTGAACGATGATGTGCAAATGCGCTCTGATTGGACGCTGCCGATTTGCAATGGCGGCGAACGCTTGAAAGGCGACGATGGGCATAAATTACACCCAACGCAAAAACCAGAAAGCCTTTTGCACCGCGTGCTTTTGGCTTCGACGCAAGTCGACGATGTGGTGCTAGATCCGTTTTTCGGAACAGGCACCACGGGCGCGGTGGCCAAACGTTTAGGGCGCAACTTCATTGGCATTGAGGCCGAAGCAGATTACGCCGAAGCCGCCATGCAACGCATTGGCCGCATCGAGCGTTTGGAAGATGGGGAATTGGAACTGACCCAAAGCGCGAAATCACAACCGCGCGTGGCCTTTGGCACATTGGTCGAGCGCGGTCTGGTAAAACCGGGCATGCAATTATTCGGCCCAGCGCGAAAGGCACAAGCGCAAATCAAAGCCAAAGTGCGCGCCGATGGCTCGGTTAAGTTAGGCCGCGAAAAAGCTGCGCCGTCTGGTTCCATTCATAAAATGGGCGCCGCCGCGCAAGGCGCACCGAGCTGCAATGGCTGGACCTATTGGCATTATAAAGACGGCGACAAATTAGTGCCGATTGATAATCTGCGCCAAAAAGTCAGAGACGCCGAATAAGCGAAAAAATACCGACCGCTTCCCACAAAGGAAGGGTCGGCATAATTTTACAGCTTATTGATTTCTAATAGCCAGAGTGTTGATCGGCTAGTTTTTCCGAGTAGAAATCGACTTTGCGCATAAACATGGCATTCTCTGGATGCATTTCCAGCAGGCGCTCATATTTCATTTTATTGGCAGCAAACTCGCTCACGGGGATGGTTTTCAATTCCGCCAATAGTTTGTGAGTTTCTTGTTCTCTGCTCATTTGAACATCGGCCATCGTCTCCGTGTCGTCCATCATGTCGTCCGACATATCATCTTGCATGTCGTTCATCATGTCGTCGGTGCTCATGGAAGAGTTCATTGTGTCAGAGCTTGAGCTTGTATCGTCATCTTTTTGAAAGTTATTTATGATCAAATAAATGCCAAGCAAGACAGCGATAATAATAGCGAAACGTTTCGTCATAGTTTTATACCTTTTTTATTATTTTTTATTTTGTACTCGGCCAAGCTACTTGGCTGTGAGTTGGTGGTCAACTCATTTTAATAAAACGGTTTTCCAGAGTTTGGTCATCACGCTGGGCAGAGCCTCTTGCGCGAAGTCTTGCGGCGCCACCCATTGAAACCCTTTGGGCGCGCGAAAGCCTTTCGGCGCGGTTTGGGCGACCACCGATAGGGTCAATTTAAAATGCGTGAACACATGCACCACCTCGCCTTCGAGCGGCGTCCATTGGTCTTGCATGGCGCTCGGCAAAAGCTCTGGCAATTGGCTTTCATTGGGCGCATCCCAGCCTTTGGAAGGGAAAACCAACATGCCGCCCAAAAGCCCCTTGTCGGGGCGGCGCGCCATCAGCACGTGGCCCTTGGCATTTTCCAGCCAAAAGACGACCCCTTGGCGTTCGGGCTTGGGTTTCTTGGGCGCGCGAATGGGCAGGGTTTCTTCGAGGCCGGCCTGGCGGGCTAAACACGGCTCGCGCCATGGGCAGATGAGGCAATTGGGGCGTTTGGGGGTGCATAAAGTGGCGCCCAAATCCATCATGGCTTGCGCGAAATCACCGGGCCGGTCTTTTGGCACGAGCTTGGCATTGGCTTGTTTTACTTCCGCTTTCAAGGCCGGCATGGGGGTTTGCAATTTATACAGTCTGGAGAGAACGCGCTCAATATTGCCATCGACGGGCGCGGCGGGCTGGTTGAAGGCAATCGCGACAATGGCCGCCGCCGTATAGGGGCCGATGCCGGGCAAGGCCAATAAAGCGTCTACGGTGGTTGGAAATTCGCCCCCATATTCGGCCACCAGCGTGCGGGCGCATTTCAATAAATTGCGCGCACGGCTGTAATAGCCCAAGCCCGCCCAAGCGGCCATCACTTGCGTGTCGGGCGCGGCGGCCAGCGCCTGCACGGTCGGGAAGAGCGTTAGAAATTTTTCATAATAAGGACGCACGGTCGTCACATTGGTTTGCTGCAACATAATTTCAGATAGCCAAATGTGATAGGGGTCGGGCGTGCGACCCGCTTTGGCTGCCGATGGCAAAATACGCCACGGCAAATCACGCGCATGAGCGTCATACCATTTCAGTAGGGCAGAGGTGGGCCATTTCGATAAAGCAGAGGTGGGATGGTTCGCGGAGCTGGGCATATGTGTTATGCTAACGCAATTGAGACGAGGAGCAAGCCATCCCCAAGCCATTATCTTTTTTGCGCGATATACCGCAGACCAAACCCGCCAGAGGCTATCAAGGCCGCTCGGTCGGCTCGGTGTTGGGACGCATTGTGGCACCGACGCTGAAGCGGCGCGGCTTTCGCGAGATTGATATTCTGGCGCATTGGCCGATGATTGTCGGCCCACAATTGGCCGCGCTATCGTGTCCCGAACGCATCTCGCGCAATGGCCGAGATACCGAACACGGCGCTTTGCTAACGGTGAAAGTCGAGGGCGCGATGGCTTTAGAGGTGCAGCATATGTCGCCGCTTATTCTGGAGCGGATCAACCAACATTATGGCGCCGGCTCGATTGCGCGACTGAATATTGTGCAAGGCCCTTTGCCATTAGATTATTTAAAAGCCCAAGCGGCGCGCCAAACGCCTTTGGCCGAAACCGAGATTGAAGCGGCCGAGGCGGCTTTGGGCGAGTTTCACAATAGCCGCCTAAAGGCAGCCCTTGCGCGTTTGGGCGCGCGCGTGGCGCGGCGCAAGGCGCGAGATAAATAGGGGCAGCCCAAAAATCTGGAAATAGTTTTCCACAGGGCACTTCGTATCGCGGCGAATGAAAGCGCAAGAATCGCTTGGCTGGAATATACTTAAGCTCAGCTAATCGATTCGGGGGTTCTTGTGTCTCAAAATAATAAAATCATCATCGCTGTTGCAGCGCTGGCTATTCTTGTGGGTGCGGGCGTGTTTTTCTCGCGCGCCGATAGAAACACAGGCCCGGCGACCGAGCTTGTGGAAGATGGGGTTGCGTTAAGCGCCACCGCCCAAGCCGTGGCGGCGGCCGCCAATAGCGGCAAGGGCGCGCTGGAAACGCCAAATCCCTTGGGCGAAATTGTTCTGGGCAAGGCGGATGCGCCGGTGACGATTGTCGAATACGCCTCGCTCACTTGCTCGCATTGTGGCCAGTTCCACCGCGAGACTTTGCCCAAAGTAAAAGCCGATTATATCGATAAAGGTCTGGTGAAAATTTACTTCCGCCCGTTCCCCTTCGACCCTTATGCGACGGCAGGCGCCATGTTGGCTCAATGTGTTGCGCCAAAAGCGCGGGTGCATTTTTTGGACATTTTGTTCAAGCGCCAAAACAGCTGGCTGCAAAGCGAGAACGCGATGGAAGAATTGCAAAAATTGGCGCGCCAAGCGGGTCTGTCGGAAGCTGATTTCGTCGTCTGCCTGAAAGACGCCGATAAACTAGAAGGCATTCGCGGGATGCAATCGGCGGCAGCCGAAGAATTAGGCGTGCGCTCGACCCCGACTTTCTTCATCAATGGAGAAAAACTCGAGGGCAATCAGCCTTATGCCGAAATTGAGAAAACCATCAAACGGGCGCTGCCATAAGGCGGAAGGCTCGG
>JAQWIP010000021.1 GCA_029248825.1 Alphaproteobacteria bacterium | reverse complement strand
CTTAAGGTTAGGTTAAGACGCAAGGAAACGCAAATGTATTCACAGTCCAACAGAATGTCGAATTATTTTCTCCCGACCCTCAAGGAGACCCCATCGGAAGCGCAAATCGTTTCGCATCGATTGATGTTGCGCGCCGGCATGGTGCGCCAGAGCGCGGCGGGGATTTATAGCTGGCTGCCGTTGGGCTTGCGGGCTTTGCGCAAAATCGAAGCCATTGTGCGCGACGAGCAAGCCAAGGCAGGCGCCATTGAAATGCTAATGCCGACCTTGCAATCGGCCGATATCTGGCGCGAGTCCGGTCGCTATGAAGACTATGGCAAAGAAATGCTGCGCATCACCGACCGCCATGGTCGTGACCTTTTATATGGCCCAACCAATGAAGAACTGATTACGCAGATTTTTCGCGACAATGTCGTTAGCTATAAGGATTTGCCGAAAAACCTCTATCATATTCAGTGGAAATTCCGCGATGAGATACGCCCGCGTTTCGGCGTCATGCGGGGCCGCGAATTTTTGATGAAAGATGGCTATAGTTTCGACATCGATGAGGCTTCGGCGCGCACCGCTTACTATAAAATGTTCATCGCCTATTTGCGCAGCTTCCGCCGTATGGGTCTAAAGGCCATGCCAGTGGCGGCCGATACGGGGCCGATTGGCGGCGAGCTGAGCCATGAGTTTATCATTCTGGCCGAGACCGGCGAGTCGGAGATTTTCTGCCATAGCGACATCCTAGACTTGCCCGTGCCGGAGGCTGATTATGACGCTGATTTAGCACCGACCATTGACAGCTTCACGCAATATTATGCGCGCTCCGATGAGATGCACGATAGCGCGATGTTCGCCGAGCAAGTGCCAGCCGAGAAACAGCTCACCGCGCGCGGCATTGAAGTGGGGCATATTTTCTACTTCGGGCAAAAATATTCCACCGCGATGAACGCGCAAGTGGCTGGCCCCGATGGCAAAGACACGCCCGTGCATGGCGGCTCTTACGGCATTGGCGTCTCGCGTCTGGTTGGCGGCATTATTGAAGCCAGTCACGATGAGGACGGCATTATTTGGCCATGGGCGGTGGCGCCGTTTCATGTTGGGCTGATTAACTTAAAACCAGGCCATGAGGGCTGCGATGCCATGTGCGAGAGCTTGTTCGAGACGCTGTCACAAAACGGCCTTGATGTTCTTTATGATGATAGAGACGATCGGGCGGGGGCGAAATTCTCGACGATGGATTTGATTGGTCTGCCTTGGCAGGCGGTCATTGGCCCACGCGGGGCCGAGGGTGGCGAAGTGGAAATTAAAAATCGAGCCACCGGAGAGAAACACGTTTTGGCGCTGGACGCGGCGATAGCTTTATTGTCGTCGCCACCAGAAAGCGCCAAGTAGACTGGAAATGGAAAGCAGGATGTCGGCATGACGCGCGCTTTTGGCGTTTTAGAATGGCAAATTGCCGTCCGCTATCTGCGTTCGCGCCGACGCGAGAGTTTCATCTCGGTGATTGCGGGCATTTCGTTTTTGGGCATCATGCTGGGCGTGGCGACTTTGATTGTCGTCATGGCCGTGATGACGGGCTTTCGCGCCGATTTGCTCGACCGCATTTTGGGCGTCAACGGCCACGCCACCATCCGCGCCTATCAAACCGAATTTACCGACCGCGACGCTTTGGTGAAAAAGCTAGAGGTCGCCGAGGGGGTGGTGTTCGCCACGCCACTGCTGGATGGCCAAGCCATGTTGTCGTCTGGATCGGCCGTGCGCGGGGTTTTGGTGCGGGGGCTGCCGCTCGAGAAGCTGAAGCAATTGCCGAGCTTGCAGGGCAATATTATCGACGGCTCTTTGGATGATTTAACCGGAACCAACACGCTGGCTATGGGCGTGCGCTTGGCCGAGCGACACGGCTTTAAAATTGGCGACCGTGTGTCGCTTATCTCGCCGCGCGGCACGATAACGCCATTTGGCACGGCGCCTCGGTTGAAGCAGTTTAAATTGGCGGCGATTTTCCGCATCGGCCTATCCGAATATGACCTGAATTTCACCTTCATGCCGATTGGTTCGGCCGGGGCTTTTTTTGGCCTTAGCGAAAACCAAGGCGCGATTGATATCGTGCTGGATGACCCCGACACGATTGACCAGCGCGCGCCCGAATTGCGTGCCTTGGCAGGCGAGGGGCATTATGTCGTCGACTGGAAGCAGAGCAATAGCACTCTGGCGGGCGCGCTAGAGGTTGAGCGCAATGTGATGTTTATGATTTTGACGATGATTTTGCTGGTCGCCGCGCTGAATATTATCTCGGGTCTGGTGATGTTGGTGCGCGATAAAGGCCGCGATATCGCTGTTTTGCGGTCTATGGGGGCTTCGCGCGGGCTAATCTTGCGGGTGTTTTTCATCACGGGCGCAAGCATTGGCGTCTTAGGCACGCTGGCGGGCGTGGGGCTTGGCACTTTGTTTTGCGCCTATATCGAAGAAATTCGCCAATTCCTCATTTGGTCGACGGGGGCGAATTTATTCCCTGCCGAAGTGTATTTCTTGGAGCGTATGCCAGCTTTGATTTTGCCCAGCGATTTGCTGCAAGTCACCGGCATGGCCTTGACGCTATCTTTCCTTTCGACGCTTTACCCCGCTTGGCGCGCCGCCTCGATGGAACCCGTGGAGGCTTTGCGCAATGAGTAGCCATTTCGCCCTAACGGATATTCACCAACGCTTCCAGCAAGGCGAGCGGGCTTTGCATGTGTTGCAAGGCGCCTCGCTAGAGATTGCCGAGGGCGAAGTGGTGGCTTTGGTGGGGCCGAGCGGCTCGGGCAAGTCGAGCCTGTTGCATATTGCTGGCCTGCTGGAAAAGCCAGAGCAGGGCAGTATTACCCTGAAAGGCCAGCTGGTTACCGATGCCGAGGATAAAGCGCGCACGGCGCTGCGCCGCGCGCATATCGGCTTTGTTTATCAATTCCACAATCTACTGCCCGAGTTTACCGCGCTAGAGAATGTCGCCATGCCCGCGCGTTTGGCAGGCGATGCAAAACGCCAAGCTATCGCCAAAGCCACGGCCTTAATCGAGAAATTGGGTTTGGCCGAGCGCGCCAGTCATTTGCCGTCGCAACTCTCGGGCGGCGAACAACAGCGCGTTGCCATTGCGCGCGCCCTGACCAATACGCCAGCTTTGGTGCTGGCCGATGAGCCAACGGGCAGTCTCGACGGCGCGGCGGGCGACAAAGTCGCCGACCTATTGCTCAGCGAAGCGCGCGCGCAAGGCAGCTCGGTGTTGCTGGCCACCCATGATATGGACTTGGCCGATAGAGCCGACCGCATCGTGCGTTTGCGCGATGGGCTTATCGTTACTCTGTAATTTTCCCTTTCCGAGAACTCCCAGAAATCTGGGGCTGAATGCCCTTTTTCAAGAGGGGTTGACAAAAGAACAAAAAGGGAACAATGTAGCTTTCAACAGGGAGAAAAATGATGAGCAATTTAATCGAAGACATTCTAGGTGTATGCACTTTGCTGGCCATGGGCACAGCGATTGTTATGTGGGGTTCTATCGGCCAAGCTTTGGCGGGTTAATAATTATCCCCTTTAATTTGCGCGATGCGCGCGCTCCTTTGCTGACAGGAGCGGTGCTTGCGCTAAACTAAAAGCGTCCGAGTGATTCCCGCGTGGGAGGGCTTCGGGCGTTTATTTGTTTAGCGTAATATGTAGGCGTAGATGTCAGCAGCATCCCATCCATCGATATCGGCACACGACCAGTTGAAAGAAGGGGGCGTGGTACAGCTTATGCGTCCTAAATTCATTCATCTGCGCTCCCATAGCGCCTATTCGTTGCTCGAGGGCGCGCTGCCGGTAAAAACCCTGACGCAGACCGCCATGGCCGCGCGTATGCCGGCGCTGGCCGTGACCGATCGTAACAATCTATTCGGCGCGCTAGAATTTGCCGAAACCGCCACCGCTTTGGGGCTTCAGCCTATCATTGGCGCCAGTTTGCGGGTGCGCGATGGCGAGGAAGACGAGGGCGATATCGCGCTACTGGTCAAGAACCGCGCGGGCTATGATAATTTAATGGCGCTGATTAGCGCCGCCCACCTGCAAGACGAGGGCAAGCTGGGGCCAGGCGTCGATGAAAGCCTGATGGCGCGCCATGCCGAGGGGCTGATTTGCCTCACCGGTGGCCCCGATGGCCCCATCGATAGGCTGCTGGCCAGCAATCGGAAAGATAAAGCAGAAAATAAATTATCTGAATATATCAATATTTTTAAAGATAATATTTATGTAGAGCTTCAACGTTATACCGATACTTTAGATGAAGAAACCGAGGCTGCGCTCATCGATTTTGCCTATGCCCATGAGCTGCCTTTGGTGGCTACCAATCAGGCTTATTTTGCTTCCGTCGAAGACTATCGCGCCCATGACGCGCTGATTTGCATCGCCGAGGGGCGCTATTTAAACGAGGCCGATCGGCGGCGTTTGACGCCCGACCACCGTTTGAAATCAGCCGAGGAAATGTGCGCTTTATTCGCCGATTTGCCAGAAGCCTTAGAAAGCAGCGTCGAGATTGCTCAGCGGTGCGCGTTTCGCCCGACCGAGCATCCGCCCATTTTGCCTGCCTTTGCGGAAGGCGACGAGTTGGACGTCTTATCGAAGCAAGCCTACGAAGGCCTCACCGAGCGCTTGAAGCAGATTGTCCCCGCCGCCGAAGAAACGGCTTATCGCGAGCGTTTGGATTTCGAGCTGAAAGTCATCGGCGATATGGGTTTTCCTGGTTATTTTTTGATTGTGGCGGATTTCATCAAATGGTCGAAATCGCAAAACATCGCCGTGGGGCCAGGGCGTGGCTCGGGCGCGGGCTCGGTGGTGGCTTGGGCGCTGACTATTACCGATTTGGATCCCTTGCGGTTTAACTTGCTGTTCGAGCGTTTTCTCAACCCCGAACGCGTATCCATGCCCGATTTCGATATTGATTTTTGCCAGTCGCGCCGCGATGAGGTGATTAGCTATGTGCAGCAAAAATATGGCCGCGATCAAGTGGCGCAAATCATCACTTTCGGAAAGCTGCAAGCGCGCGCCGTGTTGCGCGATGTCGGGCGCGTGTTGCAAATGCCCTATGGCCAGATTGACCGCCTAACCAAAATAGTGCCGAATAATCCGGCCAATCCGGTGACGCTCTCGGAGGCGATTGAGCAAGAGCCGCGCATGCAGGCCGAGCGCGATAGCGACCCGCAAGTGGGGGAGCTATTAGAGATTAGCTTGAAGCTTGAAGGCCTGTATCGCCATGCCTCGACCCATGCGGCGGGCGTGGTGATTGGCGATCGGCCGCTGCAAGAATTGGTGGCGCTGTATCGCGACCCGAAATCTGACATGCCCGTGACCCAGTTCAATATGAAATGGGTGGAAAAAGCGGGGCTGGTGAAATTTGACTTTCTCGGCCTGAAGACGCTGACAGTTTTGGAAAAAGCGGTCGAGCTGATTGAAGGCACGGGCGCCACGGTGGATATTCACAATCTGCCGCTCGATGATGAAAAGACCTATGAGCTATTGGGGCGCGGCGATACGATTGGCGTGTTTCAGCTGGAAAGCTCGGGCATGCGCGATGTGCTGCGCAAAATGCGCCCCGATAAATTTGAAGATATCATCGCCCTCGTGGCGCTCTATCGCCCGGGGCCGATGGATAATATTCCCACCTATATCGCTTGCAAAATGGGCGAGCAGGAACCCGATTACATGCACGATAGTCTGAAATCCATTTTGGAAGAGAATTACGGCGTGATGATTTACCAAGAGCAAGTGATGCAAATCGCGCAAACCCTGTCGGGCTATTCGCTCGGCGAGGCGGATTTGCTGCGCCGTGCCATGGGCAAGAAAATTCAAGCCGAAATGACCGCGCAAAAAGCCCGCTTCATCGATGGCGCCGTGGAGCTGGAGGTAAACCGCAATCAGGCGGCGCTGATTTTTGACCAAGTCGATAGTTTCGCTGGCTATGGTTTCAACAAAAGCCACGCCGCCGCCTATGCGCTGATTGCCTATCAAACCGCTTGGTTGAAGGCCAATCATCCGGTGGCTTTTTATGC
>JAQWIP010000008.1 GCA_029248825.1 Alphaproteobacteria bacterium | reverse complement strand
TGGCACAAGCCATGTTTCGCACGATGTGATGGTTTTGGACGAAGCGGAAGCGGCGCTCAAGGCGGGAAAAATGGAGAACCTGCACGTGCAGACCCTCGCCAAAGTAAACCTCACCCAAGGCGGCAAAACCTATGAAGGCTTGGGCGTTATCGAGCAATTATTCATTGGGCCGCATGCGCCGAGCGGCTTTCAAGATTTACTCGACGGTATTATGTCATGAGCGGCTTTCGCGACCATCCCTCGCGCTTCGATGCGGCCTATCTGGCGCAAGTTTTCGACCAGCCTAGCGAGGCGCTTTCGGGGTTTACATTTGAGCCGGTTGGCACCGGGCAGGTTGGCGATAGCTATCGGATAGGTCTGGATTGGGCATCGCCTCCTCTAGACGCCGCCACCGCCTTGCCTAGCTCGCTCATTGCCAAATGTCCGGCGGGCGATGCGGCCAGTCGCGAGACGGCGCGCAATATGCACCTCTATGAAATCGAGACGCAGTTTTATATGCGCTTTGGCGACAGTTGCGGCGCGCGCGCGCCGCAAGCCTATCTCTCGACCTATGAGGCGGCTAGCGGCGATGGCGTTTTACTATTGGAAGACATGGCACCGGCCGCGCAAATTGCGCAAATGGATGGCTGTTCGCTCGAGCAGCTTGGCTTGGCGTTAAACGAGGCGGCGCTTTTGCACCAAAGCCATTGGGGCGATGCGAGCCTGCACCAACACAAATGGCTGACCTATAGCCAAGAAGACGAGCGCCGCGCATTTTTGGCTGCGCTCGTGCCAGCCATATATCCCGAATGGCGCGCCCGCTATGAGGGGCGCCTGTCGGGCGATATTTTGGATATGGGCGAAGCCTTGGTGGCGCGGTTTGATGCCTATATGCTGGGCGAAAACCGCGGCTGGGAAGAACCGCTGGTTTTGTCGCATGGCGATTTCCGCCTCGACAATATGCTGTTCACCGACACCAAAAGCCGCGTGGTTATTCTCGATTGGCAGACGGTTTCGGCCGGCGCGCCGATGAATGATATCGCTTATTGCTTGTCCACCAGCCTTGCCGATCCGGCGGTGCGCGCGCGCGAGGAAGAGGCTTTGGTGGCGCGCTATCACGCCCAACTTGGGGCCAAAGCCGAGGGCTACGCGCTGGAGCAGGCTTGGCAAGATTATCGCCGCGCTGCGTTTTCGGGTTTTATCATGGCGTTGGTTTCGGCCATGTTGGTGGAGCGCACTCCGCGCGGCGATGAAATGTTTGCGACGATGGCCGAGCGCTCGGGCTGGCAGGCATTGCATCTGGATGCATTATCTTTAATCTGACGCCCAATTGGCACTGACTTTTATTTGAGGGAGATACCCCATGACCTATGAATGTTTTAACGTAAGCGTGAGCGATGGCATTGCCCATATTCAAATGAACCGCCCCGATAAGCGCAATAATATGAACCGCGCTTTCTGGCGCGAGCTGCCGCAAGTGGTCGATAAAATCGATGCCGAAGCGCAAGCCCGCGTGATTGTTCTGTCGTCCACGGGGCCGCATTTTTGCGGCGGCATAGATGTCTCTATGTTTGGCTCGAGCGATGAAAAACCTGCGGGGGCGCCATTGCCAGCGCATCATGCCAAGCGGCAAAAAGGCCTGAAGTTTCTCGATACCGTCAAAAGCATGCAAGATAGTCTCTCGGTATTGGAGCAATCGCGCCTGCCCGTTTTGGTGGCCATCCAAGGCGGCTGCATCGGCGGCGGTGTTGATTTGGTAACCGCTTGCGATGTGCGCTATGCGACGCGCGATGCTTTCATCACCATCTATGAAACCAAAATTGGCATGACCGCCGATGTCGGCACGTTCCCGCGTTTGGTCAAGCTCATCCCCGAGGGCGTGGTGCGCGAATTGGCCTATACGGGTCGTCGTATGCCGGCCGAGGAGGCCGCGAATATTGGTTTGGTCAACCGCGTGTTTGATAGCCATGAGGCCATGTTGGACGGCGTCATGGAAGTGGCGCGCGAGATTGCGGCCAATGCGCCTTTGGCCGTGCATGGCTGCAAACGCGCCATCACCTATGCGCGCGACCATACCACGCAAGAAGGCCTCGATTGGATTGGCCTGTGGAATGCCTCGATGCTGCATCCGGAAGAAATCATGGAAGCCATGAGTGCGCGATCTGAGAAGCGCGAGCCAGATTTCACCGATCTGCCGAAACGCAAAATCAGCTAGGAAGTCACAATGACGATTTTTACCACGCCCATTTTAAGCCCCATTTTAAAGCTGATTTCTTGGCTTATCCTGCTGCTCATCGGCTGGCGGCCGGGGCAGAGCGTTCCCACGCCGATGAAAAAGGGCATCCTTTTGGCGGCGCCGCATACGAGCAATTGGGATTTCGCTTTATTTCTGGCTTTCGTCTTTGTGCTGAATTTGAAAGTGCGCGTGTTGATTAAACACACGCTTTTTGTTGGCCCGCTGGGTTGGTTTTTGCGCTATTGCGGCGGTATTCCTGTCGACCGGCGGTCGGCGAAAGATTATGTAAAAGCTCTGGCGCGCCAATTTGATGAGAACGAGAGTTTTCATTTGGTGGTCACGCCCGAAGGCACGCGCAGTGCGCGCACGAATTGGAAAACGGGCTTTTACCACATAGCTTTGGCAGCCAATGTGCCGGTGTTTTTAGCGGGTGTGAACGCGAAGACACGACGCGTGGGCATCGATCAGATTTTCTATCCAACAGGTGATTTAAAGGCCGATATGGCAGAAATCTATGCGTTTTATGACACAATGCATGGCATTTGGGCGGATAATTACGCCTCGCCAAATAAGCCGGCCCCAGAAGACAGCTAGGTAATCGCGTCTTCTAAGGCCGGCTCTAAATTAGGCTCAAGATCCGTTTAGCCAAGTTTGCAGAAGCAAAGCTTATTGCCATCGGGGTCTCGCACATAAGCGCCGTAGAAAATCGGCATGCGCTGCCCAGGCTCGCCTTCATCGGTGGCGCCCAATTCCATGGCTTTGGCGTAGAGGCGGTCGATGTTTTCTGGGTCGCCACCTTGGATGGCAACCATCGTTCCATTGCCGTTGGTCGCGGTTTCTTCGTTATACGGTCCACCGACGGCAATCATCGGATTGGCCATATCCGTGCCGTAAAAATACAGCCGTCCATTGTCGAATAATTCTTTGCCACCCATGGCTTCAAACAGGGGCTGATAGAAAGCGCGAGCTTTCTCAATATCATTGGTTCCAAGTGTTACATAGCTAAGCATAGTCATCTCCCGTTTGCTTGCCACACCCTAACCCGCCTGTTGAAAATGGCAATTGCCAAATGGCTTTTGGTTAGGCACAATCAGGCATATTTTACGGAGGTTTTTATGCTTGATGATAAAACAGATATGACTTCAGGCCAGGCGGGTTTCAGCGCCATGGTAGATGGCACAGAAGAAGATTACCAAAAGATTTCAAAGGCTTTTGGGGAGTTCTCGAAAACCCTGCCCGATCGGGTCATGAATCATTTGAAAATGCTGCAAGGCGATTTTGGCGGTTTCGCTGTCGACCGCTATGAGCATTCTTTGCAAACCGCCACGCGCGCCCATAAAGATGGCCGCGATGACGAATATGTTGTGTGCGCACTCTTGCACGATATTGGCGACCTCTTGGGCAGCTTTAACCATGCCGAGCTGGCGGCGACGATTCTCAAGCCGTTCATCAGCGAGCAAAATTATTTCATGCTGCAAAACCATGCGGTTTTTCAAGGCTATTATTTCTTCCACCACATCGGCCTCGACCGCGATGCCCGCGATGCGTTTCGCGAACATGAGCATTTTGAATATACCGCTCAGTTCTGCCATCTCTACGACCAGTCGAGCTTCGACCCCGAGTATGAATCGATGCCGCTAGAGGCCTTTGAGCCCATGGTTCGCAAATTAATGGAAAAACCCCGCACGTCGATTTATATGAAGAAAGACGGCACGTCTATTATCTAGACAGCCAAGGTTTAGCTGAATTCGGCTTCGCTCTTTTACCCAGGAGACCCTTATGGTCGCGTTACTGACGCTCATCAGTCAGCTCGTTGAGTTTTACATTTGGATTATCATCGCCTCGGCCGTGCTGTCTTGGTTGGTGGCTTTTGATGTGGTGAATTTGCGCAATCGATATGTGTTTTTATTTGGCGATGCGCTCAATCGATTGACCGAGCCAGCCTATCGTCGCATCCGCCGCTTCCTGCCCGATATGGGCGGGTTGGATCTCTCGCCGATTATTTTGATTTTTGGGCTGATGTTTTTGCGCAATCTGATGTGGGAAATCCTTGGGCCTCTCGCCAGCTCTGGCATGGGAGGCTACTGATGGCTGTGGATAGCCAACGCATCGACGGCAAAGAAATTGGCGCCGCTTTGCGCGCGCGCATCGCCACGGCGGTGGCCGAGTTGAAAGCCGCGCACGCAAAAGTGCCAGGTCTGGCCGTGGTGCAAGTGGGCGAAGACCCCGCCTCGCAAGTCTATGTTCGCAATAAAGGCATTGCCACCAAAGAGGCGGGCATGGTGTCGCTGGAATTTAAAATGGCGGGCGATACCGGCCAAGACGCCTTGCTCGAGAAAGTCCGCGAGCTAAACGCCGACCCGCAGGTGAACGGTATTTTGGTGCAATTTCCCGTGCCGAGCCAAATCTCGCAACAAGCCATTATCGATACCATCCACCCCGATAAAGATGTCGATGGTCTGAACCCGCTAAACGCAGGCCGTTTGGTTTCGGGGCTAGAGGCGCTGACCCCTTGCACGCCTTTGGGCAGCGTTATTTTGGCGAAAGAGACTTTGGGCGATTTGACGGGCAAACATGCGGTGGTAATCGGGCGTTCGAATTTGGTCGGCAAACCTGTTGCGCAGCTATTGCTGAAAGAAAACTGCACTGTCACCATGGCGCATTCGCGCAGCCAAGATTTGCCCGCCATTTGCCGCCGCGCGGATATTCTGGTGGCGGCTGTGGGCATAGCCGAAATGGTCAAAGGCGATTGGGTCAAGCCGGGTGCTTGTGTGATTGATGTGGGCATTAATCGCATCGATGCGCCCGAACGCGGCGAGGGCAAAACCTGTTTGGTGGGCGATGTGGCTTTTGCCGAGGCAAGCGAAAATGCCGCGCATATCACTCCCGTGCCGGGCGGCGTGGGGCCGATGACGATTGCCTGTTTGTTGAAAAATACGCTGACCGCTTTTTGCCGTCAAAATGGATTTGACGAGCGCAAGCTGTAAGCTTTATTTGCGCCGTCCAAGCAGTTTCAACCGCAGCGCGTTGAGCTTAATAAAGCCTTCCGCATCGAACTGGTCATAGACAGCGTCTTCTT
>JAQWIP010000003.1 GCA_029248825.1 Alphaproteobacteria bacterium | reverse complement strand
CAATTCAGGCAGATCTTCCAGCTTGGCGGTCGAGCTCATGGCATCCAATTTATCCATGTCCAAATGCTCGGCCAAAAGCGCCCAAGCGCGTGTGCGAAGCGCCAGTGGCGCCATCACGCTATCAATGCCGCGCAAGGTAACGCCGCGCAAAATAAACGGCATCACCGTGGCGGGTAAATCTGCGCCTTGCGCCAGACCACAGGCCGCGACCGTGCCGCCATATTTGGTTTGTGCAATCGCATTGGCCAATGTGTGGCTGCCCACGGCATCAACCACGCCTGCCCAATTTTCGCGGTCGAGCGGGCGACCTTTTTCCGACAAAGTGGCACGATCAATCACCCGCGAGGCGCCCAACCCCATGAGATAATCGGTCTCTTCGAGACGACCCGTCGAGGCCACAGTCTGATAGCCAAGCTTCGACAAGAGCGCCAAAGCCACCGAGCCGACGCCGCCAGCCGCGCCCGTCACCAGAATTTCGCCGGCATCGGTTGGCGTATCCATCAAGGCCATGACGCATAACATGGCCGTATAGCCTGCCGTGCCGATGGCCATCGCGCGCGCTGGCGAAATAGCATCGGGGCGTTTTATCAGCCAATCGCCGTTCACGCGCGCCTTGCCAGCATAGCCGCCAAAATGCGTTTCCCCGACGCCAAAGCCGTTTAAAATAACATTGTCGCCCGGCTGAAAGCCCGCATGGTTGGAGCTTTCCACCACGCCTGCGAAATCAATACCTGGCACAATCGGCCAGACGCGCACCACGGGCGAGGCGCCTGTGAGCGCCAGACCATCTTTATAATTCAACGTCGAATGCGACACCGCAACGGTCACATCGCCTTCCATCAAATCATTTTCGGTCAGCTCAACAATCTCATGCGATTGTCCATCATCTGTTTTGTTCAAGCGCAGCGCGCGAAAAGTACCACTCATCGTTTTCTCCTAACGAAGGTTAAAATTATAAACTTAAATATCGAAGCGAATGGGCTGACCCGTCTCGGGCGTCACCAATTGATTTTCCCACATGACTTTTTCCCCGCGTATCATCGTGCCGACTGGCCAGCCTTTCAAGGCCATGCCCGTAAACGGCGACCACCCCACGCGCGAGGCAATCCAGTCCTCGGTCACGGTTTCGGTGCGGTTCAAGTCGACGAAAGTCAAATCGGCATGTCCGCCCACGCAAATTTCGCCTTTGTCTTGCAGTTTAAATAATGTCTTCGCGTTCAAACTGGTCAATTGCACCAGCTTTTGCAGCGATAATTTGCCGTCATTCATATGGTCCAGCATCAGCGGCAAAAGCGTTTGCACTCCTGGCATGCCAGCGGGGGAATGGGGATAGGCATCGGCTTTTTCTTCGCGCGTATGCGGCGCATGGTCAGAGCCAATGAGGTCGACAATGCCCTGCTCCAGCGCTTTCCACAAAGCGGCGCGATGGCGTTTGCCGCGAATGGGCGGGTTCATTTGCGCGAAAGTGCCAAGCGTCTCATAGCACTCGGGCGCCGCCAGCGTGAGATGTTGTGGCAGCACTTCCACCGAGACGATGTCGCGATTCGCGGCCAGAATTTGCATCTCTTCTTCGGTAGAAATATGCAGCACATGAATGTGTTTATTGGCCGCGCGTGCCAATTTCACCAGTCGCCGCGTCGAGGAAATGGCGACTTCTTCATCGCGCCAAACCGCATGGGTTTCCACTTTTCCGGTCAAGGCCAGCGGGCGCCGCTCGCGCAGACGAAACTCGTCTTCACTATGAAACGCGGCGCGGCGCGTGATGTGTTTCAAAATATCGGCCACGCCATCATCATCGGCGACCAATAGATTGCCGGTTGAGGAGCCCATGAAAACTTTCACGCCGCAGACGCCTTCTTGTTTTTCCAACTCGGGCAATTGGCTGGCGTTCTCGTGCGTGCCGCCGACGTAGAAAGCGAAATCGCAATGCATCCGATTGCGCCCGCGCGCCACTTTATCGGCAATCGCTTCGGCCGTGGTGGTGGGGGGCTTGGTGTTGGGCATTTCAAACAGCGCGGTCACGCCGCCCATAACGGCGGCCAGCGAGCCGGATTGTAGGTCTTCTTTATGTTCATTGCCGGGCTCGCGAAAATGCACTTGCGTGTCGATGACGCCTGGCAAAACGGTCAGCCCTTTGGCGTCCAAAACCTGTTTGGCGCGGCTTTCGTCAATCTCGCCAATCTCGGCGAAGCGCCCGTCTTTCAGCGCGATAGAGGTTTCTTGCGTGCCGTCTGGAAAAGCGACAGAGCCGTTTTTAACGAGAAGATCATATGGTTCAGCGGTCATGGTTTATCCTATTTATTTGTTCGGCCAGCGCCTTGAGTTCGGCTTTGGTTTGGGCGCTCTGGCTTGTGGCGACAGTAGCAATATTCTCAGCTTGTGTCGTTTCTTGAGTTGGGGTTTTTTGCGGCACAACCTGTGGCAAAGCACCCCCGATATAGCTTGCCACTTGGCCTGCGTCATGGCCAGTGTAAAGCCCATAGGGGCGTCCGGTTTCGCTCGTTTCGGCGCGGTCGAGGCGCAACACCAAGGCCGAAGACGCATAGGGCGCCATGCGCGCAACCAGCCTATCGGTGCCTAAAACCAGTCTGGCACGGCGCAATAGGGCGGCGGTTTTGGCGTAAGATAAATCTGGCAAATGCGTAATTTGTCCGGCCGGAAGATTATCCTTCAGCCCCTGTGCCACCGCGCAATCGGCTTGGCTCAAAACCACAATATGCGCTTTTTGCAACGCCACGATGCCATCCGCCAACCGCCAAGCCAGCTCGGCATAATGGCGCCAATCCCAATCGGCGCGCCCGCTTTCTTGCGTCGCGAAAACCAGCAAAGGCGTTTGCGACGTCAGCGTTTCGGGCAGAGGAATATGGGTTTTCTCGGGCGCCCAAATATGCGGCGGCGTCGCGCGCTCGGGGCGAAACAGCGATGGCAAAGCATAGGCGCCAGAAGAAAATCGGAAATTATGGCGATGTTGCGCCCAGAGCAGAAACGGCAAACGCCATTGCGTGAGCGAAACAATGCGGTGCCAATTGCGACCCAGAGTTTGCAGCAAGAGAGAAAACCGCGGCGGCCTGTCTTGGGCATGGGTGAGAAAATGCAAGCGACCTGGCGCATGTTCGAAATAGACCACATCGCTTTCGCGGCAGATAATCTCCACTTCCATCGAGGGCTCGGCCTGCAACATATCCGCCAGCACCCCCGTCGCGGTAAACGCGTCGAGCCGATTGGGAGGAACCATAAGGAGGTTTTTGCGCAGCGACATAGGGTTGACTATAGGCCACCTCGGCTGGTCAGACCAGATGCCAAACGGTTTTGTGATTTCAGGCAATAGGCTTGAAAAATGCGCACAAAAAGCGCACATGTCAAGCATGAGTATTTTTCAAACCGAATTGAGCGATCGCCGCGTGCTGCAAATTAGCGGTGCCGACCGAGTGGATTTTCTGCAAAATCTGGTGACGCAAAACATTGCCGATTTGCCCGAAGGCGCGTGCGTCATGGCCGCCTTGCTGACCCCGCAAGGCAAGCTGCTGCACGAGTTTTTAATCTATGCCGAACGCGACGCCTTATTGATCGATGGCGATGCCAGCCAAGCCGATGCTCTGTTTAAAAAACTATCTCTGTATAAATTGCGCGCCGAGGTAAGCCTCACGCAAACGCGCCTGCGCGTCGTGTCGCTTTGGCAAGAAGACGGATTTGCCTGCCCGCCCACCGCAGGGTTTGTGCAAGACCCGCGCCACGAAGGGCTGGGCTTGCGCGCCCTAATGGACACGCCAACCTCGAATGGTTTGCCCGAAGCCGCGCTCGAGGCTTGGCACGAAAACCGCATTCGCTTGGGGGTCGCCCAAGGCGCCCTTGAGATGGTGCCAGGCAGCGTGTTTCCGCTGGATTATGGATTGGCTCAAATCCACGGTGTCGATTTTCAAAAAGGCTGTTTCATCGGCCAAGAAGTGACCTCGCGCGTGCATCGCAAGGGTCAATTGAAACGCAAAATCCATGCTGTGACTTTCGCGCAAACCGCACCGCAAGGGGGGTGTGAAATTAACCATGGCGAGCGCGTGTGCGGCGAGATTGTCGCCGCTTATGGCGTTCATGCCATTGCGCTTATTCGCGAAGACGCGCGCCACGAGCCGCTCACTTGCGACGGGCAAGATGTGACGATTTCTGGCGGCGTGTTTACCGCCACCGACGACGCAGACCATTCGTAATAAAATGTTACGCAATGTGAAGGCCACACCGCGTGCAGCTTGTGGCCAAACGAAATCGATATGGTAAGCTCAAGCAGATTTTGGGAGTATGTTATGAAACAAGTTGTTGTTACTGGAACTGGGTTATTCACGCCCGAACATGCAATTAGCAACGACGAACTTGTCGCCAGCTTTAATATCTACGTCGAAAAATTTAACGCCGAGAACGCCGCCGCCATTGAGAGCGGCGAGCTGGAGGCGTTGGCGCCAGGAAGCAGCGAATTCATTGAAAAAGCTTCGGGCATTAAAAGCCGCTATGTGATAAATAAAACCGGCGTCTTAGACCCGGATATCATGGTGCCGCAGCTAGACGAACGCCCCAATGAAGAGCCAAGCATTCAAGCCGAAATGGCTATCAAAGCCACCCATCAAGCCTTGGAAGAAGCCGGCATTGAGGCCAGCGACATTGACGCCGTGATTGTGGCTTGCTCCAATTTACAGCGCGCCTATCCAGCGATTTCGATTGAAGTGCAAACCCTGTTGGGCATCGAGGGGTTTGCCTTCGATATGAATGTGGCTTGTTCCTCCGCCACTTTCGGCATTCAAATGGCGCGCGATATGGTGCGCTCTGGCTCGGCCAAACGTGTGCTTATGGTCAATCCTGAAATTTGTTCGGGTCACCTGAACTTCCGCGAGCGCGATAGCCATTTTATTTTTGGTGACGTCTGCACCGCAGTGATTTTGGAAGACAGCGACATTGCCAACAATAAATCTGGCTTTGAAGTGGTCGACACGAGGCTCTACTCCGAGTTTTCCAATAATATTCGTAATAATTTCGGATTTTTAAACCGCACCGCCGAACATGCGCGCGATGATAAAGACAAATTATTCATCCAGAATGGCCGAAAAGTTTTCCGCGAAGTGGCCCCTTTGGTGGCCAAAATGATTACCGAGCATCTGGCCGATAATAATATGCAAGCCGATGGCCTGCGCCGCATGTGGCTGCACCAAGCCAATCGCAATATGAATGAGTTCATTGCCAAAAAAGTACTGGGCTATGTTCCCGAGTTCGACCAGCAACCCACGGTTCTGGATGAATATGCCAATACGAGTTCGGCCGGTTCCATCATCGCCTTTCATAAATATAAGCAAGATTTTAAAGCCGGCGAGACGGGCGTGATTTGCAGTTTTGGCGCTGGCTATTCGGCTGGCAGTGTGATTGTTCGCCGCGCCGGATAATTTGCCGCTTGGGGAAATCGAAACGCGGCCTTAAACTAGCGCCATGAGCGCAAACCCCAGTGAAATTCTCATCGATCTTTCGACCGCTATTTTGCGCCAGCATGACGAGCGCCTGCAGTGCCGCCTCGTCGGCGAGTCCAGCGCGACGCAAGCCAAACGCCTGCCATTTGGCCCCTTCATGCCCGACCAACATCGCACCATGGAAATCGGCTTGCGCCATTGGGTACGCGAGCAAGTGGGCGTCGATTTGGCTCATGTCGAACAGCTTTATACCTTCGCCGACCAAGGCCGCCACGCGTCTGGGGAGGCGGCGCATATTGTCTCCGTCGGCTATCTCGCGCTAACCCGAACCCGCGAGCCAGACAAAACCCCGCCCGAGGCCGCCAGCGAGGATGGCGATTGGCAAGACCTCTATGCGTTTTTTCCGTGGGAGGATTGGCGCCAAGGTCGGCCGGAACTTCTGGACGCGCAGATTTTGCCTGCCCTCGATAAATGGCTTGAAAAAGATGCCCAAGCCGCCGACCGCGTGCGACTCGCCTTTGGCCGAGAGGGCGCGCAATGGGACGAGGAATTTGTTCTCGAGCGCTATGAATTACTTTACGAAGCCGCCCTCGTGGAAGAAGCCCTGATTGACCAAGGCAAGCAAGGTCGCCAACGCCCCAAACCCGCTTTGGGCTTGGCGCTGCATCTCGACCATCGGCGTATTTTGGCGACGGCCTTGGGGCGTTTGCGCAGCAAGTTGAAATATCGGCCAGTTATTTTTGATCTCATGCCAGCAGGCTTTACTTTGCGGGCGTTGCAAAGCACCACAGAAATGGTGATGGGGGTTAATTTACATCAGCAAAACTTCCGCCGTTTGGTGGAAAAATCTGGGTTTCTCATCTCCACCGGACGCACCCAACGCGCCCGCGGACGCCCCGCCGAAGTGTTTCGCCTGCGCCATAATGAACGCACCGAACGCCCACTGTCGGGTTTGCGCGTTTCCGCCGGACGCGCCAAGCCCAATAGCAAATAACCCCAAACCCAAATCCCTTGGTTTTTTCTAATTCTGCTTGCTTTTGCGGCTCAGAGGTTCATATTATAAGATACCATTTATGCTCAATTTGAGTATAAATAAACACACATCCAGATATAAAGGCTCCAGCATGGCTATCTTAAGCGACGCGCTACTTACCGAAGCAAAAACCGCTCTTCCCGGACAGACTGGCGCGCGGATTTTGCAAGAGATGGACATTGCCTATAGCGATGGCATGGCGCGCGATATGGCGCCGCTTTACGAGCGCGTTAAATCGGTTATCCCCTCGGTTGAGTGGCCGTTTTTCGCACCCTATATTCAAGCCATCAACGATTTAAAGCGCGAGCGCAACGCGGTGATTTTGGCGCATAATTATCAGACCCCTGAAATTTTTCACGGCGTTGCCGATGTGGTGGGCGACAGCCTGCAATTGGCCATTGAAGCGGCCAAAGCCGAGGGCGATGTGATTGTGCAATGCGGGGTGCATTTCATGGCCGAGACCTCGAAATTGCTGAACCCCGAAAAAACCGTGCTGATACCCGACATGGGCGCGGGCTGCTCGCTGGCCGATAGCATTACCGCCAAAGATGTTCGCGCCCTGCGCGAGGCCTACCCGGGCGTGCCGATTGTCACTTATGTCAACACCTCGGCGGCGGTGAAAGCTGAGAGCGATGTGTGCTGCACTTCGTCGAATGCGGTGAAAATTGTTAACGGCATGGGCAGCGACCGCGTGTTGTGTATTCCCGATGAATATCTGGCGCAAAATATTGCCCGCGAAGCCGACGTCGAAGTGATTGCTTGGAAAGGTCGCTGCGAAGTGCATGAGCAGTTCACGGCCGAAGAATTGCAGCAATATCGAACCGATGATCCGGGCTTGCGCATCATCGCGCATCCCGAATGCAAACCCGATGTGCTGGATGAGGCCGATTTTTCTGGCTCCACCTCGGCGATGATTAAATGGGTAACCGACAATCAGCCCGACCGCGTGATGATGGTGACCGAATGCTCGATGAGCGATAATGTGGCGGTGGAAAACCCCAATGTGAATTTCGTGCGCCCGTGCAACCTCTGCCCGCATATGAAGCAAATCACCCTGCCCAAAATCTTGGAAGCGCTGGCCTTTAATCGCACGGAAATTACCGTCGATGCCGCGATTTCCAGCAAGGCACGCGCCGCTGTCGAGCGGATGATTGAGCTTAGCCGATAATCCGATGAGCCAGCCCAGCGCCAATATTATTGATGTCGGGGATGTGCTGGTCATTGGCGCAGGCCTGGCCGGATTGTTCACGGCGCTGAAATTAGCGCCGCGTCCGGTCACGGTTATGGCCGCCGGAAAACGCAAAAGCGGCTCGGCCAGCCAATGGGCGCAAGGCGGTATTGCCGCCGCCATTGGCCCCGATGACCATACCGATAATCACAAAAAAGACACGCTGCAAGCGGGCGCAGGGCTGGTCAATGAAGCGGTCGCGCAATTGGTGGCCGAAGAAGCCAGCGCGCGCATCGACGACCTCTCCGCCCTCGGCGTGCCATTCGACCGTAATGGCGATGGCGATTTAGCTTTGGGGCGCGAAGCGGCGCATAGCCATAATCGCATCATCGGCGTGCGCGGCGACCAAGCTGGCCGCGAGATTATGAAAACCCTCATCAAGCGCGCCGACGCCTCGCCCTCCATCGACTTTATGGAAGGCTATGCGGCCTATGAATTGGCTGTCGAAGAGGGTCGCGTGGTCGGCGTATTTGCCCGTCCCGCGCAAACCAGCTCGCTGTCTGGGCCGCTGCTCATTCGCGCCCGCGCCACTATTTTGGCGACCGGCGGCATTGGCTATCTTTACGGCGTCACCACCAATCCGGTGGGCGCCAATGGCGAGGCTTTGGCGATGGCGGCGCGCGCGGGCGCGCAAGTCAGAGATAGCGAATTTGTGCAATTTCACCCCACCGCGCTGACCGGCATGGGCGACCCCGCACCGCTGGCCACCGAGGCTTTGCGCGGCGAAGGCGCCAAGTTAATCAATGCCAAGGGCGAGCGCTTTATGACTGGCGTGCATGAAAACGCCGAATTGGCGCCGCGCGATATTGTGGCGCGCGCGGTGTTTGACCAGATTGTAAAAACCGGATCCGTCGGGCTGGATTTGCGCCCCAATGGATTGGCGGCAAATCTCGACGCGCGGTTTCCCACCGTGGCCGAGAATTGCAAAAAAGCGGGCATTGACCCAACCACCCACTTACTGCCGGTCGCGCCTGCCACGCATTTTCATATGGGCGGCATTCGCACCGACACCCATGGCCGCTCGAGCCTGCCCGGCCTTTGGGCGTGCGGCGAAGTGGCCGCCACGGGGCTGCATGGCGCCAATCGCTTGGCCAGTAATTCTTTGCTGGAAGCCATCGTCTTTGGCGCGCGCATTGCACAAGACATTAACAACCTGGTGCCAACCTCGAGCCGCGCGCGCCCGGCGCCACCCGAAACGCGCATCGATGCCAGCGCCATTGAGCTCGCCCCCGACACCGAAAAATTGCGCGGGCTGATGAGCCGCCATGTTGGGGTTTTGCGCCACGCCGATGGGCTGGTGCATACGCTGCACGAATTAAAACGCCTGCAACGCGCGGCAGGTGGCATGGCACCTTTTGCCAATATGGTACTGGCCGCGCAATTTATCACCATGGCCGCTTTGCGCCGCGAGGAAAGCCGTGGCGGTCATTTCAGAACCGATTTCCCGACCCCCAAACCGCAAGCCGACCACAGCCAATTAACCATGGCCGAACTCGACGCGCTGTACGAAACTTTACCCGAAGCCAACCCCGCTTTGGCCACCCCCGCTTTGACAAACGCTAGTTAGGACCAGCCGTGCCAACTCTTGATACAGACCTGCCACCCTTGCCTGCCTTGACGGTCGAAACGCTCGTGCAAGCGGCGCTCGCCGAAGACTGGGGACGCACTGGCGATATCACCTCGCAAAATGTCATCCCCGCCTCGGCCAAAGCCCATGCTGTCATTCGCGCGCGCGAAGCTGGCATTCTGGCCGGATTGGATTTGGTTGACGCCGCCTTTAGCGCCAATCAAAGCAGCCTTCGCGTGACCCGCCATAAACAAGACGGCGACCCATTGGCGCCTGGCGACGATGTGGCGACCATCGAGGGCTCGGCGCGCGCGCTATTGGCGGCCGAGCGTGTGGCGCTCAACTATCTTGGCCATATGTCGGGCATTGCCAGCAAGACCGCGCATTTGGTGGGGTTGGTGGCGCATACGAAAGCGCAAATTTGCGACACAAGAAAAACCACGCCAGGCCTGCGCGCCGTCGAAAAATACGCCGTGCGCGCTGGCGGTGGCGCCAATCATCGGTTTGGCTTGGACGATGCGATTATGATTAAAGACAATCACATCGCGGTGGCGGGCGGCATTACCCCCGCCTTGAAAGCGGCGCAACATGGCGCGGGTCACATGGTGGCCATTGAGATTGAAGTCGATACGCTGGAGCAATTAGACGAAGCGCTGGCCGCCGAAGCGCGCATTATCTTGCTCGATAATATGGCGCCCGAGCAATTGGCAGAAGCCGTGAAACACACCAATGGCCGCGCGGTTTTGGAAGCTTCAGGGCGCGTATCCGAAGCCACAGTGGTGGCAATTGCCGAGAGCGGCGTGGATTATATTTCGGTCGGCGCGATTACCCATTCGGCCGCAACGCTCGACCTCGGCCTCGACATCGATATTTCCTAAAACCTTAAGATTTATCGCGCGCGCGTATGGCACTTTGCGCCGCCGCCAAACGCGCAATCGGCACGCGGAACGGCGAGCAAGACACATAGTCCATGCCCATCGCCTCGCATAGGCCAATGCTGCTGGGGTCGCCGCCATGTTCGCCGCAAATACCTAATTTAATATCGGCGCGCGCGCTGCGGGATTTTTCAATCGCCATGGCCATCAGCGCGCCGACGCCGCTGGCATCGAGCTTCGCAAATGGGTCGCTCGGCAATAGGCCTTTGGCGACATAATGGGGCAAAAATCCGCCGGCATCATCGCGCGAAAGGCCAAAGGTGGTCTGCGTTAAGTCATTGGTTCCAAACGAGAAAAACTCGACTTGCGCGGCCAATTCATCGGCCAAAAGCGCGGCGCGCGGCACTTCAATCATCGTGCCTAAGTGATAGGCGCTCTCGGCGATGCCAAAGGGCGCGGCAATCTCTGGCACCATCGCCACCATGGCGGCCAATTCGCGCGGCTCGGCAATCAGCGGGAACATAATCTCCACTGGCCCATGTGTGCCTGCGTCTTTCATGGCGCCGAAAATCGCGCGCAATTGCATGGCGTAAATATCGGGCGTGGTAATCGCCAGACGGCTACCGCGATGGCCCAACATCGGATTGCTTTCGGCCATGGCCGTGATGGTGGCGCGCAAGGCTTTCGGGCTTTGGTCTAAGGCCTCGGCCAAAGCATCGACATTATCGTCGAGGGTCGGCAAAAATTCATGCAAAGGTGGGTCGAGCAAGCGAATGGTGACGGGTAGGCCGTCCATGATTTTGAACAGATTGACAAAATCGGCGCGCTGCTCTGGCTCCAAAACCTCCAGCGCGCTTTGGCGGTGTTCGGCGTCTTGCGCCAAAATCATTTGCCGCACTTGGAAAATCCGCTGCGCGTCGAAGAACATATGTTCTGTGCGACACAGGCCAATGCCTTGGGCGCCAAATTTGCGCGCCCGTTCGGCCTCGGCCACGGTCTCGGCATTGGTGCGCACTTTCATCCGCGCGGCCGCATCGGCCCAGCCCATCAGCTTGGCGAAATCGCCGCTTAACTCTGGCTCCAAAGTGGCCACTTCGCCAGCCATCACGCGGCCAGACGTGCCGTCGACGGTAATCACATCACCCTCGGCCAATTCCACCGCGCCCTCGCCTTGGCCGATGCGCGCGGTTTGCGTGTCATAATCGATAATCAATTGCCCTGCGCCCGAAACGCAAGGCCGACCCAGCCCCCGCGCCACCACGGCGGCGTGGCTGGTCATGCCGCCGCGCGAGGTCAAAACCGCTTGCGCCGCATACATGCCGTGAATGTCTTCGGGGCTGGTTTCCATTCGTACCAAAACCAATTTTTCGCCCTGCCCCGCTAGCGCTTCGGCGCGGTCGGCGGAGAAAATAATTTTGCCACTGGCCGCCCCCGGCGAGGCCGGCAGGCCTTTGGTCAAAACCGTCACTTTGGCTCTTGGGTCCAGTGTCGGGTGCAATAATTGCTCCAAAGCCTCTGGCTCGACGCGCAGCACCGCCGCTTCTTCGTCGATGACCCCTTCGGCCACCATATCGACGGCGATTTTCAATCCGGCCATCACCGTGCGTTTGCCGCTTCGGGTTTGCAAAACAAATAGGCGGCCATTTTGAATGGTAAATTCCACATCCTGCATATCGCAAAAATGGGTCTCAAGCTGCGCGAACAAGTCCACCAAATCGCCATAGGCATCGGGCATGGCTTCTTCTAACGATAAATCAGGCGTGCCAGCCGCCTCGCGCGCGGTCTGGGTGAGATATAGCGGCGTGTGAATGCCCGACACCACATCCTCGCCTTGCGCGTTAATGAGATATTCGCCGTAAAGCTCTTTGACGCCGGTCGAGGGATTGCGCGTAAAGGCCACGCCCGTCGCGCTGGTTTGGCCGAGATTGCCGAACACCATGGATTGCACATTCACCGCGGTTCCCCAATCGTCGGGAATATCATGCAGCTTTCGGTAGGTCTGCGCGCGGCGATTGTTCCAACTATCGAAGACCGCGCGGATGGCGCCCCAAAGTTGGGCATGCACATCTTGGGGAAACGGATGCCCCGCTTCTTGCTCCATCATCTCGCCGAAACGAGAGCAAATATCGCGCCAATCATCGGCGCCCAAATCGGCGTCCAGCGACAGCGCATTTTCAAATTTATAATCGTCGATAATGTCTTCGAAATAATCATGGTCGATGCCCATAACCACATCGCCATACATTTGCTGGAAGCGGCGATAGCTGTCCCAAGCAAACCGAGCGTCTCCGGTTTTGGCGGCCATGCTCTCGACCGTCTCATCATTCAGGCCGAGGTTTAACACCGTGTCCATCATGCCGGGCATAGAGGCGCGACTGCCCGAGCGCACGGAAACCAAAAGCGGATTTTTGACATCGCCAAACACCATGCCGATATCGTCGCTCAAGCGCGCCAGCGCGGCTTCGACTTGGGTTTTTAAGCCGTCCGGAAAGGCGCGGTCATGGGCGTTAAAATGCGTGCAGACATCGGTGGTGAGCGTAAAGCCAGGCGGGACGGGCAGCCCCATGAGGCACATTTCAGCCAAGTTCGCGCCTTTGCCGCCGAGCTGTGCGCTCATATCGGCACGGCCATCGGCAAACCCGTCAGCAAATGCATATACAAGTTTGCGCGCTGTCATCTGGCTCCCCTATTCAATCACGTCAAAGGCCGCGGCCCGACGCATCCCATGCACCAAGGCTTGCAGCAAGGATAGCCGATTATGTCTTATTTTTTCGTCTTCGTCATTGACCATCACCGCCTCGAAGAAAGCATCGACGGGCGCGCGCAAGGTCGCTAGCCCATCGAGATAAGCGTCATAGCCTGCCAAGTCGCCCATCTGCAAATCGGCCAGCCCCGCAATCGCGCCAGACAGTGCTTGCTCGGCTGGCTCCACCAATAAGGCCGCATCGACTTGGGTCTCGCTATGCTCGGCCTTTTGGCAAATGCCATTGGCGCGATTAAATGCGGCTTGCAAATTGGCGCCATCTTCTTGCGCCAGAAAGCTTTGCAGGCTTTGCGCGCGTTGCACCATTTCAAACACATCATCGCTGCCCAGCGCGAAAATGGCGCTGACCACATCATGGCGCACGCCTTGGTCGCGCAAATGCGATTTCAAGCGGTCGGCGATAAAGCTCAGCAAATCCGCAACGAGACTGGCTTGTGCCTCGCCCGTCGCTCCATAAAGGGCGAAAGCCGCCTCGAACTGATACCGCAATGGCAGACGGGTTTTGGTTTCCAATAAAATACGGATAATGCCCAAAGCCGCTCGGCGCAAAGCATATGGGTCTTTCGAGCCGGTTGGCTTTTCGTCAATCGACCAAAAGCCTGCCAGCGTATCCAATTTATCGGCCAGCGCGACAGCGCGCCCTTCGCCGGTTTCGGGTATCGCATCGTCGGGACCTTGCGGCGAATAATGGCTGCGAATGGCGGCGGCGACATCTTCGCCCAAACCATCATGCGCCGCGTAATAACCGCCCATAATGCCTTGCAGCTCAGGGAATTCGTAAACCATGCCCGAGGTCAAATCAGCTTTCGCCAATCGTCCCGCTTCCGCCGATACTTCGGCATCCGCCTTAAGGGCAGGCGCCAGCTCTTCGGCTAATTTAGAAATCCGCTCGGCTTTTTCTGCCACCGTGCCAAGCTTGGCTTGGAAGGTGACTTTTTCCAACGCGGGCAGACGACTTTGTAAAGTTTCTTTGCGGTCTTGATCCCAGAAAAAACGACCATCGGATAGGCGCGCGCGCAACACGCGTTGATTGCCGTTCACAATCGCGGCGCCTTCATCGGGCGTCTCTATGTTGGAGATGGTGATAAAATACGGCGCCAAGTTTCCATCCGCCGTGCGAAGCGCGAAATATTTTTGGTGCGTGCGCATCACCGAAACCAAAACTTCTTCTGGCACATCCATGAACTCGGCATCGATACGACCCAGCAAAGGCACGGGCCATTCGACCAGCCCTGCGGTTTCGCGCATCAGGCCTAAATCTTCCACCAAAGTGCAATCGACAGATTTGGCCAAACCGCTTGCGCCTTCCATCACCATGGCTTCGCGCACTGGCGCATCGGCCAGCACGAAAGCTTTTTCCAAATGGGCGAGATAATCTTTGGCATGGGAAATCACCATCGCCTCGGGCGCCATAAAGCGGTGGCCGAAAGTCGTATTGCTGCTGCTCAGGCCATCGACGTCAAACGGCACAATGGCACCATCCAAGACGCATAGAATGGCGCGCAAAGGGCGCACCCAGCGCAGGCTTCCATCGCCCCAACGCATCGATTTTGGCCACTGAAACCCGCGTATCATATCGGGCAAAAACCCAGATAAAGCCTCGGCTAACGGGCGGCCTGGCTCGTCGATTTCCAAAACGTAAAAAGCGCCTTTTTTATCTTCACGCAGTTGCAAAGCCTCGACGCTATCGAGCTGATTGGCACGCAAAAAACCTTCGATGGCTTTTTCGGGCGCATCGACCCGTGGGCCTTTTTTCTCTTCTTTGCGGTCGGGCAAATGGAGCGGCAGGCCTTCCACACACAGCGCCAAACGTTGCGGCGCCGCATAGGTTTTGACCTCGCTTGGCACCACATCGAAGCTTTTCAAAAAGCCCAAAACATGACGCTCCAATTGCGCCGCCGCGCCCGCCTGTAGGCCAGCAGGAATTTCTTCGGAATACAGCTCAAGCAGCAAATCAGTCATGGCTGGCTCCTGATTTAACTTGTAATTTATTTTCCAAATAACCCTCGGCACACGCTTTGGCCAAGGCGCGCACGCGGCCGACATAGGCTTGGCGTTCGGTCACCGAAATGACGCCGCGCGCATCCAGTAAATTAAAATTATGGCTCGCTTTCATGCATTGGTCATAGGCGGGCAAAGACAAGCCGCGCGCCACCAATTGCAAGCACTCGGCTTCGGCGTCTTCGAAATGGCGCAGCAAAACATCGGTGTTGGCGGCCTCGAAATTATAATGCGAGAACTCCACCTCCGAGCGATGGAAAACATCGCCATAGCTGACGCCATTGCCGTTGAAATCTAGGTCAAAGCCGTTGTCGATGCCCTGCACATAAGTCGCCAAACGCTCCAACCCATAGGTCAGCTCGCCCGTCACCAGCTCGCAATCAATGCCGCCGACTTGTTGGAAATACGTAAATTGCGAGATTTCCATGCCATCGCACCAAACCTCCCAGCCCAGCCCCCAAGCGCCCAGCGTCGGGCTTTCCCAATCGTCTTCCACAAAACGAATGTCATGTTGCATCGGGTCAATGCCGAGAACTTTCAGGCTTTCCAAATAAAGCTCTTGGATATTGTCTGGCGAGGGCTTTAGCACCACTTGAAACTGATAATAATGCTGAAACCGATTGGGGTTTTCGCCATAACGGCCATCGGTGGGCCGGCGCGAGGGCTGCACATAGGCGGCCTTCCAAGGCTCGGGGCCCAGTGCGCGCAAAACCGTGGCCGGATGAAATGTGCCCGCCCCCATTTCCATATCATAGGGCTGCAACACCACACAGCCTTGGTCGGCCCAATAGCGTTGCAGGTTTAAGATAAGATCTTGAAAGCTGGGCGCTTTAGCTTGACTGGGGACACTCATGTGGTTTTTCCGTTCCGCGAGATAACTTCATGTGAGGATAATTACCCGCCAGCCCCTGCAAAAGCAAGGGCTGCGCCGTGTCGCAAGACGCTTTCTGCAGCGGCGCTGGGTTGACCATCGAGGTTTTGCAGCACCAAGGGCGGCAAAAGCGTGACGGGCGCGCGCGCATCGCGGCGCCCACGGATGAGCACCCGCGTCGCCGCCTTATCTGGTTTGGGCAAAACCGGCAGCACATGCAAACCCCCCAACCGCTTTTGCATGACGGTGAGCAGCTGCGCCAAAGCATCGGCGCGGTGAATAAAAGTGACGTGCCCTTTGGCTTTGGCGAGGGCGGCGGCGCATTTTACCCATGTGTCCAATGTGCCTTCCGTGCCGATGAGCGCGCGGGCTTTAATATCATTATCCAGTTCTGGCACATGGCCCAATTTGTAAAACGGCGGATTGGCGATGACCTCATCATAGCTATTGGCCACCAAATGCAGGTCGTTAAACGGCCCATTAATATCGGCGGGCTTAAAGTGAACCCGCGCGCTTAATTTATTGGCTTCCGCATTATTTTGCGCCAGCGCCAGCATTTTCGGGT
>JAQWIP010000158.1 GCA_029248825.1 Alphaproteobacteria bacterium | reverse complement strand
TGCATCTTCTTCGACAATGATTTCGACCACTGCAGCGTGAAGTTGCGCGGTATCACGCTTTGGCGCGGTGCAGCCTTCTAAATAACTGACATAAGAGCCCTTATCGGCAATCACCAGCGTGCGCTCAAATTGGCCAGTATTGGCTTCATTGATGCGGAAATAAGTCGACAGCTCCATCGGGCATCGAACGCCGGGCGGGATGTAAACAAAGGAGCCATCGGAGAATACGGCCGAGTTCAAGGCGGTGAAATAATTATCCGATTTCGGCACCACGGAGCCGAGATATTTCTGCACCAAATCGGGATGCTCTTTTACGGCTTCCGAGAACGAGCAGAAAATCACGCCCTCTTTGGCCAGCTCGTCGCGAAAGGTCGTCCCCACCGAGACGCTATCGAACACCGCATCGACGGCGACTTTGCGCACGCCCGCCAGCATTTCTTGTTCCACCAGCGGAATGCCCAGTTTTTCATATGTGCGCAAAAGCTCAGGGTCGACTTCGTCGAGGCTCTTGGGGCCATCTTCCATCGACTTGGGTGCTGCGTAATAGCACAGGTCTTGATAATCGATTTTGGGATAATCGACATGCGCCCATTCTGGCTCTTCCATGGTCAGCCAGCGCTCATAGGCGTCGAGGCGCCAGTCGAGCAGCCATTGCGGCTCGTCTTTTTTGGCCGAGATAAAGCGGATGATATCTTCGCTCAATCCGTTTTCCACGCGGTCCATATCCACTTGCGTGGTGAAGCCATATTTATAATGCTCGCCACCGAATTGAGCGACCTGCTCTACGGTTTCTTTATCTATCGCTGCTTTCGCTTCGCTCATGGATTTACTCCGCCGCCTTGGTTACTGTGTCTCGTTGTTTCGGGTCGAGCCGCGCTGCCAATTTGACCCACGCCTCGACCAATTTATCGGTGTCTTCCGCTCGGCTTTGCCACCCGAGGCTGACGCGCACCACACCCTTATTGATATGGGGTGCAACGCCCATGGCTTCCAGCACATGACTGCGCGACACCTTGCCGCTGGAGCAAGCCGAACCCGCACTGACCGACAGGCCATCCAAGTCTAAGCCCATGACCAAAGCCTCGCTGCTCAAGCCCGCCAGCGCAAAGCAACTGGTATTGGCCAAGCGCTCTGCATCGCGCCCCAAAATCTGCACCTCGGGTTGCGCGGCCAAAAGCGCGGCTTCCATCGCATCGCGTTGAGTGGCAAGATTTTGAAACGCTTGCAGCCCCTCTTTCGCGGCGCGCGCGGCGGCGGCAAAAGCGGCGATGCCGGAAATATTCTCCGACCCCGCCCGGCGTCCAAGTTCTTGTCCGCCGCCAATCAATTGCGGCGGCACCACCAAGCTTGGGCGCGTGACCAAAGCCCCCACGCCCATGGGGGCGCCGAGTTTATGCCCCGATACGCTCAAGGCATCTATGTTCATGGCAATCATGTTGATGGGGGTTTTTCCCGCCGCTTGCACCGCATCGCAAAACAATAAGCTGCCGTGCGCTTTCACCATGGCGCCAATTTTCGCGATGGGCTGAACCACGCCCGTCTCATTATTGGCCAGCATCACGCAAACCAAAGCCGGCGTTTCCTCTTGCAGGCTGGCTTCCAGCGCCGCCAAATCCAGCGCGCCCTCTCCCGTGACAGCAAGGGTTTCAATGGGCAAATCAGCTTGTTTGGCAGCTTCTAAAACCGCCGAATGCTCAATCGCACTGACCAGAATGCGGCCAATTTTGCCGCCTGGGGCTTGGCGCAAATTCAATGCCAGATTGCAGGCTTCGGTGCCGCCCGAGGTAAAAATAACCGTTTCCGGATGCGCCACCACCAGCTCGGCGATATATTGGCGCGCGGTTTCTACCAAGGCTCGCGCTTGGCGGCCCTCGAAATGCACCGAAGACGGATTGCCAATATCCAGCGCCGCCAGCAAAGCCTCGCGCGCTTCAGGGCGTAAAGGCGCGGTGGCATTATAGTCGAGATACGTCCGGCTCATTCGCCTGCCTCCCCGAGCAATTGCACCAAAAAGGTTGGTTGCGCCAAATGCGGCAGGGTCGAGAGGTCTTTGCCGCTGACCACATCGGCCAGCGAAATCGAATTTAAAAATTGATAAATCGTCTGCCCCAATTGCGCCCATAGATCATGCGTCAGGCAGCGCGCTTGTTTGGCCAAACAGCCAGAAGACGACCCACAACGGGTGACTTCCACCGGCTCATCGACGGCCTGAATGACATCGCCAATGCGAATGCTCTCGGGCGCCGCCGCCAGCGTATAGCCGCCATGCGCACCGCGATGGCTGGTTACTAAATTGGCGCGGCGCAAATCGCCAAAAATCTGTTCCAAATAAGCGAGCGAAATCTCCTGCCGCAGACCAATATCTGCCAGTTTCATCGGTGGCATTTGTGGAGCCATTTGTGGCGCCATTTGCCCATCTGAAGCGCTGAGCGCGGCTTGCTGCGCGATATCGGCCATGGCCATAACGGCATAACGGCCTCGCGTGGAGAGTTTCATTATCGTATATCCTATTGCTTTTCTTGAGCTTTTACGAAAAACCTTGCAATTACCATGGGCTTTTCGCTATCACATGGCTCAACTGAGTAGAGATATAGTAAAT
>JAQWIP010000148.1 GCA_029248825.1 Alphaproteobacteria bacterium | reverse complement strand
ACCGTATCGGCAACCGAGGTGACGGTCGGGCGGCGAAAGCTGGCATTGGTGAAGCTGGCATTGGTGAAGCTGGTTTGCGTGTCTGGCGCGGCGGCTTCTGGGGGAGCAGGCGATGCGGGCGCCTCGGTTGGCGCCAAATCGCTGGCCACTTCCCCCTCGAGGGACTCTGGCAGGCTCGCCTCTTCTCCCGTCTCTTCTTCCGCTTCGGCTTCGGCTTTGTTCTGGCGCGATATATCGGCCAGACGCTCGGCCGCAATCAACCCGTCTGGATAGAGTTGGCCATAGTAGTTTTCCAACTCGGTTTTAATCTGCGTCGTGCGGTCGCCGCTTTCTGCTGCGTTGCAACTATTGGCGCCCTCGCTATTGAAGATGGTGAATTTCTCGGTGTAAATCGGCTCGGTGGTTTTCAAATTCGCATCTCTAATAATACGACCGCGCAATTGATCCGCATCGGGGCCAGATAAGCGCGGCGTCATCGCGCGGGGGTCAGCTTTGGCCGCGACCGCACCGGGCGCTTTGTAGGTCATCGAGGCGCTGGCGATTTTGGCCTCGCTCTCGGCCTTGGCCATATCGGCCGCCTGCACGCTGGCCAAAAGGGCGGTTTTGGTTGCCTTATCTGCCACCAATAAAGCGATGGCCTGATTAATGTCATCGAGGGCAAAGCGGGCGACTTGCGTGGTGGTGGCCTGGGTTTGGCGCGCTTGCGATTGCTCTAAATCCAGCGCATCGAGGCGGCGCTCATTGGCCAGCGCCGTGGTTTTCAAATCGACAATCGCAGCTCCAATGAGCGGCGAATGCTCGGCTTCGACAATCGCATCATTGGTCAGCGAGCGGGCGCGACCGGCATCATCTGGGTGCTGGAAATAGGCTTGATAGATTTGGCGAATGGCGGCGCTATCATTTTCAAACGAGCTAATTTTACGATAATTGCGCGCCCGACGATTATGCACTTCCGCCGCCGCCAGAGCATTCTGGACGCGGCTGTTAAACTCTTCCACCGTGTAAAAACGAGCTACGCCCATTTTGCGGTCATAGGCCATGGCGAGGCCATAGTTGTCGATTAGGATATCAAAAATATCGAGCGCATCGGCGCGCGAAATATCGAGGTTCACTTGGCTCGTATTGGCATCGACACGGGGCGACAGATAAATTTGCATATTGATGGAACGCGCAAGAGATTTAAGCGCCGTCGGCAAGCGCAGCCCTACAAGGTTTACGCTCAAGGCGCGGCTGCCGACTTCCTCGGCCAAAGCATCCATCCGCCCCAAGGAAACGCCCGTGGTGACATCATTGCCAACGAAGAGAAAACTTTTTTGTAGCGACACATATTCATCTGGCCGCGCCAATTCATTGCGGCCAAATAAAGCCAGCGCGCCAAATTCATTATTCTCGGTCAGCCCCAAAACAGTGGCGGGTTGGGCCGCCTTATATTGCGTAGCGAGGTCGGCGATGATGGCTTGCAATTTGGTCTCATAAGAGAGTTTAAATTCTTGCAGCAATAAATCGCGCGCTTTGCCATGGCGCATATCCAATTGGTCGAGCTGGCTTTTCTCGCGGTCATAGGTGGCTTGGCGCTCGCGCTGATTGCGTTTGCTGACTTCAATGCGTTTGCCGAGCGCGCGGGTTTGCGACGACAGAGTGCGCTCGCTGGGGCTGACACGCCCGTCTGGCGCGCTCGTGCCGACCAGCGCGCCGGAAATGCTGGTGGCCACAACGCCATCGACAATATCGCTAACCGCAATGGTTTCTGGCACACGCACTTGCAATAATTCGCGGCGCGGCGGCAAAGGCTTAATGGGGTTTTGAAACGGCGCTTCGCCATTGGCCTCTGCATCGAGTTTTGCGTTTTGGGCGCGAATGGCGGCGCGGCGTTCGTCAAATTTTTGCACCGCCCCGCTCATCGACAAATCGCGGGTTGTGCGGTTGCCACAGGCATACACATCGAGGCACAAAACCACGACAATCGCGAGGCGCCCTAATTTATTCCATGCTGGTTTTTGGTTACGCAAAAACTATCACCCTCGTCTCAACTCAACTCTACTCTTGTCTTCTACTTGGCGGCTTATTGTGGTGGCCGCTTTGTCCCGCTTGGGCGCACTTCGGAAATTTTGCCAATGGCGTCGGTAATCACTTCGCGCGCAATCGTCGCCAGATTGCGATTGATCCAGTCCTCGATAAGCGGGCGGGTGACATCGGCCACCGCTTGGCGAATGGTATCGCGCGAGCGGCCCGTATCAAACACACTGGAATAGCGCAAAAACTCAGCCCGCAAAGCCACCGTGGCTTCCTGCGTGATGGCAACATCGAGACCTTGCATATAATGCTGCAAGTCGCTGTCGGACATGCGCTCGCTTTGCTCGTCTTCGTGCTGGCGATCGCGCTTGGCCAAATCCGCTTCCAAACTGGCTTCGGCTTGGCGCACATAGTCTTGAATGGCGCGCTTATAGTCATCTTCGGTGCGTAGTGTGTTCATACCCAAACCTCTACCGGCCAAGCGCCTCAAACAAGCGCGGCCAAAACGAATCTCTTTCGAGGTTTCAGTATAAAGCTTGTTGCAACACAATTGATGCAAAATCGGTGGATGAAACGCAGATTTACAACAAGCTTTGCAGAGCCTGTGGCGCAAATAACAGCCAAACCAGCGCCATCGGCGTTAAAAAGCAGCCAAAGGGCAATTGCGCCGGCGCCTCGGGGCTGGTTTGCAGGCGATGAAGCAAAATCGCGCCAATGCCAATCACCGCGCCGCTAAGACTGGCCGAAAATAATATCGGCAGCAGGCTCATCGGCCCCAGCCAAACCCCCAGCATGGCCATGAGCTTCACATCGCCAAACCCCATGCCATCGTGGCCGCGCCAAAGTTTATAGGTGAAATTAATGCCATAGATAAGCGCAAAACCCGCCGCGCCGCCGATAAATGCGCTTTGAATCTCGGGCAAGCCCGGCGCGCCAAAAAACGCCAGCAAAAGCCCCAAGCCCAGCCCACCAAGGCTCGTCCAATCGGGGATGATGAAATCATCCATATCGGTCAGAAAAATCACCCCCATCAACACCAAGAAAGGCAGGAAGCTCAAAAACACCGCAAGGGGGAGCTGTTGCCAAGCCACGATAAGCAGCGCGGCCATGGCCAATTCGACAAAAATATAGCGCGCTGGCAGGCGTTGCTGGCAGCAAGCGGTTTGTCCGCCATGGGCGAGATAGCCGATGAGCGGCAGGTTTTGCCAGAAGCGCAGTTTTTTCTCGCAATGAAAACAAGTGGAGGGCGCGCGCACCCAGTCTCGGCCATCGAGGCTGCGCAGCGCCGCCACATTGGCAAAACTGCCAAGACAAGCGCC
>JAQWIP010000142.1 GCA_029248825.1 Alphaproteobacteria bacterium | reverse complement strand
GGGCGTGGATCTGGCCAATGTGAACGACGCCGACTTTGGCGTCGTTCACACGGCTTTGGTTACCCATGGCGTTTTGTTTTTTCGCGACCAAAACATCACCCTCGAGCAGCAGGTCGATTTCGCCCGCCGCTTTGGGGGTTTGGAAGTGCATCCCATTGTCGACGGCATGGAACATGCCCCTGAAATAACCAAAGTTTGGAAGCCCAAAGGCCAAAGCGCCTCCTTTGGCACAGGCTGGCATTCCGACAATACGTTTCAGACCAATCCTTCCATGGGCTCTATGCTTTACGGCAAAACCATTCCGCCTTTCGGCGGCGACACCGTTTTCGCCAATCAGCAGGTGGCCTATGAGCGCTTGCCAGACGCCATGAAAGAAAAACTTGATGGCCTATTCGCCATCCACTCGGCCTCCGACGCCTATACGGTGGAAGGCACGAAAGAGAAATTCGATAAAAAAACGCCCATCACTTACACATGGGATGACCTGATTTTAGAAGAAGTGCGCCACCCCGTTGTGCGCACGCATCCTGAAACCGGAAAAAAAGCGCTCTTCGTCAACGACATGTTCACTTTGCGCATCGACGAAATGACCGAGAGCGAAAGCCGCGAGTTGCTGGAAACCATTTATCAGCATTGCACCAAGCCCGAGTTTTGCTGCCGCTTTCGCTGGAGCGAAAATGCGGTCGCCCTATGGGACAACCGCTTGGTGCAGCATTATGCGGTCGATGATTATCAAGACTATGATCGCCTCATGTATCGTGTGACCATCGAGGGCGATCGGCCTCAGTAAGACAGTAGAAGGTTGGCGTTATGGCCCGTTTCTTAATTTTAGATGCCTATGCCCCCCGCGGGCGCAAGCGGCTTGTCTCTGGTGGCGCGCCACTGGCTGGCAAAATGTATAGTGATATGCTGTTGCGTCATCGCCCCAAAGCCGAAAGCGATATCTTTTACGTGGCCGATGCGGACGCCCAATTGCCGCAACCGCTCGAAAGCTATGACGCTTTACTATGGACCGGCTCGAGCCTGACGATTTATGACGAGGTGCCAGAAGTGGTCCAACAAATTGAGTTGGCGCGCCGCGCCTATCATATGGGCGTGCCTGCCTATGGCTCATGCTGGGCTTTACATTTGGCGGTTGTCGCTGCTGGCGGAGAATGCCAGCGCAGCCCGCATGGGCTCACCTTTGGCCCAACCTATGACATCACGCTGACCCCAGACGGGCACGCTCATCCGGTTTTTCAAAACCGCGCCTCTGGCTTTGAGGCTTTGGCCAGTCATTATGACATCGTCAAAACGTTGCCGTCCGGTGCTACCCCGCTTGCCCAAAGCCCAAGAAGCGCGGTTCAAGCGGTGTTTATCGAGCATCAAAAAAGTAGCTTCTTTGCCACGCAATATCATCCGGAATTTGATTTTTCGGTGCTTGGCGGCATGTTGCAATCGCGCGTCGATACTTTGCTTGAGCAAGGATTTTACGCCGATAGGCAGGCAGCGGAAAGACAATTGGCTGAGTTCTCGCAGTTGCAGGCCCCCAGCCCGCCCGAGGCTTTAATGGCTAAATATCGCCTGACCGAACATGTGTTACAAACCGATCAACGCCAAAATGAGTTTCGCAATTGGCTCACCCTTATGGGGCTTTAGCTATTCCTGACGGGGAGGAATATCGCCCTCGCTTTGTTGGCGTTTAAATTCAGCGCGAAACGTTTCAAATTCACCCGCTTCAATGGCCGCCCGCATGGCCGCCATCAGCTCTTGGTAAAACGCCAAATTATGCCAGCTCAAAAGCATGGCTCCCAAATATTCGCCACAGCGATGCAAGTGATGCAAATAGGCGCGGCTATATTGCTGGCTCGCAGGGCAATCGCTGCGCTCGTCTAGCGGGCGCGGGTCGGCGGCGTGGCGCGCATTGCGAATGTTCACTTTGCCACGCCACGTATAGGCCGTGCCATGGCGTCCGGCACGGGTTGGCATAACGCAATCAAACATATCAATGCCGCGCGCCACGGCTTCCACCAAATCATCTGGCGTGCCGACGCCCATCAGATATCGGGGCCGGTCTTGCGGCAAAACGGGGGTGGTGAATTCTAACACTTTCAGCATTTGCTCTTGCCCCTCGCCCACGGCCAAGCCGCCAACCGCATAGCCGTCGAAACCAATCTGTTCTAGCTCGGCCGCGCTTTGGTGGCGCAAGTCTTCGTAAACCCCGCCCTGCACAATGCCGAATAAAGCATTGGAAAGCCCTGTCTCATCGGGCCCAGAATCATAGTGCTGAAACGCCGCCTTGCTGCGCCCGGCCCAGCGCATCGATAGATGCATGGATTTTTCGGCTTTCTCATGGGTGGCTGGAAACGGTGTGCATTCGTCTAGCACCATGCGGATATTGGCGCCGAGTAACGTTTGAATTTCGATACTGCGCTCGGGCGTCAACATATACGACTTGCCGTCGATATGGCTTTGAAAGCGCACGCCATCTTCGCTCATCTTGTCGAGCTTCGATAACGACATGACTTGAAAGCCGCCGCTATCGGTCAAAATCGGGCCGTCCCATTGCATGAAATCTTGCAAGCCCCCAAGGGCTGCAACTTCTTCTGCGCCCGGGCGCAACATCAAGTGATAAGTATTGCCCAAAACAATATCGGCGCCCAAGTCGCGCACTTGGTCTGGATACATGGCCTTCACCGTCGCTGCCGTGCCAACCGGCATGAAGGCAGGCGTGCGAATTTCGCCGCGTGGCGTTTCAATGGTGCCGCGTCGCGCCAACCCATCGGTGTTAT
>JAQWIP010000108.1 GCA_029248825.1 Alphaproteobacteria bacterium | reverse complement strand
GGAGCAGGAGGCCCCCGCTTATTTCGGGGCGTTTAGTCATAAAGTTGTGTGTCGCGCGAGATTCTGCTTGCCGCCTGCAAGCGAGTAGCTAATATTCGACGCCATTAGCTTCGGTTTAGGGAGACGAGAAACCATGTATGCAGAATTAAAACAAGTGCGCGAGCAAATGACAGGTCCAGACAGTATGTTTGCGATTAGTGATATTGAGGTTCGCGGTCAAACGCTGAAAACATTCACCAATGCACCGCCGTCTCTGCGCGAAGTCTGGGCGCTTTCGGCCATGGGACACGCCGATAAAACCTATCTCGTATATGAAGACGAAACATGGAGCTACACCGAGGCCTATGCCGAGAGTGCGCGCGTTGCGGCTTGGATGTTCGACAATGGCATCCAACAAGGCGACCGCGTCGCTTTGGCTTTCCGCAATTATCCCGAGTGGATGATTTTATATTGGGCGCTGACTTCGGTCGGCATTACGGTTGTCGGCATGAACGCTTGGTGGGTTACCGATGAGATGCAATATGGCTTGCAAGATAGTGCGCCCAAAGCTTTCATCGGCGATGTCGAGCGTCTGGAGCGCATTCTGCCCATTCGCGATGAATTCCCAGATATGAAACTTATCGGCCTGCGCCTGCCAGAGCCTATCGACGGCGTGATTGATTATGCCGAGGTGAAAAACCATGCTGGCGAGATGCCAGACGTCACGATTGATGGCGATGAAGATGCCTGCATTTTTTATACATCTGGCACAACCGGTCGCCCGAAAGGCGCCCAGCTAACCCAGCGCGGTTGCGTGTTGAACCTGATGAGCGTGGCCTTTATGAGTGCCGCTTCCAACATGGCAGAAGCCGTGGAAGCTGGCACGGTCGACCAAATTCCAGAACCCGGCACAGCGCCTGGACCGACCATGTTGGTGACCACGCCAATGTTCCATGTGACAGCCAATAATTGTGTTTCGCAGCCCTGCACCATGGGCGGCGGCACGCTTATTTTCATGTATAAATGGGATGCGGGCGAAGCTTTGAAAATCGTCGATAAATATAAAGTCACCAATTTGAGCGGTGTGCCTGTGATGGCGCGCGAAATTATCGCCCATCCAGATTTTGCCAAATATGACACTTCGTCGTTGGTTACTCTGGGCGGCGGTGGCGCGCAATTGCAACCCGACTTGGTCGGCAAAATTGACGAAGCGCTCGAAAACGGCCAAGCCAATACGGGCTACGGCATGACCGAGACGTGCGGTTTGATTACCGCCGTTGTTGGCAAATATTTCCTCGATAAGCCAGATAGCTGCGGCCCTCTGGTGCCAACCATGATTGGCAAAGTTATCGATGCCGATGGTAATGATTTGCCAGAAGGCACGGTTGGCGAGCTATGCGTTAAAGGTGGAAATGTGATTAAAGGCTATCTGAACCGCCAAGAAGCCACCGCCGAGAGCATTCAAGACGGCTGGCTGCGAACGGGCGATATCGCGCGTATCGACGAAGAAGGCTTTGTGTTCATCGTCGACCGAGCCAAAGATATGGTATTGCGTGGTGGCGAGAATATTTATTGCGCCGAAGTGGAAAGCGCCGTGTTTAAACATGATGCGGTTGCCGAATGCACGGTATTTGGTGTGGAAGACGAGCGCCTTGGCGAAGAAGTGGGCATTGCGATTGTGCTGGCAGAGGGCGAAACTTTGACCGCCGATGCCATTCGCGAACATTGCTCTAAACTATTGGCAAGTTTCAAAATTCCACGGTATATCTGGTTGCGCACGGAGAAATTGCCACGCAATGCCAGTGGTAAGTTTTTGAAACGCGAATTGCGCGATACGCTAGACCCAGCGGACGCAAGCTAACAAACGCCGCTGAAGCGGCAGGATTCGAGGAAAAGCGTGACTTTAAAAGCTCGCCTGTTGACATCTGTCTTTGTGCTACCGCTAAGCGGCTGGCTCATGCTTGCGCCCGCTTCGGCCTTCGACGTGACGGGAGATGAAGACGATGCGGAAGCGACCACCGAGCAAATTATTTCGGTGGACACGAGCGATGTTCAAAGCATTATCATCGATGGCACGCCTTCCAACCCAGCCGAGCAAGCGGCTTTATTGATAGATGTCGACCAAGACGTCACCGTTAACGGAACGATTCTGGTGCGCGATCGCGATGACGATGGCGAGCTTACGCCATTGCAAAACGGTATTGCGGTTAAGGTTGGCATTGCTCTGTCGGCTGGCGAGCTGCGACTGAAATCAGGCGCCAATCTGAGTGTTTTGGAAATTCAAGGGCCAGAATATGATGGCGATGACGATGGACTTCCAGATGCAAATGACACAGATGAAGATGGTATCGTCGAAGGCCCGTTGGCCTTGAGTGGTGCGAAGCGTCGCATCGGGGTTTGGGTGGCAGAATCTATCACCGGCAACCTCATTGGGGAGAGCGGGTCTAGCATAAGAATAGAGGGTACGGGCGGAACCGATGCTTCGAATAACATCATTGCGGGCATTATGTTCCAAGCTAATTTGAACGGCAACCTCGACCTTTCAACTCGCATTGATGCGATTGGAGATAACGCTCGCGGCGTGAATATTAACAATCCGATTACCGGCAATTACCGCCAGCGCGGCGATATTGACGTGCGCGGTGAGGGCGGCGTTGGCATTGATTTAGACGGGGCTATAATCGGATCTTTACTGATTGAATCGCTCGTCAATGCGACAGGCTATTCCACCGCGCCGACCCCCCAACGCGGGGTCGACGAGAGCGAGCTGACCGCAGATGAGCGCGCTGCCAATACCAGTGAAAGACGTCGCGGCGGCTCGGCCATTGATTTGGCGGCCAATGTTTCGGGCGGTGTTTTAATCAACGGTCTTGTCAATACTGTCCGCAGCCCAAGTGAAACAGATGATTTGTCTGACGTTGCAGAGGCGCGCACCGATGGCGACAGTAATTTGGTCGATATCACGGCGCTTAAAATCTCGCCCTTTCATTACGATGCCAACCGCGCATCGGGGCGGGTGACGACCTATGGCGAAGCGGCGGGCGAAGCCGCGCTTAAAATCACCTCCACGATTGGCAGCTCGGGCGGCTCCACCGTGGAAACGTTTCTAGATACAACCAATGATGACGGCGAAACTTTGCCCGTAGAAGACACCGACCCGCCGCTCGATGTCTATGACAGCACGCGCGAGTTTTTCTATTCTCACGGCCTTATGAACCGAGGCACGATTGCCGCCAATAGCTGGTATGACGGCTTTAAAGCCGACGCCGTGCGCGTCGAAGCCGGCGCCACGATTCATGGCGGCATTTACAATAGCGGAAGCATCTCTGCCACCGCCTATAA
>JAQWIP010000098.1 GCA_029248825.1 Alphaproteobacteria bacterium | reverse complement strand
GCGAAACACCCATACGCTATCACCGTATTGATACAGCAAAATGCCAAAAGCGAAAACTAAGGGGTTTGTTTGGCTTTCTCGAAAACCAGCATATATATCTCTCAATCGATTATACCGCGTTTTCACAATCGGGGCGAGCGTCGTAGCAAAATTTGCTATAGTCTTGTCGCAGTAACAAACCACAGTTGGAGCGTTCATGAACTTGAACTCAAAATATTTTGATAGTATCCGCGCCTCGCGCAAAAATGATAAGCGTGTGCAAGTCTCCAAAAAAGTGGCTTGCGACTGGCCAGAGTGCAAAGAAGAGGCGGGCTATCCAGCCCCCGTGGGCGCGCGCGAAAGCGACGGCGAAGCCAAACACCGCAACTTCTGCTTTGCCCATGTAAAACAATATAATCGCAGCTTTAATTATTTCGAAGGCATGACGGAAGAAGATTCGGAAAGCTTCCGCCGCGCCGCCAGAACCGGCCATCGCCCCACATGGTCGATGGGCACAAGGCGCGCACGCGGCACCAAGGCCGAAGATTGGCAATTCCATGACCCGCTAGAGCTCATGTCGCATGAAGGCAATGGTGCCAAAGAGAAAAAACGCGCCTCGAAAGTTACCTCGGGCCAAGAACGCGCGCTTTCTGTTTTGGAGCTGCCGACCAGTGCCAAGCCAGAAGATGTGCGCAAACGCTATAAAGTTTTGGTCAAGCAATTCCACCCAGACGCCAATGGCGGCGAGCGCACCCATGAAGAGCAATTGCAAAGCGTCATTCAAGCGCATGATTATTTAAAAGCTTCGGGCTTTTGCTAGTCGGCGCCATCTGAACCCCTAATCCAACATCGTTAAAATTAAGAATTTTCGGAGATTTCCATGAGTAATTCGGCACAAGATAATATCGCCCCCAACGCGTCTATGCCTGACGCGCCAGACACAACCGTGAATGCGCGGGACGTATTCGGCATTGATCTGGACATGCAAGTCCCCGCCTTTAAAGAGCGCAGCGAACATGTGCCGGAAATCGATGAGAATTATCTATTCGACAAGCAAACCACTTTGGCGCTGCTGGCTGGCTTTACCCATAACCGCCGCGTCATGGTGCAGGGCTATCACGGCACAGGCAAATCGACCCATATCGAACAAGTCGCAGCGCGCCTCAATTGGCCATGCGTGCGCGTCAACCTAGACAGCCACGTCAGCCGCATCGACCTCGTCGGCAAAGACGCGATTGTTTTAAAAGACGGCAAACAAGTGACCGAGTTCCAACAAGGCATTCTGCCTTGGGCGCTGCAAAACCCGGTCGCTTTGGTTTTTGACGAATATGATGCTGGTCGCCCGGACGTCATGTTTGTTATCCAGCGCGTGTTGGAAGTGGCGGGTAAATTGACCCTGCTCGACCAAAATAAAGTCATTCTCCCGAACCCAAATTTCCGCCTCTTCGCCACCACCAATACCATCGGCCTTGGCGATACGTCGGGTCTATATCACGGCACGCAGCAAATTAACCAAGGCCAAATGGACCGTTGGAACATTGTCACAACCTTGAACTATCTGCCGCATGAGCGCGAAACCGATATCGTCCATGCCAAAGCGCCTGGCTATGAGGGGGCGCAAGGGCGCGAGAAAATCGCTGCCATGGTGCGTGTCGCTGATTTGACCCGCGCGTCCTTTGTGAACGGCGATATCTCTACCCTGATGAGCCCGCGCACGGTGCTGACCTGGGCCGAGAACGCCAGTATTTTGGGACAAGATATCGCGCTGGCCTTCCAGCTAACTTTCTTGAACAAATGCGATGAGCTGGAACGCCCGACCGTGGCTGAATTTTATCAGCGCTGCTTTGGCGATGACCTGCCCCAAGACGCCATCTCGGTTCTGGCTGGCGACTAGGAAAACGCGATGAGCGAGAAATCACCGGTTGAGGAATTTAAACGCGCCCTGACGCAGACCATGCGCTCGATTGCCGAAGAGGCAGAGCTATCGGTCAGCTTCGGCTCGGAAAAACCCGTTCTGGCGGGTTTGAAAGCGCGCCTGCCGCAACCCACGCGAGATCTCGACCCAGCCGATAGGCAAAATGTGCGCGGCCAATCGGATAGTTTCGCGCTGCATTTGGCGCATAATGATGCCGCCCTATCGCTCGATATGGCGCCCAGCGAAAGCGATGCGCGCGCCGTATTTGAAGCGGCGGAAACCGCGCGCTGCGAGTCGCTTGGCTCGCGCGCCATGGCCGGCGTTGGGAAAAACATCGTCGCCATGCACGAGCAACGCTGCCAAAAACTCGGCCTCGCCGAAGCCGATACGCGCGAAACCGCACCGCTTGAAGAAGCCCTAGGCTTCATGGTGCGCGAACAATTAACCGGCCTAGCGCCGCCGCCTTCCGCCATGGGCGTTGTGTCGGCTTGGCGCGATTGGGTGGACGAGCGCGTCGGCGATAAAATCGGCGGGCTCGAGGCCGTGATGCAAGACCAACGCGCCTTTGGCGACTTAACCCGCGATATTCTCGTCGACCTCGAGCTGATGCAAGCGTCTGGCGAAGACCAAGAAGGTGACGGCGAAGAAGGCGATGGCCAAGACGGCGAAGACGGCGAGCAAGATGGCGAAGGCGGCCAAGCCGAGAGCCAAGAAGGCATGTCGGCCGACGATATGGAAGTCGGCGACAGAGCCATGGAAGAAGGCGACGAGCAAACCGTCCAAATGGAGGGCGAGGAAATCGAAGGCGAGGGCGAAGGCGAGGAAGCTGGCGAAGCGGCTGACCCTTATGCGCCCGATGGCGAGCTGAACCCTGAGAAGTCGGCCTATAGTGTTTTCACTTCGAAGTTTGACGAGACCATTGAGGCGGAAGAGCTTTGCGACCAAGAAGAGCTAGACCGTTTGCGCGCCTATCTCGACCAGCAATTGCAACAAATGCAGGGCGTTGTGGCGCGCCTCGCCAACCGATTGCAGCGCCGCTTGCAAGCCAAGCAAAACCGCACGTGGGAGTTTGACCTCGAGGAAGGCTATCTCGACCCGGCGCGCCTCTCGCGCATTATTATGGATCCGATGCAGCCGCTATCTTTCAAAATGGAAAGCGATACGAAGTTCCGCGACACGGTTGTGACCCTGCTCATCGATAATTCTGGCTCGATGCGCGGCCGCCCCATCACCGTGGCCGCCATGTGCGCCGATATTCTGGCGCGCACGTTAGAGCGGTGCAATGTGAAGACCGAGATTTTGGGCTTTACCACCCGCGCCTGGAAAGGCGGCCAGTCGCGCGAAGTCTGGATGAGCAATGGCAAGCCGAGCCACCCTGGCCGCTTGAACGATTTGCGCCATATTATTTACAAAGGCGCCGATGCGCCGTGGCGGCGCGCGCGCAAAAACCTTGGGCTGATGATGCGCGAAGGCCTGTTGAAAGAAAACATTGATGGCGAGGCGCTCATCTGGGCGCATAACCGCCTGTTGGCGCGCCCCGAGCAGCGCCGCATTTTAATGGTTATCTCGGATGGCGCGCCGGTCGATGATTCCACGTTGAGCGTTAACGCGGGCAATTATCTGGAAAAACATTTGCGCAATGTCATCGAAGACATTGAGACCCAATCGCCGGTCGAGCTCATCGCCATCGGCATTGGCCATGATGTGACGCGCTATTACCGCCGCGCGGTCACCATTGTCGATGCCGAGCAATTGGGCGGCGCCATGACTTACAAATTGGCCGAATTATTCGATGAAAATGATGGCGAGAAAAAGCTCGAAAAAGGTATGAACACGGGCGCCTTAAAAGCTGGCTCCAAGCCGACCCCGTCGAGCGGTGCGGGCGGGGGTGCCAGTCGCCGACGCGCTGGCGTGCGCACAAGCGCGGTTCCCGTGCGGGGCGCAAGTCGCTAATCCATAAAGTAGAAAATCCGAAAGCGGATTAGGCTGATTTAGCGTTTACCAGCTTTTTCAGCTTCAAAGCGCGCGACGACAATTGGGCGTCTTTGGCTTTCATCAAGAAGGCGTCGATACCGCCGATATGCTCTACCGAACGCAGGGCGCTGGCCGAGATACGCAGTTTCAAAGCACGGCCAAGCGTTTCGCTCGGCAAGCTGCATTGCTGCAGGTTCGGCAGAAAACGACGACGCGTACGGTTCATAGCATGGCTCACATTGTTGCCACTCATTACAGATTTGCCAGTCAGTTCGCATACACGTGACATCGGTCACTCCTATTTATTTCGTTAAAAACCAGAGCCTTTGGCCTACCTGCGCAGACCCTGCCCTGTTTCAAGCCTCTGATATAGAAAACCACCCGCATTGCGTCAAGCGGTTTTAGCCCTCCCCGGCATTTTTCGCCATGCCGGCTTGCGCGCCATGATTGGCATCGAGAACAATATTGGTAATTTTAAAAATCCCACTGCCGGTAATCACGGGCCCATCTTTGCCAACCAATTGCCCGCTCACAAAGCCCGTGCTTTTGGTGGCGCGGGTGCATTGGCCTTCGCAGATTAAAAAATCACCCAATTGACCGGGCGCCAAAAAGTCGAAATTAAAGCTGACCGAAGGCGTAAACCGCGCACCCCCCATATGATTGTGCAGCACAAAAGCCAGCCCCACATCCATCACGGTCATCAACATGCCGCCATGGCAAATACCCGCGGGATTGCACATATGCTCTTGCACCTCAAAGCCCAATTGCTGGTCGCCGCGCTCGAGGCTGCCGCGAATATAAATCGGCCCCACGTGCTGGGTGAAATGCGCCTCGAGGTGGTCAAACATGCCGTCAAAGTCTAGCTCTTTCCAGCCGTCTGGAACGCTCATGATTTGCCTTCCTTCGCGGGCTGAATAAAGCCAAATAAATGCGCCGCCACTTTGCGGATTTGTATCTCTTCCGAGCCTTCGGTAATGCGATAGCGGCGGTGATGGCGATAAATATGCTCAAACGGCATATGGCGCGAATAGCCGATGCCGCCGTGGGTTTGAATGGCTTGGTCGGCCGCCTCGCAAACCAAACGATTGGCGCGGTAATTGCACATCGACACTTTATCGGACAAATAAATCGCCACTTCGGGTTTGCTCATCGTATCCATTTGCGCCGCGGTTTTATAAACCAAATTGCGGATCATTTCGGTTTCCGTATGCAGCTCGGTGAGCGGAAACTGAATGGCCTGATTGCTCGCCAAGGGTTTGCCGAAAGGCGCGCGGGTTTTGGCATAGGCGACGCTTTCATTGATGCAATATTGCGCCGCGCCCACGCCACTGGCGGCTTGGCGAATGCGGTTTTCATGGACAAAATGCTGCGCCAAAGCGAGCCCCTTCCCGGGGGCGCCAAACATCGCGCTTTCTGGCACCCAAATATCGGTAAACGATACGCGCGGATGGTCGGTCGGCATATTGAACGTCCACATATATTCTTCGATTTTGACCCCCGGGTCATCGGCAGGCACCAAAAAGCAGGTGATGCCGCGCGCCGCGCCATCGTCGCCAGAGGTGCGTGCAAATACCATCACATGACTGGCGAAATGCATGCCCGTCGTCCACATTTTCTCGCCATTGATAAGCCAGCCATCGACGCCATCGCGGGTTTCGCGCACGCCGCGCGTTTCCATCCACGTGGCATCCGAGCCATGCGCCGCTTCGGTAAGGCCAAAGCAAATGCGATGCGTGCCGCCCAACATGCCGTTGATAAATGTGTCGGCCTGTTCGGGCGTGCCGAAATCACGAAACATCAGAACTTGGGGTATATTGCCAACAATCGAGCTTTCGTTTTGCAAATCATTATGCAGCCCCAAGCCTTTGGCGGCCAAATGCTCCCGGATTACGGCCATGGCTAGATTAGAGCCATCGGCGCCGCCATATTCTTTGGGCAGAGCAAAGCGTAAATGCCCCGCTTTATCGGCACGGCGGCGCATTTCGCGCAATAAGTCTTCCCATTCGGGGCGCGGCAGGCCGTTATTGTCCCAATCGGTGCGCGCGTGTTCGCGGCGGTGGTCAAAAAACCGATTGTTATCGTCCTGCATTTGCAGCGGTGTAATTTCGTCGTCGATGAATTTATCCAACACGGCTAAATAAGCGCGGATGTCATCTGGAATCTCATAATCCATAAAACTCTCCCTTTGAGGCGAAATCATGCGGGAGCCGAACAAATCTGGCAAGCGTCTTATCGCAAGTTGGAGAGGCACGCGGCTTTTTGCCCTCCCACCCACTAGATATAGGCGTGAACAGATAGGGGGAAGCCACTATGGTAGTGATTCGGACACGCTATGTTCTCCCCCTGTTCATGGCAAAGGGGCAAAAGCGATTCGTCCACAGGCCGTGGCGCCAAAGCGGGTCATTTGCGGGCAGGCGACTTGCCAAATCAAGCGTGCTTGGCCATGGTAAACCTTATGTCCAACCTGTCTTTTCAGCCCCATTTGCGTATTGTTTTAGGCCCCACCAACACGGGCAAAACCCATCTGGCGATGGAACGCCTTTTGGCGCATAGCAGCGGCATGATTGGCTTGCCCCTAAGGCTTTTGGCACGCGAAGTCTACGACCGCTGCCTGCGTGGCGATTTTGGCCATGTGCATAAGGCCGACCTGGCTTTGATTACGGGCGAAGAGAAAATTCTGCCGCCCAAAGCGCGCTATTTTATTTGCACCACAGAAGCCATGCCGATTAGCCGCGAAGTGCAATTCGTGGCCATTGATGAATGCCAATTGGCGGCCGAACCCGAACGCGGCCATGTGTTCACCGACCGAATTTTGCACGCACGCGGCACCTCCGAGACAATTTTATTGGGCGCCGAAACCATGGCGCCCATCTTGCGCCAATTGCTCGGCAAAGTAGAGATTGAAAACCGTGGCCGTTTCTCGCGCCTCAGCTGGGGCGGCAGCCATAAGCTATCGCGCCTGCCCAGACGCAGCGCCGTGGCGGCTTTTTCAGCCGATAATGTTTATGCCATTGCCGAGACTATTCGCCAGCAACGCGGCGGCGCGGCCGTTGTGATGGGCGGCTTGAGCCCGCGCACCCGAAACGCCCAAGTCGAGATGTATCAATCGGGCGAGGTCGATTTTCTG
>JAQWIP010000026.1 GCA_029248825.1 Alphaproteobacteria bacterium | reverse complement strand
GGGCATTACATTTAGCTGCAACCTATCCTCAAGCATGGACTGGCTTAGCTTGCTTAGCACCATCATTTAATGGGAAATATTCAAGCTTAGATGGTTTAAAAAATCTACCTGTATATGTAGTTACCGGTGATAAAGATCGTCTTGTTCCTGTCAGAAAAGTGCGACGCTTAGTTGAAGAAATGAAGCAGCTTAATATGGATGTGATCTATCACGAAATAAAAGGCGGTCGACATTTTAGAACCATTACTCACAATCCAGAAATGATTGCAGAGGTTTTTGATTTCTTCGATCAAAATCAATAAAAAATTTTGCAGAAATTATCAAAGTGATGTTCGTTACTTATGATTTTCAATAGACACGAGTTTGTGAAACAAACTGTGAAAGTAGGATTTAAAAACACAATAAAAACAACAGGTTACAAAAGTGTGAAACAGTTTAATAATTTATAACCTATTGATTTTAATGGTTTTTTTAGATCTGGTCACTCCCACTCAATCGTCCCTGGTGGTTTCGACGTGATGTCATAGACCACCCGATTGATGCCGCGCACTTCGTTGATGATGCGCGTCGACACACGGCCTAGAAACTCATGCGTGAACGGATAATAATCGGCCGTCATTCCATCTGTCGAGGTTACGGCGCGCAGCGCGCAGACGTAGTCATAAGTGCGGCTATCGCCCATCACGCCAACCGTGCGAACCGGAAGCAGCACGGCGAAAGCTTGCCAAATCTCGTCATACAGACCTTGCTTGCGAATTTCATCGAGATAGACCGTGTCGGCCTTGCGCAAAATATCCAGCTTCTCGCCCGTAATCTCACCCGGAATGCGAATGGCCAAACCTGGCCCCGGGAAAGGATGACGCCCAACAAACGCTTCCGGCAAACCCAATTCTTGCCCCAGCGCCCGCACTTCGTCTTTGAACAATTCGCGCACTGGCTCCACCAAGCTCATATTCATCCGCTCCGGAAGCCCCCCCACATTGTGGTGGCTTTTAATCGTCACACTCGGCCCGCCCGTGAACGAGACGCTTTCAATCACATCTGGATACAGCGTGCCTTGCGCCAAAAAGTCGGCGCCGCCTGCGGCTTTGGCCTCTTTCTCAAACACATCGACAAACGTACCGCCGATGATTTTGCGCTTCTGCTCGGGGTCAGAGACGCCCTCTAACTTGCCACGGAAAAGCTCGGCCGCATTATTATGCACCAGCTTAATGTTGAAATGATCGCGGAAAAGCGTCACCACTTCTTCGCTTTCGCCAGCCCGCATCATGCCCGTATCGACGTAGACGCATGTCAATTGCTCACCGATGGCCTCGTGCAGAAGCACCGCCACAACCGAGCTATCAACGCCGCCCGACAGGCCGCAAATCACCCGACCCTCGCCCACTTGGGCGCGAATATCGGCAATGGCTTTTTCGCGAAACGCCGCCATCGTCCAATCGCCGTGGCAACCAGCAATCTTATGCGTGAAGTTTTGCAGCAGTTTCGCGCCGTCTGGCGTATGCACCACTTCGGGGTGAAACTGCACGGCGTAAATTTTCTTCGCTTCATTGGCAATCGCCGCATAGGGCGCGTTTTCGGAAGTGCCGATAATCTCAAAACCCTCCGGCAATTGACTGACGCGGTCGCCGTGGCTCATCCAGACTTGCACACTGTCGCCCGCCTGCCCAACGCCATCAAACAGCGGCGAGGCGGTTTTAATATCCAACATGGCGCGGCCAAATTCTTGCTCGTCGGATTTTTCAACCGAGCCACCCAATTGCGCGCAAAGCGTCTGCTGGCCATAGCAAATGCCCAAAATCGGCAGCCCCGAAGCGAGCAGGCTCTCGGGCGCGCGCGGCGTATCTATGTCGGCCACAGAGTTCGGCCCGCCCGATAGAATAATTGCGCTTGGGTTCATTGCCGCAAAAGCTTTTTCGGCCGCATTGAAAGGCGCAATCTCGCAATAAACGCCGCTCTCTCGAACGCGTCGCGCAATCAGCTGCGTGACTTGCGAGCCAAAATCTACAATTAAAATACGATCCATTATTTGTCCTTTTTGGCGCTATTTAACTCGGCAATCGAAGCCGCCAACTCATTGGCCGATTGACACGGCGCCGCACATAGACGGCGCAAAACAGAGAGTGATTTTTCAGCTTGCTCGATATCCTCCATCGCCAAAGCCGCATCGCCTTGCAACCGCAAGGCTGCCAAATCGCCCGGCTCAATATCCAAGCCAACGCTGATGAGGCGAAGCGCTTCTTCTTTATTGTCGAGCTGGCCTTGGGCTTGGCCCTTCACAACATAAGCGCGCGCATTGCCGGGGTTTGCGGTCAAAGCCAAGCTCAGCAATTCATCCGCCGCCGAGGCTCTTTTGGCCGCCAATTCCTGTTCGGCTTGGCTCACAAGAAGCGCCGATAGGTTACGATAGCTATCCGAAATAGCCGCCGCCGGACTTAAGCTCGGGCTTAAGATTGCAAGCCCAAGGGTCAGCCCGAGGGTCATGGTGAAGAGGGAAAAAGATTTCGTCATAAACTGTCTCATAGAATTTCGAAGGTGTTTTATCTTAGCTCAACTTGGCTCAACTGGTGGAAACATTTTGCAGCACTGCACAATATAGACCATCCGTATCGCTGTTCATCGGATGCACTTGCATTTGCCCCTTGTCGCCAAATGGCAAAACCGTTTCCGACAATTCAAACCCAGGGGTTTCTTGCAAAAAATTATCAATCTGCTGGCGGTTTTCCGAGGCCAAAATGGAGCAGGTAATATAGACCAAACGCCCACCCGGCTGCACCAGCAAGGCCGCTTCGGTCAAAATATCCGCCTGCACTTGATGTAGTTCGGCCAAATCTTCGGGCGTCATCCGCCATTTGGTTTCGGGCGAGCGGCGCCAGCGACCCGTGCCACTGCACGGCACATCGGCCACCACTAAATCGCAGCTCTCGGTAAATTCCAAACTTTGCGCAGGCTTTACAATTTGCAAAATATCGACGCCTGCGCGCTTGGCTCTGGGGCGCTGGCCGTTCATCCGTCCGGCAATCGCGTCATGCACCAGCAGCAGACCTTGGTTTTCCATTTGCGCCGCCAGCGCCAAAGCTTTGCCGCCCGCGCCGGCACAAAAATCCATCACGGTTTGGCCAGGCTGTGCCTCACACACTTGCGCCACCAATTGCGCGCCCGCGTCTTGCACTTCGATGAGGCCTTGCTGAAACGCCTCGCTATCGACCAAACGCGGCGCGCCTTCAAAACGCAAAGCCGTCTCTACATGGGCGTGCGGCGTGGGGGCAAACCCCTCTTCTTGCAAATCCGCCATCGCGCTCGCGCGATCGGTTTTCAGCGTGTTGACCCGAACATCAACCGGCGCGCGCTCTAGCATGGCCAGCAACACGCCTTGCGTGTCCTCGCCCAAATGCGCTTCCATATCGCCCAGCAACCACTCTGGCACCGACCAAGAACCCGCTTTGTCTTGCGACACATCACGGGCTAGGGCTTGGGTTAATTTTTCAACGCTGGTCGCCTCCAAGGGCTCGGGCGAATAGGCGCTGCCATCGGCGAGGCGCAAAGCATCCTCCAGCGTTTCGCCTTCCAGCATAATCGTCGCCAACAGGCAGACCAGCAAAGCATCGTCGTCTTGCAGCCGCGCGGTGAGCGCGCCGTAGTGACGCAAAATCGCGAACAGCCGATTGGAGATATCGCGGCGGTCTTTTGACCCCGCATAGCGGTTTTGCCGCCCCCAATTTTGCATAATGCGGTCGGCCGGCGTTGCATCCGCCAAAACGGTGTTGAGCAAATCAGTTAACGCCTGCAGGCGTGCGGCGGGGCGCACTAGTTTTTACCCGACCCCGGATAATTGGGTGCCTCACGAGTAATCGTTACATCGTGAACATGGCTTTCCACCAGCGAGGCCGAACTCATCCGCACAAATTGCGCCCGCGCATGCAAGTCGGCAATCGTGGCCGAGCCTGTGTAGCCCATGGCAGCCCGAAGCCCGCCAACCAATTGGTGAATGACTTGCTCGACCGGCCCTTTGAACGGAATTTGCCCTTCAATGCCTTCTGGCACCAGCTTATGGCTGTCAGAGATATCTTGCTGGAAGTAGCGGTCTGCCGAGCCGCGCGCCATGGCGCCAACCGAGCCCATGCCGCGATAGGCCTTATACGAGCGCCCTTGATAGAGAAATACTTCGCCGGGGCTTTCGGCCGTGCCAGCCAAAAGCGAGCCAACCATGACACAGCTTGCGCCCGCTGCCATGGCTTTGGCGAGGTCGCCCGAATATTTAATGCCGCCATCGGCAATCACCGGAACTTGGGCTTTCTTGGCCGCTTCCACTGCATCCATAATGGCGGTGAGCTGAGGCACGCCGACGCCTGCCACCACGCGCGTGGTGCAAATGGAGCCTGGGCCAATGCCCACTTTAATCGCATCAGCGCCCGCATCGATGAGCGATTGCGCGCCATCTTTGGTGGCCACATTGCCAGCCATCACTTGAATGCTGGGGGAGAGTTTTTTAATCCGCGCCACCGCTTCGCCAACCATCGCCGAATGGCCATGGGCGGTGTCGACCACCACCAAATCAACGCCAGCATCGACCAAAGCCTCGGTGCGCGCAAAGCCATCGTCGCCCACGGTCGAAGCCGCCGCGACGCGCAAACGTCCGCGTTCATCTTTGGCCGCATTGGGGTGCAATTGGGCTTTTTCCATATCCTTGACGGTAATCAATCCAATGCAGCAATAGGCATCATCGACCACCAGAAGTTTTTCAATGCGGTGCTGATGCAGCAGCCGTTTGGCTTCATCATGGTCGACTTCTTCATTTACCGTGATGAGGTTTTCATGGGTCATCAACTCCGAGACTTTTTGGTTCGGGTTGGAAGCAAAGCGCACATCGCGATTGGTCAAAATGCCGACCAATTTGCCATTGGCTTCGGTGACGGGAACGCCCGAGATTTTATTGGCGGTCATCAGCTCCAAAGCTTCGGCTAATTTCGCGTCGGGGCCGATGGTCAAAGGATTGACCACCATGCCGCTTTCAAATTTCTTTACTTTCACCACTTCCGCCGCTTGTTCGGCGGGGGTCAGATTGCGGTGCAAAACACCAATGCCACCGGCTTGCGCCATAGCAATCGCCATTTCGCTTTCGGTAACCGTATCCATCGCGGCGGCCAGCAAAGGGATGCCAAGTTGAATGGTTTTGGTAATCTGGGTGGTGGTGTCTGCCTGGCTGGGCATGATGTTAGACGCAGCCGGCTCGAGCAGCACGTCGTCAAATGTCAGGGCTTCGCGGAACATAGTCAAATCCTCTCGGGTCTGGAGGTGCATTTGACGAGATCATGTATCACTTATTTAGGGCTTGTGGCAAAAAATATCTCGCCCCCGCGAAAATCAGCCATTTTCCGGTGGATAAGCCTCCACTGGCTCGCCCTTGAAATCCATCGCGATGACATAGAGTTCTACCGATTCTTTGCGGCTGGCTTTTGGCTTCATATGATAGACTTGGCGAAAGCGCTTTTTCAGCTCGTCCAACAGCTCGCGCGACGCCCCGCCTTGGAACACTTTGGCACAAAAAGCGCCGCCCGGTTTCAGAGCTTCAAAAGCAAACCAAGCCGCCGTTTCGGCCAAAGCCATCGTGCGCAAATGGTCGGTTTGGCGATGGCCCGTCACGGCAGCCGCCATATCCGATATCACCACATCGGCGCGCCGTCCGGCTAGCTCGCGAACTTTTTTGGGGGCGCTATCTTCGAGGAAATCGAGCTTTAAAAACTCAACCCCTTGCAGCGGCTCCATATCTTGCAAATCAATGGCGGCGACAAAGCCTTTGTTTTTCAACGCGCCCACGCGTTGCGCAGCCACTTGCGCCCAACCGCCTGGCGCACAGCCAAGGTCGATGACACAAGCGCCCGGTTTGAAAAACTTAAACCGATCGTCCATTTCGATAATTTTATACGCCGCGCGCGAGCGATAGCCGTCTGATTTAGCGGCCGCCACATAGGGGTCATTGAGTTGGCGTTCCAGCCAGCGCGTCGAAGAAAGCTTGCGCCCTCTCGCGGTTTTCACCCGCTCGCGCATACGGTCGCCGCGTCTTTGCCCGTCGCCTACGCCTGGCCCTTTTTTATCGCTCATGTGTCTTGTCCTTTGGGCGCAGGATTATTGGTAGCGCCAGTTTCGTGGCCAGTTTCGTGGCTTGTCCGTCGCCGTCCTCGATTGCGACGATTGCGGCGCATATCTTTCTTTATCATACGCAGCAGAAGGCCTTCGCGTAACCCACGATCTGCGACCGAAACTTTGGCCACCGGCCAGCGCGTATGAATGGCTTCTAACACCGCACAGCCCGACAAAACCAAATCGGCGCGCTGCGCGCCAATGCACGGGTTTTCAGCCAATTGATCGCGGCTCATCTGGCGCAAATTTCCGATGACCTCGGTCACATTTTCGGCCGAAATCGTGCAGCCATCGACGACATTACGATCATAGCGTGCCAATCCCAATTGCACCGCCGCCAGCGTTGTTACCGTACCGGAAGTGCCAATGATTTGCACGCGGCTCATATCGACCATATCGGCTTGGCGATCCATAAACGCCTTCAAGCGGGTTTCGCTTTCTTGCAACATGCCCTCATAGCCATGCTCATGGGGGCCAGGCCCCGCGTGGCGCTCGGACAGGCGCACCACGCCCAGCGGCACGCTGTCGCTATCGACCAATTTGAAAAAATCTTGGTTCTGCGGCGCGTTCGATGTCTGGCGCGACATGCGGCTTATCTCGGTGCTGCCGCCGCCAATGTCATAGAGAATAATATCATCGACGTTTTCATCGAACAAAGACCCACAGCCAATCGCGGCCAATTCGGCTTCGGCTTGACCGTCGATAATTTCCATCCGCAAGCCGGTTTCTTTGCGCACGCGCTGAATAAACTCGGCACCATTGCTGGCGCCTCGACACGCCTCGGTGGCGACACAACGCAGGCGCACGACATTGGCGCGGCGAATTTTACTGGCCGCAATTCGCAAAGCCGCCAGCGTGCGCTCCATCGCGTCTTCGGATAATTTACCGCTCGCCTCTAACCCTTCGCCAAGGCGCACAATGCGCGAGAAACTATCGCGCACCCGAAAGCCAAGCCCACCAGAGCGCTCGACAATTAGCAGGCGGCAATTATTCGTGCCTAAATCGACCGCCGCATAAAGCCGCGTCTTGTGAGGTCTTTGGCTAGATTTGTTTTTGCCAGATTTATGTTCGGAAACCGATTTAGACCTCGAACCAGAGGCAGGTTTTGAAGACCTTGCGCCTTCGGGGCCAGAGCCATGGGGGCCAGCGCTATGGGGCTCAGACGAAGAGGCGGCACTATTTTTGGGGTTGCCGTTTTGGCTATCGGTATCTTGCATGTCTATTTCCTGTGCTGGCAAGACCTCTGCCAGATCGTCACGCCAAGACGTGCGGTTATCAAAAGAATAGAGTATTTGCCAAGACGCTAGCAAGCGAATTGCGCATCGAGTGCCAAAGTTTTACTTCTGTATACCTCCAAAAGTTTCTATAATACGGGGAGAGCCTGTGTGGTGCCCTGCAAGGTTCGCTTGCCTTTTCACGAAAACACGATAGGGTTTCACATAGTTAAATTTAACGTCACGATTGGTGAGAATTTATGTCAGATATGAAAACAGAAACTTTGGTCTTGCACGCGGGCTGGAGAGCCGACCCAACCACTGGCTCCGTCGCGGTGCCGATACACCAAACCACCAGCTATCAGTTTCACGATACCGACCATGCGGCCAGCCTGTTTTCCTTGTCTGAATTAGGCAATATTTACACCCGCCTGCAAAACCCCACCACCGATGTCCTCGAGCAACGCATTGCCGCGCTCGAAGGCGGGGCTGCGGCCTTGGGCGTCGCTTCGGGGCAGACCGCCTCGACCATGGCGGTGCAAAATCTGGCGCGCGCTGGCGATAACATCGTCTCCTCGACCGACCTCTATGGTGGCACATGGAACTTGTTTGCCAACACCATGAAAGACATGGGCATTGAAGTGCGCTTTGCCGACCCGAGCGACTCGCAATCTTTCGCCGATGCCGTGGATGATAAAACCCGCGCCTTTTATGCGGAAACTTTGCCCAACCCGAAACTCAACGTGTTTCCCATTCAGCAAGTGGCCGACATTGGCCGCGCGCATGGCATTCCGCTGATTATGGATAATACGGCCGCGCCAACTCTGTGTCGCCCGTTCGACCATGGCGCCGCTGTGGTGGTTTATTCGACAACCAAATATATCGGCGGCCATGGCACTTCCATTGGCGGCGTGATTGTCGATGGCGGGAATTTCGATTGGGAAGCGGCCGGCGATCGCCAACCGACTTTGAACTCGCCCGACCCATCTTATCATGGCGCGGTATGGAGCGAAGCGGCCAAACCTTTAGGGCCGATTGCTTATATTTTGAAAGCCCGTACCACATTGCTGCGCGATATGGGCGCCGCGATGTCGCCGTTTAATGCGTTTATGTTCCTGCAAGGTATGGAAACTTTGGCGCTGCGGATGAAGGCGCATTGCGAAAATGCCAATCAAGTCGCGGCTTGGCTAGGGGACCAAAAAGGCGTCACCAAAGTCTTTCACCCATCGCTCATGGATGGCGAAATGCGGGCCCGTGCCGATGCTGTGATGAACGGTGGCTATGGCGCCCTGATGGGCTTTGAGCTGGAAGGCGGCATGGAAGCTGGCAAAAAATTCATCGATAATTTGGAGCTTTTGTATCACGTGGCCAATATTGGCGATGCGCGCTCGCTGGCCATTCATCCGGCTAGCACCACGCATAGTCAGCTCTCGGCCGAAGACCAAATGGCCTCGGGCGTGACCCCGGGCTATGTGCGCTTGTCTATCGGCATCGAACATATCGATGATATTATCGCCGATATTTCGCAAGCGCTCTCGAAAGTTTAAGCGCATGGCTTTTATTGAAAAATTTCTCGACCTCCTGCCCGTTTGGTTCGGTATTGGATTTTTGGGGCCGGTTTTGGCCGAGATTTATTTTCGCACGCCGCTAAATAGCTACTTGCCCCTGCCCGCCACCACCGAGGTCAGCCACGTCTATGGCGCCTTCATGGTGTTTGGGGGGCTTTACGGGATGGTGGCTTGGAAAACAGGAAGATGGATATGAGTTCTCAAGATTTGACCCAATTAAGCGAAGCCGAACTTATTCGGATGGAGCGCGATATTGCGCGCAAATATATCGATAAATTGTCCATTCCCATGGTGATTTGGCCGATTTTAAATATCAGCTGCTGGGTAGCGCTATGGCCTTTGGTTATGACTGGCACGCTATCGCTTTGGGTGGCGTTTCCCATCGCCCTTCTCAACATCATCTTGTCGTATTTGCCAAGCCATGAAGCGCAACATGATATTTATGCGCGCCCTGGCCAAAAACTGCGTTGGCTCAACGAAGCCATTGGCCATATTTCTGTGCTGCCGCTGGCCTATGGCTATCGCTCCTTGCGCCTGACGCATTTGGAACACCATAAACACACCAATAAACCGGGCCTCGACCCCGACCAGGTTTTTAACAATAGCAAAACTTTGCTCGGCAATATTTGGACCAATATCCAGTCTTATCAGCCGAGCTCTGAAGGCGCGGCCAGCTATCGCAGCTGCTTGGAACGCCTTGGCACGCCAGAAACCGAACGGGCTTTATTGGAGCAAGTAGGTATTACGGTGGCGCATTTCGGAGTGCTGTTTTTCTGCGCCTATCATGGCAAAGCTTTGGAAGCTCTGCTGTTGTGGTGGTTGCCGCTGAAAATGGCGGTGATTTATATTCGCGTTTATCTGTCGTGGTTGCCGCATTTTCCCGGCCATCAAGTGGGTCGATATAAAGACACACGCGCGTTTCGCAGCTGGGGCGGGGTTTGGAGTTCGCTGGGCATGACGGCGCATATCGTGCATCATTTGCACCCGCGTATTCCTCTCGATAAAACGCCTGCGGCTTTGCGCGAGCTTTATCCCATTTTGAAAGCGCGCAAAAGCACGCTTGTATAAATCGGCTTTTTGCACATTTCCATCTTGCGCTGGCAGCGCAAGCTAGGCACTCTTCTATCTGTAATTTGATTATGCAGATTGGGAGAGACGCATGAGCCAAGCTATCAAAATAGATGAAATTCCGCTCGACGAAATCAATCCAGCTCGTCCAGAGCTATATACCGATGAAAACGTCTTAGAGCTGTTCAAACGTTTGCGCGAAAAGGATCCGGTGCATTATTCCGAAGACCCGACCTTTGGCCCCATGTGGTCTATCACCCGCTATGAAGATTGCATCGCCGTGGACACTGACCACAAACGCTTCTCGTCTTCCGACCAATTCGGCGGCATTCAAATTGATAATAACGTCGTTCGCCCGCCCGTTGAGGGGGTCGAAATTTCGGCTTTCATTACCAAAGACCAACCCGAACATGCTCCCATTCGCAAATCGGTTCAGCCTATCGCCTCGCCCCCCGCGCTCGATAGCTTTAAAGATATCATCACCCAGCGCACCAGTGACATTCTGGATAGCTTGCCAGAAGGCGAAGAATTTAATTGGGTCGATACGGTTTCCATCGAGCTGACCACGCAAATGCTGGCCATGCTTTTTGACTTCCCCTTTGAAGACCGTCACTTGCTGACCTATTGGTCTGACCTCACCACATCGAC
>JAQWIP010000016.1 GCA_029248825.1 Alphaproteobacteria bacterium | reverse complement strand
GGCAAGCATAATGACCTCGACAATGTTGGGTATACGGCTCGTCACCATACGTTTTTTGAAATGCTCGGCAATTTTTCGTTTGGCGATTACTTTAAAGAAGAAGCGATTTATCACGCTTGGAATTTCCTAACCAAAGAACTCGACCTACCGTCGGAAAAACTTTTGGCCACCGTCTATGCCGATGACGAGGAGGCGTTCTCTCTCTGGCAAAAAATTGCAGGCCTATCGGAAGATAGAATTATCCGCATTGGCACCTCGGACAATTTTTGGTCGACGGGCGATACGGGGCCTTGCGGGCCGTGTTCCGAAATCTTCTTCGACCATGGCGAAGCCATTGCGGGTGGGCCTCCTGGCAGTCCCGATGAAGATGGCGATCGGTTTATTGAGATTTGGAATTTGGTGTTCATGCAATATGAGCAGCAAAGCGACGGCACGCGCGTTGACCTTCCCAAGCCGAGTATTGATACGGGCATGGGGCTAGAGCGCATCGGCGCGGTGCTGCAGGGCAAGCACGATAATTATGATACCGACCTTATGTATCATCTCATCGAGGCTTCGGCCGATATTTCGGGGCAGAGCATTGAGGGCGCGCATGGGGTTAGCCACCGCGTGATTGCCGACCATTTGCGCTCCTCGGCGTTTTTGATTGCCGATGGCGTGCTGCCGTCGAACGAAGGGCGCGGCTATGTGCTGCGCCGCATCATGCGCCGCGCGATGCGCCACGCCCATATGCTTGGCACCAAAGAGCCGGTTCTCTGGCAATTGTTTCCCGCGCTGAAAACCCAAATGGCCGCCGCCTATCCCGAGCTAGAGCGTGCCAGTGCCTTGATTGTCGAGACCCTGCGCCATGAAGAAGACCGCTTTCGCGATATGTTGGGACGCGGCCTTAAATTGCTTGATGATGAGCTTGGCCAGATGAAAACCGACACTCTGCCCGGCGAAGTCGCGTTCAAGCTATACGATACTTTCGGCTTCCCGCTGGATTTGACACAAGACGCCTTGCGCGAAAAAGGCCTTTCGGTCGATACCGATGGCTTTGATACCGCGATGGAGAAACAACGCGCCGATGCGCGAGCCAATTGGTCAGGCTCTGGCCAAGAAGCCACCGAAGCGATTTGGTTCGATTTGCGCAATGAACATGGCGCCACCGAATTTGTCGGCTATCAATCGGGCGAGGCCGAAGGCCAAGTGCTGGCCATCGTCAAAGGTGGCGGCGCCGTGGAGGCGGCAAAGGCAGGTGATGAGGTCGGCGTGATGTTGAACCAAACGCCGTTCTACGCGGAAAGCGGTGGCCAAGTTGGCGATACGGGTCGTTTGAGCGATGCCGACGGCCTATCGATTGAGATACGCGAAACCCGCAAAATGCTCGGCGATGTGCATGTTCTTTATGGCACAATTGAAGCCGGCGAGCTGACCCAAGGGGCGCTCGTGCATCAGCACATTGACGCGCCGCGCCGCGATGCCATTCGCGCCAATCACTCGGCGACCCACTTGCTGCACGAAGCTTTGCGCCGCGTCTTGGGCGATCATGTGACGCAAAAAGGCTCGCTGGTAAATGACCAGAATTTGCGCTTCGACTTCTCGCATCCGCGCGCCATGACCTCCGAGGAAGTGGATGCGGCGGAAGCTTTGGTCAATGATATCATCCGCCAAAACGAAGATGTCTCGACCCGCCTGATGACGCCCGACGAGGCGATTGATGCGGGTGCTTTGGCTCTGTTCGGTGAGAAATACGGCGATGAAGTTCGCGTTCTCTCGATGGGACAGGGAACGCCAAAAGATGCCGAGGGCGCCTATTCGGTAGAGCTTTGCGGCGGCACGCATGTGCGCCGTTTGGGCGATATTGGTCTGTTGAAAATTAGCTCAGAAGGGGCGGTTGCCTCGGGCGTGCGCCGCATCGAGGCACGCACGGGCAAAGGCGCCTTGGCGCAGATTGCCGCGCATGAACATATTCTGCACTCGGCGGTCAATGAATTGAAAGTCGGCGTGGAAGATTTACCGGCACGCGTCAGCAAGCTCCTCGAGGAGCGCAAAAACCTCGACCGCGAATTAGCCGAAGCGAAAAAAAAATTGGCCTTGGCTGGCTCCAATGGCGGCGGCGACGACAGCACCTCGCAAGTGCGCGACGTCAATGGCGTGTCCTTCATGGCGCGTTGCCTCGATGGCCTGCCTGCCAAAGAATTGCGCGGCCTTGTGGATGATGGCAAAAAGCAAATCGGCAGCGGCGTGGTGGTTTTCATCGGGGTGGATAATGGCAAAGCTGGCATCGCCGTGGGCGTGACGGATGATTTGACATCGCGCTTCAATGCGGTTGATTTGGTGAAAGCCGGCTCGGCCGCGCTTGGCGGACAGGGCGGGGGCGGACGCCCAGACATGGCGCAAGCCGGCGGCCCTGAAACGCAAAATGGCGCCCAAGCAATTGCCGATATTGAAGCTCTTTTAAGCTAGGCCTACAGCGCTTTTTCTAGGTTCTCGCGAACCGCATCGAGGAAGCCTTCGGTGGTCAGCCATTTTTGGCCTTCGCCAACCAAGAGGGCTAAATCTTTGGTCATCGAGCCGCGCTCGACTGTGCTCACGCAAGTCTTCTCCAGCGTTGCCGAGAAATGCGCCAAAGCATCATTTTTGTCTAGCTCGGCGCGTTTGGAAATGCCGCGCGTCCAAGCAAAAATCGAGGCAATGGAATTGGTCGATGTGTCTTCGCCGCGCTGATGGGCGCGATAGTGGCGCGTCACCGTGCCGTGTGCGGCCTCTGCTTCCATGGTTTTGCCATCGGGCGTCAAAAGCACCGAGGTCATCAGCCCTAGCGAGCCAAAGCCTTGGGCGACGGTGTCGGATTGCACATCGCCATCGTAGTTTTTACACGCCCAAACAAATTCGCCGTTCCATTTCATGGCCGCCGCCACCATATCGTCGATGAGGCGATGTTCATAACCGATGCCAAGCTTGTTGAATTGCGCTTCAAACTCGGCTTCGAAAACTTCTTGGAACAGATCTTTAAAGCGTCCGTCATAGGCTTTCATAATGGTGTTTTTGGTCGAGAGATAAAGCGGCCATTTGCGCTCAATCGCATAGAGCATACAGGCGCGCGCGAAGTCGCGAATGCTGTCGTCGAGATTATACATCGACATCGCCACGCCGCCGCTTGGGAAGTTGAACACTTCAAACTCTTTGGTGTCGCTGCCGTCTTCGGCTTCCCATTTCATGGTCAATTTGCCTTTGCCGGGCACGACGAAATCTGTGGCGCGATATTGGTCGCCAAAGGCATGACGGCCAATGACAATCGGGTCGGTCCAGCCGGGCACGAGGCGCGGCACATTGCGACAGATAATCGGTTCGCGAAACACCGTGCCGCCCAAAATATTGCGGATGGTGCCATTGGGCGAGCGCCACATTTGCTTCAGGCCAAATTCTTCCACGCGCGCCTCATCGGGGGTGATGGTGGCGCATTTCACGCCAACGCCGATTTGTTTGATGGCCTCGGCGCTATCGACCGTGATTTGGTCATCGGTGTCATCGCGCGTCTCAATACCTAAATCATAATATTTCAAATCGAGGTCGAGGTAGGGATGAATTAATTTATCTTTGATCATTTGCCAAATGATGCGGGTCATTTCATCGCCATCAAGTTCAACAATTGGATTTTCTACTTTTATTTTCGACATGTTCTCTCAATCCTGCGACTTTAATACCATTCAAGATAACCGCTTTGTTTTAACAAAAGCTGTTCCTGAATATTTAATTCGACTTAGGTCATAGCAAAATTGACGCGTTGATAAAAGCCGTTCTTTGGCCTAAGGGAGAGGAATGACGGATTTAGCGACAAAAGCACCAGCGATTATTCTGGTTGGCGCCCAATTGGGCGAAAACATTGGCACGGTGGCGCGCGCCATGTTGAATTTTGGCCTGACCGATTTGCGCCTCGTGCATCCGCGCGAGGGCTGGCAATATGAACGCGCCCTCAAGGCCTCCTCGGGCGCCTCAGCGTTGATTGAGAATCACAAGCTGTTTGACACGGTGGCCGAGGCGACGGCGGATTTGGGCTATCTGGTGGCCACCACGGCGCGTATGCGCGATATGGTAAAGCCCGTGTTGACGCCGGCCAAAGTGGCGGCCGAGCTGCGCGCGCGTCAGGCCGAGAGCGCAGATTTGCAAGGCGGCATTTTATTTGGCCCCGAGCGCACGGGATTAGATAATGACGATATTTCGTTGGCCGATGCGATTTGCCGCGTGCCGCTGAACCCAGAGTTCACCTCGCTCAATTTGGCGCAAGCGGTGTTGCTGATGGGCTATGAATGGTTTCAGGCCGCCGATGCGACCCCCGAGGTGCGCGACGAAATGCCAGACACGCGCCCCGCCACGCGCGCCGAGGTCAACGCCATGTTCGCTCATTTAGAAGCGGGACTTTCGGCTTCGGGTTTTTTGGCGCCGCCCGCCAAGGCGCCGGCCATGGCGCGCAATATTCGCAATATGCTGCACCGTGCGCAATTGACCGAACAGGACGTGCGCACGTTTCGTGGCATGATTAATTCGCTTTTGCGCTGGCCACGCGGGGCGAAAGACCCGCTTTTAAAGCCTCGCGTTGCCGCCATTTCTCGGGGTGAGCTTGACCCAGGCGAAGATATCGAGAAAGACGCGGAATAAAGCCAAAAAACCAGTTTGACAATGGCGCGGCTTTTTGTATATTACGCGCCAATCCGCGAGAAATCGTCTCGCGCATTTTTTTTGTTTAAAGTAAGGACCGCGCCGCATGAGCAAGCGCCTATCAACGAAGTATAAAATTGACCGCCGCATGGGCGAAAACATTTGGGGTCGCCCCAAGAGCCCGGTCAACAACCGTGATTACGGCCCTGGTCAGCATGGTCAGCGTCGCCGTGGCAAACTGTCTGACTTTGGTTTGCAGCTGCGCGCCAAGCAAAAGCTGAAAGGCTATTACGGCAATATTACCGAGAAACAGTTTAAAGGCATTTATGCCGAAGCTGTTCGGGTGAAGGGCGATACTAGCGAGAACCTCGTGGGTCTGCTCGAATCGCGCCTCGATGCGCTGGTCTATCGGGCTAAATTTGTAACCACAGTGTTTGCCGCGCGTCAGTTCGTCAACCATGGTCACGTGATGGTCAATGGCCGTCGGTGCAATATTCCTAGCCGTCGTCTGAAAGTTGGCGATGTTGTGGAAGTGCGTGAAAAGTCCCGCAATCTGAACGTGGTTCTCGAAGCCATTCAAAGTGCAGAGCGCGACATTCCAGAATATACCACAGTGGATCATTCCAAAATGACAGCCGCGCTTACCCAAGTGCCGCAGCTGGCCGATATTCCATATCCGGTTCAAATGGAACCAAATCTCGTGGTCGAATTTTATTCGCGCAATTAGATTTTAGGCTGGCCAAAACCAGCACGGGCGCGAAAGCGACCGGACGTCAAACAGGAAATAAAAAAGCCCGCCAATTCGGCGGGCTTTTTCTTTGGCTCAGCGGCTCTCTTATTCAGCCAGCTATCTTATTCAGACAGATATCTT
>JAQWIP010000076.1 GCA_029248825.1 Alphaproteobacteria bacterium | reverse complement strand
GCTCGCACCGCTTCTGGCGTTAGCTATGTAGCAGGCATCGACCTTGAACTTACGCAAGGGGAATTGAGCGAAGTTCAACCGGGGCCAAATGAATTTGGAACCAAATACTCTCAAGGCACGCATTATGATTTCGAAGTCGATGCGCAAGTCATCGCGCCATATCTTCACGCGGTTTGGGCTTTGGGCGATAAAACCAAACTTACCACAGGCCTGCGTCTAGAGCTTACCAAATACGATTACACCAACAATGCGACGGACAGCGACAATACAGACACCGGCGTGACGGGCGACTTTTTATTCCGCTCAGCCAGCCGCTCGGATGATTTCTCGGACATCTCGCCGAAAATTGGTCTGGTTCATGAGCTAGCCGACAATCGTCGTGTATTCGCCAATCTTGCGCGCGCCACTCGTGCGCCACAAGTCACCGACTTATATCGCATTCGAGATAGTCTAGAGAGAACCAGTGCGGACCCAATTTTCAACGATAATGATGGTCTTAACCCTGACGTCAGTGGCATCGATTCAGAAATCCTAGATAGTTTAGAGTTTGGCTATCGTGCCATCTATCCGTCCGCTTCTTATGAGTTGACCGCATTCTTTATGCAAAAAGATAATTATCACTTTCGGGACTCAGGCGATAATTACGTAGTGGATGGCGAGACAGAACATAGCGGCGTAGAACTCAGCATGAATTGGTTGTTGGCCGACAATATGGAACTGCAAACAAACCTCACATTCGCCAAACACGAATATGCTTTCAATAATAATCCAAGCAATGGACAAAATGCGGAAGAGATAAAAGACGGCAATACCATCGACGGCGCGCCCGAAACTTTGGGCCATACCAAGCTGACTTATACCGCCAATGCCCGTCTCGACGCCTCTGTGACATGGGAACATGTCGGCGAATATTTCATGGATGCCTCTAACTCAGCCGAGTATGAAGGCCATGACCTCTTCGGTTTGGGCATCGACTATATGGTGTCAGGCGATAGCGCTTTGAGCCTTCGCGTCGATAATCTACTCGACGAGGGCTATGCCAAACGCGCCGACAAATGGTTTGGCGACAATCGCTATTTCCCCGGCGAAGGCCGCCGTTTGATGGTGCGCTTTACCCGCGACTACTAAGTCGCGCTAGCTGGGCAGACCAATGGGGCAGGCAACGCCTGTCCCGCCCATGCCGCAATAGCCATTGGGATTTTTGCCCAAATATTGCTGATGGTAATCCTCGGCATAATAAAACGCCGGCGCCTCGACAATCTCGCTCGTAATGGCGCCATATCCGGCTTGGGTTAGCCCCGTTTGAAAGCGCTCGCGGCTGGCCTCTACCGCCGCTTTTTGTGCGGCGGAGGTGCAATAGACGCCCGAGCGATATTGCGTGCCGACATCATTGCCTTGGCGCATGCCTTGGGTCGGGTCGTGGTTTTCCCAGAACACTTGCAAGACGCCCTCTAACGAAATTTGCGCGGGGTCGAACACCACTTGAACCACTTCATTATGGCCGGTCTGGCCGCTGCAAACTTCTTCATAGCTCGGGTTGGGGGTAAAGCCGCCAGCGTAGCCGACTTGCGTGGAATAGACGCCTGCCGCATTCCAAAACTTACGCTCGGCGCCCCAAAAGCAGCCCATGCCCACAATAATAACTTCCATAGCCTCCGGCCAAGGCGCCACCATGGGCGTGCCGAGAATGAAATGATTTTCTGGCACCAGCATGGCCATATCGCGCCCGGGCAAGCTTTGCGCGGGGTCAATCATTTCGGTTTTCTTTCCAAGTCCAAACATGCGTGTCTCCTTTAGTTAAGCGGCTGCGGTCAGCGTTGAAATAGGGCCCTCGCGGCTGCCAGCCAGCAATTGGCGCAGCCATGCATTGTCGTCGGTCTCGGCCTCTTTGGCCGAGCCATGCCAGCGCAATTGGCCTTCGTGCATCACGCCAATCTCGTCGTAAGCCTCGGTAATGCCCACCATATTGCTGGTCACGGAAATCACACAGGCGCCGCTTTCGCGCGCCAAAGCGCTAATCATATCATCCACCCGCGCCGATAAAATAGGATCGAGACCCGCCGTCGGATTATCCAACAGCAAAATGTCGGGCTTCGTGGCAATGGCGCGCGCAAAGCCGACGCGCTTTTGCATACCGCCCGATAAATCCGCGGGAAATAAATCAGCATTGGCGGCCGGCAGGCCCACGCGCGGCAAAAGCGCTTCCGCTTCGGCGCGCGCTTCGTCGCGCGCCATGCCATTTGCAATCAAGCGAAAGGCGATGTTTTCCCATACCGGCAGACTGTCGAAAAAAGCGTTTTGCTGAAACAACATGCCAATGCGATCGTTCAAAGCGGCGGGGCGCTCATCCGAGATGCCCACGGCCTCGCCATCGATTGAAATTGCGCCGCCATCGGCGCCATATAGCCCAACCAAACATTTCAGAAAAACCGATTTTCCAGCCGCCGTAGGGCCAATCAAAGCCAGCGACCGCCCCGCCTCTAGCGAGAGGCTGACGCCATCCAAGGCTTTCAGCGCGCCAAAGCTTTTGCTGACTTTGTCTATTTTTATGCGGCTCATCTGGTTTCCTTTCGCAAGCGACGGCTTATAGAGTTGGCATTAAATAACGCGCGTCGCCCACAGACATGACATCAAACTCAACCCCGAAGATAGGCGCAAGTTGGCTCGGCGTAAAGACATCGCGCGGCGCGCCTTTTGCCCTCACCACGCCGTTTTGCAAAACCA
>JAQWIP010000048.1 GCA_029248825.1 Alphaproteobacteria bacterium | reverse complement strand
GATTTCTGCGCCGCCATTATGCAGCATGAGCGCTTCCGCGCTGGCACGATTACCACGGCATTTATCGAGGAAGAATATCCCGATGGCTTTGAGGGCGCGCCGCAAGATAGCGCGCGCGTCGAGGCTTTGGCGGTCATTGGTTTTGCCATGTCGCATGTGTCGCAAATGCGCGCCACGGAAGGCTCGCAAGTTTTGCCTGGCCATCAGTTTACGCCCGAAGCCGAGCAGGCTGTGCAAATCGGCGAGACGGTTTTCTCGGCGATAAAAACCGAGACGGGTGTCACGCTGAACGGCGTCGACATCTCGCTGGAGAGCGATTGGTTGCCCGGCGATTTATTCTTCCACGGCAGTGTCAATGGCGAGGCGGTTAGCGTCGCGGTCGAGCGCCATTCGGAAGGCTTCACCTTAACGGGTCGCGGTGCCGCCACCGATGTTTATGTGCGCCGCATGGCCGCGCAAGCCCTGATGGCTTACATGCCAGAGAAAACCGATGGCACATCTGATAAAGAACTTATCTGCCCAATGCCCGGCGTGGTCGTCTCGATTGCGGTCGAGGCAGGCCAAGCCGTAAAAGCGGGTCAGCCTCTGGCGGTGGTCGAAGCGATGAAAATGGAAAATATTCTGCGCGCCGAAAAAGACACAACCGTAACCAAAGTCTTATGCGTGGCTGGCGATAAATTGGCCGTCGACGACGTGATGATTGAGTTCGAATAGAGCCTGTTTTAAGCCTCGTCGAGACGGGCGAAAGCGGTTTCAAAATTATCCAACAGAGCTTTGTCGAGCTCGGCCATGCTGACGGGCAGCCCCAGATCGACAAGGCTGGTGACGCCTTGGTCTCGAATGCCGCACGGAATAATGCCGTCGAAATGGCTAAGCTCGGGTTCGACATTTATCGAGATACCGTGAAAACTCACCCAGCGACGAATACGCATCCCCACGGCAGCGATTTTGTTTTCGCGCTGGCCTGCCGAATTGGGATGCGGCACCCATACGCCCACGCGCCCGGGCGTGACATGGGCTTGAAGGTTAAAATCTTCCAGCGTCTGAATGACCCAATCTTCAGCTTGGCGAACAAAGCAGCGCACATCGCGGCCACGGGTTCGCAAATCCAGCATCAAATAAACCACGCGCTGGCCGGGCCCATGATAGGTATATTCACCGCCGCGCTGGCTGGCATAAACAGGAAAGCGATCGGGCTGCACTAAGTCGGCTGGATTGGCGCTGGTGCCTGCCGTATAGAGGGGGGGGTGTTCGAGAAACCAGATGCATTCGCGCGCCCGACCGTCGATAATGTCTTGCACGCGCGCCTCCATAAAGGCCACCGCATCGGGGTAGGCAACGGGCGTATCGCTAAAGCGTATCTCGGGCGGCTGGAAACTAGACATAGGCTGTCTTAGCATTTCGGCTTGGGGATTAAAAAACAAATTTATATGTAAAATAAAATAATTCACATATGTTTACTGATAAATATTGAAATGCGCCCGCGAATGCCCCATATAAGTGGAAATAGGAGACTTTATGTTACCCGTCATTCTAGATGTCGCAGAGCTTAGCTTAGCCATTATCGGCGCCGGCCCACAGGCGCGGCGTCGGCTTGAGATGGTCGATGCGGCCGGTGCGCAATTTGTGCGCGTGTTTGCGCAAGACGCTGGCGAGGAAATGCAAGCCTTGGCGGGCGACCGCTTAACGCAAAGCTGGCCGAGCGAGGCCGATATCGCGGCCTGTCATGTGATTTATGTCGCCAATGTGGAAGACGCGCTGGCCGAGCAGTTTACCGCGCAGGGGCGCACGCATAAAACGCTGGTCAATGTGGAGGATGTGAAACCGCTTTGCGATTTCCACGTGCCAGCGATTGTGCGCCGTGGCGACATGTTGCTGACGGCTTCGACGGGCGGCAAATCACCCGGCTTGGCGCGTCGTTTGAAGACCTCCCTAGAGGGGCATTATCCGGCCGAGTGGGAGGCAAGGCTCACCGAATTGTCGACCCGCAGAGAAGAATGGCGCGCGCAAGGCGCCGATTTCAAAGCCCTGATTGAGCGCACCAATGATGTGATTGATGAGAAAGGTTGGCTGGCATGACCCAAGTCGCCCAAACACAAACGCCGACCCCGCAAGTGGCCGAGCTTGACCTCGCGGCGCTGAACGCGCGCTATGAGACGATGAGCGCGCAAGAGATTTTGCGCCATGCCATTCACGAGCAATTTATCGACCGCATCACCATTGTGTCTTCGTTCGGCGCCGAGTCGGTGATTTTGCTGCATATGATTTCGCAAATCGAGCCGAGCCTGCCGGTGATTATGTTGAACACGGGCAAATTATTCGGCGAGACCTTGCGCTATCGCGATCGGTTGCAAGACAAGCTGAAGCTGACCGATGTGCGTACAAATTTCCCCCATCCGGAGGATCTGCTGGCCGAAGACCCCAAGGGCGGGCTTTGGCAGCGCGACACGGATGCGTGTTGTGATTTGCGCAAAGTGCGCCCACAAGCGCGCGCCGTGGCTCCCTTTGATGCTTTGATTACGGGTCGCAAGCGGTTTCAAACCGGCACGCGCGCCACAATGGACATCATCGAGCGCGATACCGATGGCCGCTTTAAGCTGAACCCATTGGCCAATTGGCAATTGGACGAGCTGAAGGCCTATATCGAGCAGCATGAGTTGCCGGGTCACCCTTTGGTGAAAGATGGCTATCTGTCGATTGGATGCACGCCTTGCACCAATAAAGTGAAAGAGGGCGATGATTATCGCTCGGGTCGCTGGGTGGATAGCGATAAGGACGAGTGCGGCATTCATTTGAATATTGATGGCGACGGGATTTAGCACGATATGGCGCTTGTTATCGGGCGCAATATTTGTTAGCAAACAAGCCTGCTGAGGCGTGCGGCCGTGGCGGAATTGGTAGACGCGCAGCGTTGAGGTCGCTGTGGGGTAACACCCGTGGAAGTTCGAGTCTTCTCGGCCGCACCAGCCTCGCTCTAAAATATCTTTATCCGATAAGCTTTAAGCTCACAGCACCATAAGCGCCGCGGCAACAAACCCCGCCGTGGTGATGATGAAGCTGACCATGGCGCTGGCGCCAAAAACCGGGCCGGGCTTAAATTCGTCGGGCGGGGACATAGCCACAATGATGAAGGTGAACGGATTGGTGAAGCCGCCAATGAGCATCGACCAGATAACCCAATCGGGATAGGTCACATCCAGCTGTTTGGCGAGCAGATAAAAGGCGATAATCAGCAAAGCCATCAGTAGAAAATCAATGTGCGATTTAATGATGTGATCGCTAGAAGGGAAAATCCGCTGCAAGGCGGCAATGCGCATAATGCGAATGGCCGTGCCGAGCCAAGCCAGAGCCAGAGAAATAATAATAAAAACACAAGCTCCGATAACCAATAACGACATAATGCCCTCCAACAGATAATGACGCACGAGGCGCTCACCCCGTAAAACACAGGCTAGCTTAGCTCATTGTCGGCCATGGTCTATGATTATATGGGGTCTATGAATATATGGGGTCTATGAATATTAGAGGCATTGGGGCGAAAGCAGCAGGCTATTTGCCTTGCTTGCGCAGCAAATAAGTCAGCGCCAGTATGACGGCCAAGCCGAGAACGGCGGCCGGCGTTACTTTGGCGACAAAATCTGCCACCGTCGCGGCCACGGAGGCCGCGTAAGCCCCCGCAGAATTGCCCAATAGCAAATAAACAGTCAGTATGGCCAAGACCAACGC
>JAQWIP010000040.1 GCA_029248825.1 Alphaproteobacteria bacterium | reverse complement strand
ATATTATTTTGCACAATATGAACCCGCGCGATTTAGGCCGCGTGTCGAGCCTCTTGGCGCCCTTGCAAGGCATTCACTTGCCCATTACGGCGCAGATTGGCGTGGACTTCAATGGCAGGGGCGAGGCGCAAAGCGGCTCTATCGAACTGTTTGTGGCGCCTGGGCAAGTGGCGTTATCTGGCACGCCGCTTGCCTTTAAAGAGCTGACGATATCTGGCACGGCGGATTTTGCGCAGCAGCAAGTTTTGCTACGCGACGCGCGCTTTAATGTCGCCGATGTCGCTGGCACGCTGTCGGGCGCGCTGAATTATACGCTGGATAAACAGGGCGCGGTTCGCCAATTGATGTTTGATTTAGACGGGCTCGGCGTGCAGGCGAAACTGCCAAAATTATTCGACCAAAATTTAATTCTGCCGCGCGTCAAAGCCAAGCTCGTCTATGAAATGGCGACGGGGCAGTTGCATATCCAGAAACTTACGGCGGTGCATAATTATGGCGATGTGTCGCTTAGCGGCTCGGTTGGGCTGGCCAATCGCGATGTTTATTTTGATTTCGTCACGCAATTTGGCCGCCTCGACCGCGAGGGTGCTTTGGCGCTTTGGCCTGTGCCCGTCTCGCCACGGGTGAAAAACTGGGTGCGCCAAAACCTGCTGGAAGCGCAAGTGGTGGATGGCTCGTTGACGCTGGATGTTGGGCTGGCCGAATTAACTCGCCGCAAGCGCACTGATCCTTTGCGCGAAGATGCCTTGCGTCTCGACCTGCAAATCGAAGATGGCTCGCTTCGTTTCTTGAAATCCATGCCGCCGCTGCAAGGGATTTCGGCGCAGATGTCTTTGCGCGGCACAAGTTTTCAAGTGGAAGGGCAGGGCGCCACGGTGCATTTGCCAACCTTTGGCGAGGGCGAGACGCGCGCGCGCAACGCCAATCAAACCCGCCCGGTGCCATTAGACGAAGCGCGGTTTTTCATTCCCGATATGCGCCATCCGCAACTTGCCGCTGATATTGATTTTACGGGCACAGGCCATATTCGCGATATCCTCCACGCCCTCAATGCCAAACCTCTGGCCATTTTGAAAAATATTGATTTCGATTTTGACCGCATTCGCGGCGATGCCGAGGCCAAAGTGCGCCTAAAACTTCCCTTGGGCGCCAAAGCCAATATGGCGAATTTTAAGTATCAGGTGGACGCCATCGCGCGCGACATTGACATCGACGAGGCGCTGGGGCTTTACACGATAAGCGACGCGCATGGCACGGCCGATATTTCCAATGCCGGCATGGTGCTAATGGGGCGCGCCAAAGCCAATGGAGTGGCGGCCGGATTTAGCTGGGATCAGCCGTTCGGCAAGCAAGCCGCCAGCGGCTCGCGCTTTGCCGCTCACGCCAGCCTATCGCCGCAAGACATGGTTCGTCTCGACCAAGCTTGGGTCGGCGAGCGCGTGAAAGGCTCGACGGCGGCAAATATTTTAGTTTTAGGGGCGATGGAAAACCCGGCGCAAATTCGTCTCTATGCCGATTTAACCGAGGCCGAGCTAGTGCCAAGACCCTTGGCCTATACGAAACCGAAGGGTCAGACCAGCGATGTGCAGGTCGTTCTCGGCACGGATGACGAAGGCGATGTGGATGATATTCGCGCGCGCTTGCGAGTGGCCGGCGAGAAAGACGTGCGCGTGCAAATGACGCTCGATGGCCCGTTTATCGATCGGTTGAACTTGCCCGCCACATCGCTGGGGCGAGACCGCAAGGTTAAACTTTCGATAGAGAAACAAGACGACATTCGACGGGTGGTGTTTAGCGCCGAGCAGTTTGATGGCGAGAAGATTTTTCAAACAGGAAATTTAGATGTCACGGTGGCGCCATCCGAGTTTTCTTTCCTGCCGTTTCTGGGGCCCAATGCGGTGGTCGAGGCGCGCGTCGAAAAACTGCTTGGCGGACATGACACATATGTCGATGGCGCGCAGGTTCACCTCATCCGCAAAGCGGGGCTGCATGAAAAACTGCGCCTCGACGGCACATTTCAAGACGGCACGCCGATTATAGCCTCGATAGATAGAGCGACGCCGATACGCCGTGATTTTTCGCTGCAAAGCGAAAATGCCGGACATATTTTGCGGATGTTTGATTGGCAAGATGGGGTTTACGGCGGCGTGATGGTGGCGCAGGGCAGCTTGTATGATTTGGGCATGGATGAGAAAGAGCGCGCGCGCGAAGTCGGCGGGCGCATTACGGCCGTGGGCTTTCGGGCGCGCAAAGTTCCCGTCCTGGCCTCCATTTTGAGCCTCGCCTCTTTGACCGGAATTGCCGACACGCTGACCGGCGATGGCATTAAGTTCCGCAAACTTCAATCGGATTTCTCGGTGAACAATGGCCGCGTCAATCTCGAGGGCGGCTTGGTGCATGGGGCGGCCGTGGGCTTTACCGTGCGGGGCGATTATGAATTGTCCGACGACAGCCTTGATTTCGGCGGCACGGTGATACCCGCTTATTCGCTGAACTCCTTGCCCGGCAAAATACCGCTGCTTGGCCGCATCTTGGGCGGGCGTCGGGGCGAAGGGCTGATCGGCATTGGCTATCGGGTGGGCGGTACGCCGAATGATTTGGATGTGCTGGTCAATCCGGTTTCGGTGCTGACGCCAGGTGTGTTTCGTCGGATTTTCGAACTTGGCATCGGCCTGCCAGACGAGGAAGCGCAGCAAATCGTCGAGCCGCCGCGCGAGCAATTAACCGAATAGGCTTGAGGTTTGAAAATTTAAGGGCGCAGCAAGACGTGGCGTTTTTTGCCTGCCGATAATTTTATCGCGCCGTCGACCACATCTTCTTGGGTCAGGCTCGCGCCAATGTCTTTTTGCGGCGTGTCATTTACCTTGGCGCCGCCACCTTGCACGAGGCGTCGCGCTTCGCCGTTAGAGCTGGTAAGCCCCGCCAAAACAAAGGCCTGCAATAGCCCTAAGCCTTCGCTCAATAGCGCCGCGTCAATTTCGACGCTGGGCAAATCTGTGCTGGTGCCGCCGCCTTCGAAAGTTTCCAGCGCGGTGGCTTCGGCCTTTTGCGCCGCTTCCATTCCGTGGCACATGGCGGTGGCTTGGGTGGCGAGAATTTTTTTGGCCTCGTTTAAATCCGCCCCTTCAAGGGCTTCGAGGCGGGCGATTTCGTCGAGCGGTAATTCGGTGAAAAGCCGCAGGAAGCGGCCAATGTCGGCGTCTTCTGTGTTGCGCCAGAACTGCCAATAATCATAGACCGAGAGAAGGTCATCGTTCAGCCAAACCGCGCCTTGGGCGGTCTTGCCCATTTTCGCGCCCGAGGCCGTGGTCAGCAAATTAGTGGTGAGGCCATAAGCTGATTTCTGGTCGGTGCGGCGCGTCAAATCAATGCCATTGACGATATTGCCCCATTGATCCGAGCCGCCCATTTGCAGCGTGCAATCATAGCGTCGGTTCAATTCGAGGAAGTCATAGGCCTGCAAAATCATGTAGTTGAATTCCAGAAAGCTCAACGGCTGCTCGCGCTCGAGGCGCAGTTTCACGCTGTCGAAACTCATCATGCGATTGACCGAAAAATGGCGGCCATATTCGCGCAAAAACTCGATGTAATTGAGCTTGGAAAGCCAGTCGTCATTATCGACCATAATGGCATCTGTGGGGCCATAGCTGAAAGTGAGGAAGCGCTCGAAAGTGGCGCGGATGGTTTTCTTATTCTCGTCGATTTTTTCTTGCGTCAGCAATTGCCGGCTTTCGTCTTTGCCCGAGGGGTCGCCGACTTTCGTGGTGCCGCCGCCAATGACCACGATGGGTCGGTGGCCTGCTTGTTGCAGGCGGCGCAGCATGAGGATGGAAATTAAATTGCCGACATGCAAAGACGGCGCGGTGCAATCATAGCCGATATAGCCCGTCACGGGGCCGTCGCCATCTGTGCCGAGGGCGGCGTCGAGGGCTTTGTCATCGGTGCATTGGGCAATGAAACCGCGTTCGCCGAGCGTTTTGAGAAAATCTGATGTATAAGTCATGACTGAAACTGTTAATCAAACCGCCTTTGAAAATCAAGAGGCCATATTGGCCATTCGATAGCGCGGCAACATCTTGCAAAGGACGCCAGCCATGACCGCCATAAAAACTTGCCTTGGGCTGATGAGCGGCACCTCAATGGATGGTATTGATTTGGCGCTGCTGGAAACCGATGGCGAGGCGCATATCGAGCCATTGCGCGATGGCTTTCAAGCCTATACGCCGAGCACGCGCGCCGCCTTGCGCGAGGCCATGGATATCGCGGCCGCTTTGCCAACGCCCGTGCTGGCCGATTTAGCGCTTTGGCCATCCGAGCTGATCAGCGCCGATGCGCTGGTTACAAAAGCGCATGGGGAGGCGGTGGAAGATTTTCTCAAGTCGAGCCAAACGCAAGTCTCGCTCATCGGCTTTCACGGCCAAACCATTGTGCATCGCCCCGAGGCGGGTTTTACTTTGCAAATTGGCGACGGGCAGGCTTTGGCGCATAGCCTTGGCATCGATGTGGTCGGGCAGTTTCGCCGCGCCGATATGGCCGCTGGCGGACAGGGCGCGCCGCTCGCGCCGTTGTTTCATGCCGCTCTGGCCGAGGGTGCGCGCCCCCAAGGGGTGCTGAATTTGGGCGGCATTGCAAATATCACATGGCTCGGCGCGCAAGGCGCTTTGCTAGCTTTTGATACCGGCCCCGCCAACGCGCTGCTGGATGATTGGGTGCAGCAAAAAACCGGACAGGCGTTCGATGAAAACGGCGCTCTCGCGGCCAAGGGGAAAGTCGATGCCACGGCTTTGGCGGCTTTGATGGCGCATCCGTTTTTCACCGCGCCGCCGCCAAAATCGCTCGACCGATTGGGGTTTGAAACGGCGCCGATAGAGGCTCTCTCGGCCGAGGATGGCGCGGCCACGCTGACGGCCTTTACCGCAGCCAGCGTTGCGGCGGGGCTGGCACTTAGTCCGCAGCGGGCGAGCCGATTGATTTTATGTGGCGGCGGGCGGCACAATAAAACCCTGTGCCGCGCGCTCGAGCAAAGCACGAATATAGAGGTCGTCGATTGCGATAGCTTGGGCTGGCGCGGCGATGCGCTGGAGGCGCAAGCGTTTGCGTGGCTGGCTTTGCGCAGCCTGAAAGGCCTGCCGCTCAGCCGACCCGAAACCACAGGTGTGGGCGCGCCAACAACGGGCGGCGAGCTATATAGTGCTGGCTAGATAGGCGTTATTTCGAAGCGATTTCGGCGATGCGTTTGTTGAGATATTTGCCGACCACGCCATCCAGCGTTTCCATATCTTTTTCGAAGAAATGATTGCCGCCTTTGATGTTTTGATAATCAATGGTGATGCCTTTTTGGGCTTGCAGACGTTCGACGAGTTTTTCGATGTCGTCTTTCGGCACAATGCGGTCGGCATCGCCATGGGTAATCAATCCGCTGGCGGGGCAGGGTGCCAGAAAGGTGAAATCGTAAAAATTGGCTGGCGGAGCGACCGAGATAAAGCCAGAAATTTCGGGCCGACGCATCAGCAATTGCATGCCAATCCAAGCGCCAAAACTATAGCCCGCAACCCAACATTGGCGCGCATCGACGCTCAAGGCTTGCAACCAATCGAGGGCGGCGGCGGCATCGGATAATTCGCCAATGCCATCGTCAAATTCGCCTTGGCTGCGACCCACACCGCGAAAGTTAAAGCGCAGCACGGAAAAGCCTCGGCTGGCGAATTGATGATACAATTGATAGGCCACAGGATTGTTCATACTGCCGCCCAATTGAGGCAGCGGATGCAAAATCATAGCAATGGGCGCGCCCGGCTCTTTGTTTTGCGTAAAACGGCCTTCAAGGCGACCCTCGGGGCCGTTAAAAATAACTTCTGGCATTGTCTGACGCTCC
>JAQWIP010000017.1 GCA_029248825.1 Alphaproteobacteria bacterium | reverse complement strand
ACGCCTGCCAGACTTGCAATTGAAACGCGGTGCCTTTCAGCGCCAAAGGCAAGGGTGCCGCTTGTGTGCCGGTTTTGAAATAGCTCAAAGCCGCACGGTGATGCGCCGTGCTCTCGCGGGTGATATCGGCTTTTGGATAGTCTTTGCGCAGGCGCACCAAGGCTTCTGCCTCGCCCGCAAACAGCGCATGGGTTAAGCCATAGCGCGACGACACCAATAGCAAATCGTCAAACGGGCTGTGGTAAATTTCATAGGCCAACTCCAAGCCTTGCCCGCCCGAAGTAACAATGTCGGCAGGCATTGCGCTTAAGGTAATTGAAGTCATATCCATGGTACGAGCTTGCTCTTGTTATTATGTTCTTTTATGTTTAGCAGACCCAAGCTCAGCAATCCAGCAGGCACCTTGCCTCTTACCGCAGACTTGCTTTACATAAGCTATGTTGCAAGATATGTTGAAATTTCGCTCTCTCTTGGCGCCCGCTCGCCTGAAGGCCATCGCCCTTTACACCAGCCTTACTTTGATAAGCTTGGCGATGCTAGGCGTGGGATATATCTTCATCACCAACTCCGATTTCTATCTCTATCTGGAGCAGACCAATCCGGCGAATCATCGCCACTAAAGCTATTGCGCCCAGCCGCCGCTGAACGGAATGGCTTGGCCGACAAAGAAATCACTTTCATTCGATGCCATGAAGACAGCAAACATCGCGTCTTCGCGCGCTGTCGCCAAACGCCCCGCTGGCACATTTTTAAGTAATTCCTGGAACGCTTGCGTCTCAGTAAAAGCCGGCGGAAAGTAAATTGGGTTCTCGACGAAGTTTTGCGCGATTAAATTCATCTGAATATTATGCGGCGCAATTTCAGCGCCTGTGGCACGCACATAGCCTACTTGCGCGTGGCGAGCGGCGCCATAGGCACTGACGCCTGCCATGCCTTTCACGCCCGTGGCGCTGCCGTAGACGAGAATTTTACCAGCTTTGCGAGCCATCATTTGTGGCAAGACCGCTTTGGTAAGCCGATGTAAAGGATGCACCATGACATCAAACATGCTTTCCCACGTGTCGTCTGACATCTCGGCAGCGGCCACGCCCAAATTGACAGGGGCGGCCAAATTGGCCACCAAAACATAAATCTCGTCCGTCTCTGCAATCAAGGCAGCGGCGCGAGCGGGATCGGTCAAATCGGAGGTGTCTGCAATGACCTCGGCGCCCTGCTCGGCAAACACTTCGCACGTAATCGGGCCCATATAGTCATCGGCTTGGGTGACCAAAACCCGTTTATTGGCTAGGCGTGGCTCGCTCATGAGGCGGTTTCCAGCGTTATTAAATAACCAGCCCGTGGGTAATGCACCATCACGGTGCCAACCGCCTCATCGTGGCGTTTCACGGCCAGCGCATCGGCGGTTGTCCAGACAATCTCGCCCAGGGTGACTTCTTGGCCATAGTCATCTGGCTGGATGCGCACCTTGGCGCCATTGGGCAAGGCGGCATCCGCAATCGCATCCACAGGCGGGGTTTCGTCGGGGCTTGCCTCGCGCGCGATGTCGAGCGCTTGGCGCGGCGAAATATCGGCGCGTTCGCCCTCGCCCATATCGTCAATGCGCTGCAACCAAGCCGACAGCTTTGGCAAGCTCGAGTTGATTTTCACCAGACTCGGCGCAGCCCTCGTGAAGTTAACCACGTGATAGGCGGCCGCATCGGCAAGGGTGAAATTATCGCCGAGCAAAAACGGGGTGGCCGCAAGCTGACGCTCGAGCAGCAAACAATCTTGCTGAAATTGCGAGATGGAATGCTCGACCGGCGCGCCCGCCCCCGCATTGGCAGGCTGCATAGCGGCGCGGTCTTCAAGAAATTTCTCCGGCAAAGCGTCGAGCGCTTCAAACACCGTGGGCATGGCCGCGTGGGCGAACATGCGATGGTCGGCCCAATCGGCAATCATATCGGCCGCCCCCTGCTGCGCGGCGGGCGTGCAAGGCGGGCTGGGGTGCAGGTGTTCAATTTGGCGCAAAATTAAAGTGGTATCGCAATAGATATGAGCGCCAATTTGCAAAACAGGAATGCGCCGATAGCCGCCTGTGAGCGGCGTTAAATCGGGCTTAGGGGCAATCACGGGCTGCGCCACACCGTGCCAAGCCAAGCCTTTATGCGCCAAAATTTTAATCACTTTAATCGAAAAAGGCGACATCGTGTATTGATGCAAAATCAAATCAGACATGGCAAAACCTCCTAGGCGGCAGCGTCGAAATAAGGCCGGTCGCCCGTAATGGTCACGCGCTCCATCACGCGCACATCGGGGAAATAATCGGAGGCCGCAAAATGCTGGCACGAGCGATTGTCCCAAAAAGCCATAGAGCCTTCGCGCCAACGGAAGCGGCATTGCAGCTCTGGATTCCAAGCCGTCTTGTAAAGCGTGTCCAAAAGCTGGCGGCTTTCCTCTGGAGCCATATCGACAATATGGTCGGTGAACGCGCCGTTCACATAAATCAAACGCTCGTTGGTTTCTGGATGCGTGCGCACCACGGGATGCACCATCGGCGGAAATTTATCGTGCAAATCTTCCGGCGCTTTGCCCAGACGTTTGGCGAACACGCGCGCGATATCATGCGAGGCAGAGAGCGGTTCGATTTTTTCTTTCATCTCATCCGACAAGCGGTCATAGGCCATCACCATATTAGTGAACAAAGTATCGCCGCCGACTTTGGGTAATTCGATGGCGCGCAAAACAGACCCCAATGACGGCGCCTCGCGCCAAGTTACATCCGAGTGCCACATATTCTCGGAGCCGCGCGATTTGGCGCCATGGGCAATGCGCAAAACCTCGGGGTCGGGCTGGTCGGCTGGCGTTGCGGGATGAATTTCCAACTCGCCGAATTGCGCGGCAAATTCAATATGCTGCTCGCGGGTGAGCGTTTGGTCGCGAAAGAACACCACGCGGTGTTGCAACAAAGCGGCGCGCACTTCTTCGACCAAAGTCGCATCGATTTTGGTTAGGTCGCAATCCAATAGTTCCGCGCCGATGGCGGGGGTCAGCGCGTTCAGTTTAAATCTCGAAAAATCCGTCATGTTCATCTCTCCCAATACCTTTAATTGCGAAAGAGTTTGGCGTTAAACTTCTAGGCGGTCAATCGCAATTGCTGTTATAAATGGCAAGTCATCATCCTGCCAAACTATTGAGAAAAACATGAGCGTTATTATTATCGGAGCGGGGCAAGCTGGCCTCCAAAGCATTGTCAGTTTGCGCCAATCTGGCTACCCAAAAGAAATCACCTTAATTGGCGATGAGGCCTATCTGCCCTATCAGCGACCGCCGCTTTCGAAAGCCTATCTGTCTGGCAAAATGGAGCGCGAGCGTTTGTTCCTCAAGCCGGAAAGTTTTTTCACCGATAATAACGTCACCGTAAAGCTTGCGACGCCCGTTGCCAGCATCGACGCTGGCGCCAAATCTGTTACGCTCGAGAGCGGCGAGAGCTTGGCCTATGAAGACCTTATCCTCGCCACGGGCAGTCGACCACGCCGCCTCGATTTGGCGGGTCGCGAGCTGGCAAATATTTTCGACTTGCGCGGCATGGCCGATATCGACGCCATGCAGCCGCATTTCATCGCGGGCGAAAAAATTGTGGTTATCGGCGGCGGCTATATTGGGCTGGAAGCGGCAGCCGTGGCCGCCGATATGGGGCTGCACGTGCATGTGTTAGAAGCCGCCCCGCGCTTGCTGGCGCGCGTGGCCGAGCCAGAGATTTCTGCGTTTTACGACCGCATTCACAAAGCGCGCGGCGTGACGATTATCACGCAATCACGCATCGAGGGCTTTGTCGGCGAGCGCGATTGCGTGAGCGGCATTCAAATGGCCGATGGCTCGGTAATCGACGCCGACATCGTGATTACGGGCATCGGCATTGTGCCAAACATCGAGCTGGCGCAAGCGGCGGGTTTGACTTTGGACAATGGCATTGTGGTCAATGACGTGGGGCAAACCAGCGACGCGCATATTTATGCGGCTGGCGATTGCACCCAACATCCCAATGATGTTTTGGGTCGTAAGCTGCGCCTCGAGAGCGTGCCAAATGCAATCGAGCAAGGCAAAGCTGTCGCCTCGGCGATTTGTGGCGCGCCCAAGCCGTACCATCAAGTGCCGTGGTTTTGGTCGGATCAATATGATGTGAAATTGCAAATCGCGGGCGTGCCGACCCAAATTGACCAGAAGGTTTTGCGCGGCGATGACACCAGCAATAGTTTTGCTTGGTTTTATTTCACCGGCGATAAATTGACTGGCGTCACGGCCGTCAATCGTCCGGCTGAGTTTATGGCAGGGCGGATGCTCATCGAAAAATCAGCCAAAGGCGAAGCCAGTATCGACATGGATGCGCTGGCCGATGAAGGCGTGAAACCCAAGAGCTGGATGCAATAAACCGGCCCCCGCGAAAGCGAGAGCCGGCTTATGTAATCTTAAAATCTAAGACTTATGTCTAGATTAGGCAATCGCTTTGAGAATGGTTTGCGGGGAGCTTTCGCCGTAAGGGTCGCTCTCGCAATTGTCTTCAAAGCCTGGCTCTTGGTGCCAGCTTTCCACCACGCCGTCTTTCACGACCGCGCCATAGCGCCAGCTACGCATACCAAAACCAAGATTGTCTTTATCGACCAACATGCCCATTTGACGAGTGAATGTGCCCGAGCCATCTGGAATGAGACCCACTTTTTCGACGCCCTGAGCTTTGCCCCAAGCGTTCATCACAAAAGCGTCATTGACCGAGATGCAGTAAATCGCATCAATGCCAGCCGCTTGGAAGTCTGGGAAAAGCTTTTCGAAATCAGGCAGTTGGAACGTCGAGCAAGTCGGCGTGAAAGCGCCTGGCAACGAGAAAATAACGACGCGTTTGCCCGCGAAATAATCGTCCGTGGTCATTTCTTGCCAACGGAATGGGTTGTCGCCACCGATGCTCTCATCGCGGACGCGGGTTTGAAATGTAACGTGTGGGAGTTTGGTACCAATCATGATGTGTTTCCTTCAATTAGTTGGAACTACGATATAGAACGTCCCGTTACGTGCGTCAAGAAACTTAGAATGGTTCTAACAAATAAATTGCACAGCGCCAAACCCCTGCGATAAACTTAGCCGCATGACATCGCTAATCGAAGAAACCCTCAGCCAATACGCCGAGCTGCATGGCGACCCCTACGGGGCAGTTTATGCCAAGCTTTACGCCTTAGAGGAGACCTATGAGGGGCTGTTTTTGCTCGATACAGACGAAGGGTTGCGGCGCAATATGATGCGCACGACGCTGGAGATTATCAGCACTTATTTAGACGACCCTCTGGCAGCCGCCAATCGCGTTATCGGCGCGCAAATGAGCCACGTCACTTATGGCGTGCAGGACGGCTTCCATGCGTTTTTCGAGATTACCCGCGATGTCATCGCCGAAGGTCTGGCCGAGGATTTTACCCCGGCGCATGCAAAAGCTTGGGATGCCATGCTCGCGGATTTCGCCCTCGCGCAAGTTTAAAACGCGGCAATGCCTGTGATGGCGCGACCCAAAATCAGCGCATGCACATCATGCGTGCCTTCATATGTATTGACGGTTTCCAGATTTATGAGATGGCGCATCACATGATACTCGCCTGCAATGCCGTTGCCGCCATGCATATCGCGGGCTTGGCGCGCCATATCCA
>JAQWIP010000006.1 GCA_029248825.1 Alphaproteobacteria bacterium | reverse complement strand
TGCGTACCAACTAAACCAGAAGCGAAGTCCGAGGTTGTGAACGTTAGTGTTAGTGTTTCTTCGAATCCAAAGATATCACCAAACTGCGTGTTGTATTCAGCATAGTCTGATACTGATAGGTATTGCATGGTTGATCCATCTACCCATCCCTCCGGAATTGTAGCAGTATTGCCAGTAACAGAAAGATATGGTAGTACAGTACCAACTGGTGCATCACTTGTCTTTGATGCTTGTACTGCTCCAACATTTTCACCAGATTCAAAATCACCTGCGTCAGCACATCCTTATTGCCCTGCACCATCGGCAAGGAGGGGTCATAATCTTCGATGAAATTCACATGCGCGCCAAACCCGCTGCTGGCCAGCAAGCGCACTTGGCCAAGCACGGCATGGACGTTCACCCCATCTTCCATATTGGCGTGGGTCTCGGTGAATTGCTCAAATTGGTCGACCAGCCCCGCAATGCGGTCGGTCTCATTGCAAATCAACTGCGTCAGCTCGATGTTTTCGGGGCTGGCATCGCTTTGCAATAATTGCGCCGCGCCTTTGATGCCCGATAGCGGATTTTTAATCTCATGCGCCAACATGGCCGACATGGCCGACACCGAACGCGCCGCACCGCGATGCGTTAACTGGCGGTCCATATGCTGAGCAATCGAGCGCGGCTGCACCACCACAAGCGCTTGCCAATCGTCTTCCTGCGCTTGGATATCAGAGGGCGAGACATGCAAATCGACCATTCGGTCGCCGGTCGCCCCGCTTAACCCAATGGCTCCGCTGCCCCCGCTGGCGCCCGTTGCGCTGGGCGCGCCAAGGTCGATGCCATATTCGTTAAAACTCACCCGATGGTCTAAACAGCGCTCAATCAAACCAACCACGGGACTGCCAAAAGGCATCACCCGCTCGACATGTTGGCGGCGCAGAACCGACAGGCCAACGCCGAAAAATTCTTGCGCCGCGAAATTGGCATAGGTGACAAAACGGTTGGCGCCAATGGCCAAAACAGGTTGCGGCAAAGAATCGAGAATTTGCTTTTCTTCGGCTCCCAGACGCGCCTCGGTTTCTATGGGATTGGATAGAGCCATCAGGCAGCCACCTCATGGGTTTGGGTTTCATACATTTTTTGCATGGCCGAAAGCACCACTTGGGGGTTATGCGAGCGGCAAATCTCGGCGCGCATTTGGCGTCCACCTTGCACGCCCAAATAGCTCTCGATAAAGCCAGCAATATGTTTGCGCCCCACGCGCACGCCCAAATAATCGCCGTAAAGCGCCAGACAAGCCGCATACCAATCGCGGAAAATCTGCCATTGAGCCTCGGCATCTGGCTCGGGTGCCCAAGTGCCATGGTCGAGAAATCCCTCGATTTGACCGAGCAACCAAGGTCGCCCAATCGCCGCGCGCCCCACCATCACGCCCGCCGCGCCCGAAGCCGCCAAGGCCGCTTTGGCCGTTTCGCCATCGATAATATCGCCATTGACGATAACCGGAATATCGACCGCCGAAACCGTCTCGGCAACGGCGTGCCAATTGGCTCGGCCTTTATAAAATTGGCACCGCGTGCGGCCATGCACGGTAATCATTTGCACGCCGAGCGCTTGCGCCATTAAAGCCAAATGCGGCGCGTTGAGACTATCCCCATCCCAGCCCAAGCGCATTTTCAAGGTCACCGGCTTGACGCTGCCCTCGCAAGTGGCGGCGATCAGGCTTTCGGCCAAATCCACATCGCGCATTAAGGCCGAGCCAGATAGCCCCCCCGTCACTTTGCGCGAGGGACAGCCCATATTGATATCGACGACATCGGCGCCCGCCTCGCAAGCCAGCCGCGCGCCCTCGCGCATCCAATGCGGGTCGCGCCCCGCCAATTGCAACATGAAGGGCGACAGCCCGGCTCCTTCCGCGCGCAACACCACATCGGGGCGCGCCTTTACCAGCTCTTCGCTGGCCACCATTTCCGATACCACTTGCGCCGCACTGACTTTGGCAACGCATTGGCGAAACGCCAAATCCGTCACCCCAGACATGGGCGCCAGAAACACGCGGCTGGTTAAAACCGTATCGCCAAGCTGAATGGTCATTATTTGGGCAATTCCTTGCAAAACTCGAACAGTGCCCAAAATGCAGGCAGCCCGTGGAAATTGCAAGGAATTTCGTCGCTAAACCAAACGCATTAGTGTAGCGTCAGCCGATGAGTAATGTTTTAACCACCGCCGCGCTGATTGTTGCCGCCGGACGCGGGCATCGTGCGGGCGATGGCTTGCCCAAACAATACCGCGCTTTGCCAGAGGCAAATGGCGAAACCGTCCTTGCGGCAACTTTGCGCGCCTTCCTCTCCCATAAGGGAGTTCAGCACCTTTGCGTGGTGATACATCCAGATGATGTAAAGCTTTACGAAGATAGCCTTAAGCAATTGTCTTGCATCGATAATATAGAGTATACATTTGGCGGCGAAACGCGCCAAGAGTCGGTTTTAAACGGCCTGCAAGCGCTTTCTAAACAAGCGCCAAAGCAAGTGCTTATCCATGATGGCGCGCGCCCCTTTGTCAGCGCCGAGCTAATCTCGCGTTGCCTTACGGGGCTAGGCTCGGCAGCTGGTGCCATTCCCGCCCTTGAGGTTACCGACACGCTGAAACGCGCCGAACAAGGCACCATCACCGAAACCGTCTCGCGCGAAGACCTCTGGCGCGCGCAAACCCCGCAAGCGTTCCGCTTCGATGCGATTTTAGCCGCCCATGCCAGCGCCCCGAATTTGCCCGGCCTGACCGATGACGCCGCGATTGCCGAGCTGGCAGGCCTGCCTTTGGCCATTGTGGCGGGCGACGCGCGCAATATTAAGCTGACCCATGAAGCCGATTTTACCTCGCAAGCCCCAAACCTTCTGCCCCGCACGGGCTCTACATTGCTGCCCCGTACGGGCAGTGGATATGACGTTCACCGCTTGGGCGAGATAGGCAGCGCCGACACCATCCTGCTGGGCGGCGTGCCGATCGCCCATAACCAAGAGCTGATTGGCCATAGCGATGCCGATGTGGCGCTGCACGCGATTACCGATGCGCTGCTTGGCGCTTTGGCACAAGGCGATATTGGCGATCACTTCCCGCCTTCCGATGCCGCCCATAAAAACCGTCCATCGCGCGATTTTCTGGCGCATGCCGTGACGCTGGCGACACAAGCCAAGGCGCAAATCACCCATATTGATTTGACGCTTATCTGCGAGCAGCCGAAAATTGGGCCACACCGCGAGGCCATGCGTGCCAAAATTGCCCAGATGACTTGCCTCGATATCGCCAATGTCTCGGTAAAAGCCACCACCACCGAGGGGCTAGGCTTCACCGGTCGCGGCGAAGGCATTGCCGCGCAATCTATGGTCACCCTCCTTGTTCCTGCCCCCCAAACCCAAGGCGCCAGCCAATGACGTTTTTTCATAAACCGCCCGAGCCGCTCAAGCTCACCTCTCCGGCCACACTCATCGCGACATTTTTTGGCAGTGGCTTGCTGAAGCCTGCCTCTGGCACATGGGGGTCGCTGGCGGCGCTTTACCCGGGCTTTCTCATCGCGCAATATTTGGGCGGCCTCGGCCTCTTGCTGGCGGCGGGTATCGCCTATGGGCTTGGCCATTGGGCCAGCACGCAATGGATTTCGCATAGTGTCGAGCAAGACCCCTCGCCCATCGTCATCGACGAAGTCGTGGGCATATGGTTAACGCTCATCGCGATTGCGGCGCCGCTGAACAGCGACACGCTGACGATTGAAAATGCCGCGCTGGCTTTTGTGCTGTTTCGCTTTTTTGATATCGTCAAACCTTGGCCCATAAGCTGGGCCGACAGATCGCTTCGCGGCGCCAAAGGCGTTATGGTAGATGATGTTTTCGCAGGCGTCATGGCGGGTCTATTGCTGTTTGCTTTGCATT
>JAQWIP010000170.1:2500-7338 GCA_029248825.1 Alphaproteobacteria bacterium | reverse complement strand
AGGCTCGCCATATTTATCGAGCAGATGTTTTTCCAAAGAGCCCGCGTTGACGCCAATATTCATTTTCATTATAAGCGCGCCATTGAGGCGGCTGATGCGGGGGCGGCGTGTTTGCGCATCAACCCCGGCAATATTGGCGATGCGGCGCGTGTCGGCGAAGTGGTGGAAGCCGCGCGCAAACATAATTGCTCTATTCGTATTGGCGTCAACGCGGGCTCTTTGGAAAAACATCTGCTCGATAAATATGGCGAGCCTTGCCCCGAAGCCATGGTCGAGAGCGCGCTTTATCATGTTGGCCTGCTCGAAGAGCATGGCTTTCGTGAGTATAAAATCAGCGTCAAGGCGTCGGATATTTTCATGTCGGTGGCGGCCTATCAGCAATTGGCCGAAGCGGTCGATTGCCCTTTGCATATTGGCATCACCGAAGCGGGCGGTTTGATATCTGGCACGGTGAAATCTTCCATCGGCCTCGGCTCGCTTCTTTGGGCGGGCATTGGCGATACCATTCGCGTGTCGCTTTCCTCGGATCCGGTGGACGAAGTGAAAGTGGCTTTTGAAATGCTCAAAGGGCTGGGGCTGCGCCATCGCGGGGTGACGATTATTTCGTGTCCGTCTTGTGCGCGCCAAGGCTTTAACGTGATTGAAACCGTGCGCGAATTGGAAGACCGATTGGCGCATATTGCCGAGCCGATTACGCTGTCGATTATCGGCTGTGTGGTCAATGGCCCCGGCGAAGCGCGCGAGACCGATATTGGTTTTACGGGCGGCGGCAATGACGCGGGCATGGTTTATTTGGCGGGACGGCCAGACCATAAAAAACCGCATGGAGAAATGGTCGATCATTTGGTCGATTTGGTAAAAGACAAAGCGGATGAGATGGCCGTTTTGCGGGCGCAAGATGCCTTAGACGTTGTGGTTGAGGAGAGTTAATCTATGTTGCCTGTCGAACGACTGGACGCCATTTTGGCGCGCGCGCAAGCCATTCAAGATGAAATGAACGGCGAATTACCGCCCGAGCGCTTTGTTGAATTATCCAAAGAATATGCCGAGATAGACCCGCTTGCGAGTGCCGTGCGCGCCTATCGCGCCACCCTTGGCGAGAGCGAAGACTTGGCCGCTTTGGTCGATGGCGATGACGCCGAGATGGCCGAATTGGCGAGCCTCGAGCTGGAAGATGTGCGCGCCAAATTGCCCGATATGGAAACCGCTTTGGAAGTTTTACTGCTGCCCAAAGATAGCGCCGATGAGTTGAACGTCATCGTTGAAGTGCGCGCCGGAACGGGCGGCGATGAGGCGGCTTTATTCGCTGGCGATTTGTTTCGCATGTACACGCGCTATGCCGATTTGCAGGGCTGGAAGTCGGATATTATCACCCAATCGGAAGGCGAGATGGGCGGCTATAAGGAAGTGGTCATGGCCATTCGCGGAAAAGGCGTGTTTGCGCGTTTGAAATTCGAAAGCGGGGTGCATCGCGTGCAGCGCGTGCCAGAAACCGAAAGCAGTGGTCGTATTCATACCTCGGCGGCCACCGTGGCGGTGCTGCCAGAACCCGAAGATGTCGATATTAAAATCGACGAAAAAGATTTGCGCGTCGATGTGTTTCGCGCCTCGGGCCCGGGCGGTCAGTCGGTCAATACCACCGATAGTGCGGTGCGCATCATTCACTTGCCGACAGGAATTACCGTGTCGCAGCAGGACGAAAAATCGCAGCATAAAAACCGCGCCAAAGCGATGTTGGTTATGCGCGCGCGTCTGTTTGAAGCCGAGCGCCAACGCGTCGATGATGAGCGCGCCGCCGACCGCAAAAGCCAAGTTGGCTCGGGCGATCGCTCGGAGCGTATTCGGACTTATAATTTTCCCCAGGGCCGCGTTACCGACCACCGGATTAATGTGACTTTGCACAAGCTGGAAAAAATTCTTGCCGGCGACGGTTTGGATGAAATGCTGGAAGCGCTCATTCGCGAAGACCAAGTGCAGCGCCTCGCCGCGGTCGACTAGGTTAAAATGCTACGCCCCGACATGACGCTGCAAGAGGCGCAGCGCTCGCTGACTTCGGTTTTTAAATCGGGCGGCATCGACACCGCCAATTTAGATGCCCGCGTCCTCATCGAAGCCGTGACGGGTTTGACGGCCACCGATATGGCTCGCGCGCCCGAGCGCGGGTTAAGCGCGCCAGAGATCGACTGTCTGCGCGATTATCAAGCGCAGCGCTTGGAGGGCAAACCCGTATCGAAAATTATCGGCCAGCGCGAGTTTTGGGGGCGCTTGTTTCAGGTCAATGAACATGTCCTCGACCCGCGCCCCGATAGCGAGACATTGGTCGAGGCGGCGCTGGCGCATTTGCCCGAAGCCCAAGCCTTTCAGCTGCTCGATTTGGGAACCGGCTCGGGGTGTTTATTGCTGACGCTTTTGGCCGAGCGCGCTCAAGGCCAAGGCCTTGGGGTGGATGTCAGCGAGCCAGCTTTGGTTGTCGCAAAGGCTAATTCGCAAAGCCTGAATTTGCAGGCGCGGGCGCGGTTTGCCAGCAGTCATTGGCTGGAGAGCGTGGTTGGGCGTTTCGATATGATTGTCTCTAACCCGCCCTATATTTCGGACGCCGAGATGGCGAGCTTGGATAAAAATGTGTTGGATTATGACCCGCATTTGGCGCTAAAGGGCGGCGGTGATGGGATGGACCCCTATCGCCATATTTGCGCGAAAGCCCAAGACCATTTGCAAGCCGATGGCTGGCTGTTGTTTGAGATTGGCGCCACGCAAGGGGCGGCGGTGGGCGAGGTTTTACGCCAAGCTGGTTTCTCACAAGTGCAAGTCTTGCCCGATTTGGCCGGCCGCGACCGCGTGGTGATGGGACGGGCGCCGAGCGCGCCCGCGAGAAAATAAAAAAGGGGTTTGCAAAGCGAGGGCTGGCAGGCTAGGTTCCTTTTGTCTTTGAGGCCTTGCGAAGCGAATCGGTCTTGGACGCTACCTTTTGAATTTTATGGCTCATTTTGCAGAAACTCACTGGGTTTCCATCTTGGAAATAAAACAATCGCAACAATGGTTCAGCAAAGCTTGAGCCCTATTTTAAGTGATACGGAAAAACTATGAAACGGTCTCGAGGGCGCGGACGCCGCCAACAAAATTCGGTCAATCGCAGTTATGATAGCAATGGCCCAGATGTTCGGGTGCGCGGCAATGCTTCGCAAGTTTATGAAAAATATCAAACCTTGGCGCGCGACGCGATGTCGTCGGGCGATCGGGTTATGGCGGAAAACTATCAGCAACACGCCGAACATTATTATCGCATTTTGATGAGCCTGCAGCCGGCCCCAAGCGAAGCCAATCAAGAGGCTGGCGCCAACGGGTCATCTGAGCCCGGCTCGGCGAATGGGTCTGGGAACGCAAATATGCAAAATGGGACTTCAGGCGGAGCCGACGCGGATGCGTCGGGCGAGCCTTTGGTTTTGGTCCGCGATGCGGCCTCGGGTGAGGGCGATGGCAAACCATCCAAGCCTTCGCGTCGGCGCGGCCCTTTGCGTAAGAAACGGGCGGATAGCCCGGAAGCCTCGCAAGCGGAGGCCTCGCAAGTGGATGCCGCTCAAGAGGAAGCTTCTGTTGAAGCGGTGGAAGTTATTTCGGAAGCCGCCTCCGATGCCGCCCCTGAGGCGAGCGATACCGGAGCCGCGACGGCTGAATAGTCAACCTTACTGGTTTTAGAAAATCTAGGTTTAGGCTCGCCCGATACATCGTGGCGAGCCTTTTGCCTTAGGGCGAGAGGGGGCTGCTGCGTCTGGGGAGCGAGCGCAGGGAATTATCGCTGGTCGCCAGCCCTCTTACCTTTTCGGCAATCTCGGCTTTCAGCTCAGCCAATTCGGCCAAAGCCTCGGCATTGAGGTTGCGTTGCGGCGGCACATTTAATTCGCGCGGGTTAACGGGCTTGTTGTAATGCAGCACTTCGTAATGCAAATGCGGGCCGGTCGCCAGTCCTGTGCGCCCCACGGTTCCGATGACTTGCCCTTGCTTGACGCGGCTGCCTTTTTTCAGATGCCGCGCAAAGCCATTCATATGCGCATAGGCCGTTTCATAGCCATTGCGGTGTTGGATGCGGATGTATTTGCCATTATTGCCGTAAGTGCCAATGCGTTGAATGGTGCCGTCGCCAGCGGCATAAATCGGCGTGCCTTTGGGGGCGGCGAAATCAAGCCCTCGGTGCAAGCGCGTATAGCCCAAAATAGGATGCCGCCGCATGCCAAAGCGCGACGATAGACGCGCCCCATCGACGGGCGTTTTCATCAGCAGGCGCTGCACGCTTTGGCCATTGGCATCGAAATAGGCGTCGCTGCCATCGGCTTGTGGCATCCGCCAATAGGCGTAGCGCTTGCCGCGATTGGTGAGGGCGGCAAAAATAAGGTCGCCTTCTTGCGCCACTTGATTGTTCTCATCGAAACGGCGCGTGTAGAGAACTTCCAATTGGTCGCCTTCGCGAATATCGCGTTGAAAATCGACGGCAAAAGAAAACAGTCGAATAAGCTCCACCACAAGATTGGGCGACATGCCGCCTGCGCGCGCCGCTTCATAGACCGAGCTATTGATAAGACTATCGGCTAAAAAGTGTCGGTCGGTGAGCGGGCGGTCGCGTTTGATGGCATGAAAGCTTTGGTGCCCCAAGCGGCGGACGATAATTTTTTGTTCCGGCACGGGAATAAAGTCAAATCCAGCAAAGCGCCCGTCATGGGTTTGTTTTGCCTGTCCGGCGGGCCATTCGCGATGGATGCGGATGGTTTGCCCCGGCTTGAGGCGGCGCACATCATATAGGGGGCGCAATTGATCGAGCGCCGCATCGGCCTCGCCCGCTTCGA
>JAQWIP010000167.1 GCA_029248825.1 Alphaproteobacteria bacterium | reverse complement strand
GCGTTGGTCGCGGCCCATGCCGGCGGCGAAGCGGCTTTGCAAAGCCCCGAGAAATTTGTTGGCTCGCGCGGCAACGGCGATGCGCCAGAATCGATTTTGCTGAAAAACAATGATTTACACGCCGAGATTTGGATCGATGCGAGCCATAATATCGGCAAAGACGATGCAGCCCATGTCGCCGATGTGTTTATGGAAAGCGCTGTCACGACGATTATGGATTGCGAAGATTCGGTTGCGGCCGTGGATGCGGAAGATAAAACCGAAGCCTATCGCAATCTGCTGGGTTTGCTGCGCCGCGACTTGAAAGTGGAAATGAGCAAGGGCGGCAAAACCATTACCCGCGCGCTCAACCCAAATCGCGATTACATCGCACCCGATGGTTCGACGCTTACCTTGCCGGGTCTGTCTTTGATGCTGGTGCGCAATGTCGGCCATCTGATGAGCAATCCAGCGATTTTGGATGACCGTGGCGATGAAATTCCCGAAGGCATTATGGATGCGGTCATGACCGGTCTCTTAGCCAAGCATGACCTCCATAAAGCCGATGCGAGTTTAAAAAACAGCCCGCATGGTTCGGTCTATATCGTGAAGCCGAAAATGCACGGCCCCGAAGAAGTGGCGCTGACCGATGCTTTGTTTAGCTCGGTAGAAGCCGCTTTGGGCTTGCCGGCCAATACCATGAAAATGGGCATTATGGACGAAGAACGCCGCACGACGGTGAACTTAAAAGAATGTATCCGCGCGGCTAAAGCGCGGGTGATTTTCATCAACACAGGCTTCCTCGACCGCACAGGCGATGAAATTCATACGTCGATGGAAATGGGCCCTATGATCCGCAAAGCCGATATGAAGACTTCTGGCTGGCTGACCACTTATGAAGATTGGAATGTCGATATTGGTTTGGCTTGTGGTCTGCAAGGGCGCGCGCAAATTGGCAAAGGCATGTGGGCCATGCCAGATTTAATGGCGGCTATGTTGGAACAAAAAATTGGCCAACCCAAAGCCGGTGCCGATTGCGCTTGGGCGCCATCGCCAACGGCGGCGACTTTGCACGCCATGCATTATCATTCGGTCGATGTGGAAGCGGTGCAGAACCAATTGAAGTCGCGCACGCGGGCGTCCCTCGACACGATTTTGTCGATGCCTGTGGAAACCCATCCGCAGTGGTCGCCAGAGGATGTGCAGCAAGAGCTGGACAATAATGCGCAAGGCATTTTGGGCTATGTGGTGCGCTGGATTGACCAAGGCGTGGGCTGCTCGAAAGTGCCAGACATTCATAACGTCGGCCTGATGGAAGACCGCGCGACTTTGCGCATCTCCAGCCAGCACATTGCCAATTGGCTGCATCACGGCATTTGCACGGAAGAGCAAGTGCGCGAAACCATGGCGCGTATGGCCGCCGTGGTGGACACGCAAAACGCAGGCGATGCCGATTACACACCAATGGCCGATAAGCTAGATAGCTCCATCGCCTATGCGGCGGCTTGCGATTTAGTGTTTGCGGGTCGGGCGCAACCAAGTGGCTACACAGAGCCATTGTTGCACGCGCGTCGCTTGGAATATAAAGCCGCGCAATAAATCCATAAGGGTTTTGAGAACAAAAAAGGGCCGCGTTTTCGAGAGAAAGCGCGGCCCTTATTTTTAGAGGCTCGTGTTAAGAGGTTAAGCTTTCGCGGTTAGGCGCGCGCAAACCGCGCAATAAGCATAGCCCGCCAAAGCGCCGACCAAGCACAGGCTAATAAAGCCGTCCCATTCGCGCGCGGCGCCAATGGCGGTGATTTGAAAAGCTGCGGTCAGCGAAACCAAAGTGACCAGCATGGAAGCAAATCCGGCGATGGCGAAAACCAGATTGGGCAGAATTTTGACCCATTTGGCAATCACCGTGGCGACCACCATGGCGATGGAAAACCCGACGCCGAAAATCACGCCGAACAGAGGCTGCATTTTATAAATATCGTGAAACGTGGTGGAGAGGCGCGTGCCGAAGGAAATATCCACGCCTAACGCCAGAAGATGGCCGAGATTATACTGGGTCGAAACCACAGCGCCTATAATGTTCAGCACCAGCAAGCCTGCTAGAAAGCCAAGCCATTGTGCTTTTGTTGGTAGGAATTTTCCCATTACCACTTCTCCTTAAAGTCTGTTTTCTTTATAGAGGAGGCGACGCCTATATTGCAACTGTCGCTAAAGCCAATATAGTGCAGGAAGAAACGAGGAGAGATCGACATGCGTGCAACACGACAGGCTTTTGTACTGGGTTTGCTATTGGCCATCAGCTTTGGAGCGCCCGCCAAGGCGGTGGACTATCAGCTGGATGAGCTTGTGGATGGATTAGACACGCCGTGGTCTTTGGCATTTTTGCCCAATGGCGATTTGCTGGTTACGGAGTTGCCGGGTCGGTTGCGGGTTATTCGCAATGGTAAATTAGTTGCCGCTCCCGTTCAGGGCGTGCCGGAAAGCCTTTATGGCGGCCAAGGAGGGCTGATGGATGTGGTTCTCCACCCTGAGTTTAAAACCAATCAAATGGTCTATCTGTCGCTTTCCGTTGGCACATCGCAAGCCAGCGCCTTGCGCGTGGTGCGTGGCCGCTTTACCGGTACGGCGCTCGAAGATGTCAGCACGGTGTTTGAAGCCGCGCCGAAGAAAAACGGTCTGGTGCATTATGGCGCGCGCATGGCCTTTATGCCCGATAACAGCCTGCTGATTACCGTGGGCGATGGCTTTGATTTGCGCGAACAGGCGCAAAACACAGGCAATCATTTCGGCTCGATTGTGCGCGTGACGGATAATGGCAAAGTGCCAAGTGACAATCCTTTTGCCACCGACGAGCAAGCCCAACCAGAGATTTACAGCTATGGTCATCGCAATCCGCAATCGATTATATATGACGCGCCCAGCCGCAATATTTATGCGACCGAACATGGCCCGCGCGGTGGCGATGAGTTGAACCTCATTCAGCCTGGCCAAAATTATGGCTGGCCGATTGCCTCCTATGGCATTGATTATTCGGGCGCGCGGATTACGCCTTACACAGAATATGAAGGCACGACGCAGCCTTTGCACCAATGGACGCCTTCGATTGCCGCCTCGGGCATGAGCCTTTATCGCGGCAGCCAGTTTGAAGATTGGCAGGGCGATATTTTTGTTACCTCCTTGGTGTTTAACTATGCGGTGCGGGTCGATATGGACGGCGCCAAAGTGCAAGGCACGCAAACTATGTTCGCAGAGATTGGCGCTCGTTTGCGCGATATTCGCAGCGGCCCCGATGGTGCTTTGTATATTTTGTCGGAAGGCGAGAATGGCAAGATTTGGCGGGTTTCCAAGCCTTAGAGCCCCCTCCACAGGGTTTATGTATTTGCGCTAGACGGGCGCGAGTTTGTGGCGTATATAACGCCTCACTGAGAGATTTATGAAGGAGACGAGCCATGGCCGTTCCAAAACGAAAAACGACACCTTCCAAGCGCGGCATGCGCCGCTCTGCAGATGCGCTGTCGCGTCCGACTTACATTGAAAACCCGGACAGCGGTGAGCTGCACCGTCCGCATCATGTCGATTTGAAAAGCGGCATGTATCGCGGTCGTCAGGTGATGACGCCGAAAGACTAAGCGGTTTAAAATTTTGAGATTTGAGGCAGGGCTTCGCATAACGCGTGGCCCTGTTTTTTTTGGCTGTCGCTGACCGCGCCCGATAGGCTGGCGGCGACAATCTCATTCACGCTATTGGTGACCAATAGCCCATCGGCGCGAGCCAGCAAATCAGTGTCGACCAACCCCTCGACAATATCCAAACCGACCGCAGGCGCCATCTCGATGAGCTGAGCGCGCATAATGCCAGCCAAAGCACCTTCGCTTTCGGGCGGGGTTATCCATTGCTTGCCAAGCTGGACAAATAAATTACCCGCCGCGCAACTGGCCACGCGGCCATATTGGTTGAGCAATATGGCTTCCTCCGCCCCCGCCGCCAGGGCTTGGCGGCGCGCCATAATATTATCCAGATAGGCATTGGTCTTATGCGGGTTTGGCGTGGCGAGGCGAAGTTGGTCGCTGACCCAAAGGCGCAAACTATCGCGGCGTTGGGGCGCGGCGCTGATTTGCATCAGGCAAGTGGGGGGGCTGGCCTCTTGCGCCACCAAGCCACGCCCGCCGCTGCCGCCCGTGAGGGTGATACGCAAAAGGCTGCGGTCTTGGCTCGGCGCAGGGTGTTTTAACAAATCCAAAACCCCCTGTTTCAGGGTATCTGGCGAATAGGGCATCGGCAGGTGAAAGGCTTTGCTGGCGGCTTGCAGGCGAGCCAGATGCGCGTCCCAGAATTGCGGCACGGCGTTTTTCATCAGCAGGGTTTCAAACACAGCTTCGCCCAAAAGCAAGCCTCGGTCTTGGGCGGAAAGCGCTGTCTCGGCGGGCTTCCTTTCGCCGTTCACCCAAACTTGTGTCATGCCGCATCCGCCTTTTGGTTGGGTAGGTGGTGTAAAAAATTCTCCAGCATGGGGCGCCCTTGCGGCGTTAGAATCGATTCTGGATGAAATTGCAGGCCATAAAGCGGGCGCGTCTTATGCGCAAATCCCATAATCTCGCCGCCTTGGCTGCTGGCAATCGGCTGGCAATCTTGCGGCACTTGTTCGACAATCAGCGCGTGATATCGCCCCGCCTGAAACGGGCTTTCAATACCGTCGAACAACCAATGGCCACTATGGGTAAGCTCGGATGGTTTGCCGTGGCGCGGCTCTTGGGCTTTGCCGATGCTCGTGCCCAAATGCGCCGCCAAAGTTTGGTGACCAAGGCAAATGCCCAGCACCGGCGTGGTGTCGGGCAAGGCAGCCAGCAAGTCTAGCGTAACGCCTGTGGTGGCTGGCCCGCCGGGGCCCGGAGATAAAATCACCGCGCTCGGGGTCACCGCCAGCACATCTTCGACGCTGACACTTTGGCGCATCACCAAAGTCTCATGCCCCGCCTCGCGCACATAGCGCGCTAAGGTTTCAACGAAACTGTCGAAATGGTCGATGACAACAATCATCGGCGCGCCGCCTCCCGTGTCTTGGATATCGCTTGCGGTTGCACGCCAAGCGCCGCCATCAGGCCGCGCGCTTTATTCAAAGTCTCGATATATTCGGCCTCGGGCTGGCTATCGGCCACAATGCCCCCGCCTGCATGAAACCGAATGGCGCGGTCTTTGACAATCGCCGTGCGGATAATAATATTGCTGTCCATCCGCCCGTCGAAACCAATATAGCCGAGGCTGCCATAGCTGGGCCCGCGTCGGCAGCTTTCGCTTTGGGCGATGATTTCCATCGCCCGAATTTTCGGCGCGCCGGTGATGGAGCCGCCCGGGAAACTGGCTTTCAACGCATCCAAAGGCGTCTTGCCGGGCGCCAGGGTGCCGCGCACGGTGGAGACCAAATGATGCACGTTGGAAAAGCTTTCCAGCACGCATAATTCTGGCACTTTCACCGAATGGTCGGCGCAGGATTTGGCCAAATCATTGCGTAGCAAATCGACAATCATCACGTTTTCGGCGTGGTTTTTTTCGCTGGCCAACAGCCGCTCGGCGATGGCTTTATCTTCCTCGGGGGTGCTGCCGCGCGGTTCAGTGCCTTTGATGGGGCGGCTTTCGATGGCACCTTTTTCCGCCCGCAAAAACCGCTCGGGCGAGGCCGAAGCCAGCGCGAAACCCTCAAAGCGGGCAAATGCGGCAAAGGGCGCCGGGCTCTCGCGGCGCAGGCGACGATAATAATCCAACGCCGTATCTTTGGCGTTCAGCGTGGCGTCAAAACATTGCGCCAAATTGGCTTGGAAAATATCGCCGTTTAAAATCGACGCGACTGTGGCCGCCACGCTTTCTTGATATTGCGGGGCGGAAAAATTGCTAACCAGCGGCGCGCCCAAATCGGGGGCTGGCGGCGGCGCGGGCAGGGCGCCGCTTGGGGCACCAGTTAGGTTCTTTTTCCATTGCTCAATCGCGGCACCGGCGGCATCGCTACGCGCGGCGGCATTGGTTTCGGGCAGGCCTGTGGCAAGAATAAAAACCCGCCGCGCCACATGGTCAAACGCCAAAACCGTGGCGTATAGCCCTTGCACCATGGCTGGCACGCGCAGCTCATCGACCGCAAATGGCGCTTCATTGGGCGGTAAATCTTCTAGCCCATAGGCCAAATCATAACCAAAGAGACCCGCCGCCCCGCCGCGAAAGGGCGGCAATATGGCGTCTATTTCGGGGGGCAAACCTTGCCATAGATTTTCCCATTGGCGGAGCTGGCCGTCGAGCGCATGAAACCCGTCGCGCGCTTGCCAAGCCTGCACGCTCAATGTGGTATAGGGCGCGCGGGCGATGAAACTATATCGCGCGCTATGATGATCGGTGTCGCTACTATCGAGCCAAAGCGCGCCCGCTTCGTCGCCATAGGGCAGAAACGCCGCCTCGCTATCCACCCAATCGATTTCTTCGACGATGGGGCCATTGGGATGGACATAGCGAAGGCGTTGGGTATCGCTCATTATTTTATGCCTTGGGGGGCGCGCGGTTTTGGAAACCAATCGTCGGCGGCTTTTTCGCATGTCAGCTCGGCCAAAGGCGTCGGCGAGGCGACTTGTAGCAAGCTCCAGTTGCCAAGCGTTTCGCTGGTGAACCAAGTTTCGCTGTCGAGCGCGACCTCTGGCTTTTGGTGTAAATGCGTGGCGGCTCCCAAATGCGCGGCTTGCGCATCATGGCCATCGGGCGACCAAGAGAAGGCTGCTGGTGCGCCTGCGATAAACGAAAACCGCAAAGCCCCGCCATAGTTTTGCCAAGCGATAATCTCGCCGACGGGCAAAAGCAGAAGCGCGTGGCAATCGTCTATTCGCATGCCGAGCGCATCCTTGGCGAGTGGCGCCAGTTGCAGGTGCGCGCGCAAGGCATCGATAGATAAATCATCGAGGCTTTCGTCTCTTGCGAGAGGTGCCATTAAAAATTGTCCTTACGGGCGCGAATTTCGCTGAATACATCGACGGCTTGCGCCCCGCTCATGTCCAAATGCGCTTGCACGGCTGCATTTGTGGCGCGCAAAAACGGATTGGTGGCGCGCTCTAAACTTATCTCGGTCGGCACGGTCGGTTGATTGTCGGCGCGCAAAGCAGCAATCTCTTCGACGCGGGCTTGCAGCGCCGCGTTGTCGGGGTCGATGGTGACCGCAAAAGCGGCATTGGCGGTGGTATATTCATGGGCGCAATAAATCTTCGTGCCATCGGGCAGGGCGTTGAGCTTTTGCAGGCTCTCCCACATTTGCGCCATCGTGCCTTCAAACACGCGCCCGCACCCTAGGGCAAATAAAGCGTCGCCCACAAAGGCCGCCTCTTGGGTGTCCATATGATAGGCGATATGGCCTAGCGTATGGCCGCCAACGTTTAAAATAGTCGCGCGATGGGCGCCGAGAAAAACGCTATCGCCATCATCTACGGCGGTGTCGATGCCCGGAATTTTATCGGCTTCTCCGGCCGGGCCGATAATCTGGCAGCCAGTGCTTTGTTGAATCTCTAGATTATTGCCCGCATGGTCATAATGATGATGGGTGTTCCAAATATAAGTCAGCGTCCAGCCGCGCGCGTCTAGTTCGCGCAGCAGCGGCTCGGTCTCTGGCGTATCGATACAAGCGGTCTCGCCGCTGTCTGGGTCATGCACCAGATAGCCGTAATTATCGCTGAGGCAGGGTATCTGAATAATTTCTATGGTGGCCATGATGCGCTCCTTCGAATTGGATTTTTCCCTATAGGTTCCTTTATACCTATAGTGGCAAAACGCGCGAGCGTAAATTTTCGCCTTGCGGGGTAAAGAGACAAGTAAGGGAGGGGGACATGGCCGTGGAAATTACCGATTTGGCAGCGTTTTATGCCAGCCCCCTTGGGCGCCATGTGCAAAGCGCGCTCTGCCATGGGATAAATCGCATTTGGCCAAACCCCGCCACGCAAAAAGATGTCGTGTTGGGCTATGGCTATGCCAGCCCTTTGGGCGCGCCGCTTTGGCCAGACACGCAATGGCATTTTTTGATGCCCCAACCACCAGGCGGGCTGGCGCAAGAGGCAATCGCGGGCGCACAAAATCCTACTATTTTGGGACATGAAAGCTACTGGCCGGTGCGCGACGATAGCGTTAATCGCCTGCTGGTATTGCATGGGCTAGAGGCGGCCAATCATGTCGAGCGCGTGTTGGATGAGGCTTGGCGCGTGCTGCAACCCAATGGGCGGGCTTTGTTTATGGTTGCCAATCGGCGCGGGGCTTGGGCGCGCAGCGATGCCACGCCCTTTGGCGCGGGACGACCGTTTTCGCGTCGCCAGCTAACCCAAACCTTGCGTCGCACAGGTTTTGTGCCAGCGCAAATAGGCTCGGCGCTGATGTTGCCGCCCAGCCTGCCGGTGCGCGCCCTGCAAAGCCTGTCGCGGACCGAGCGTATGGCGGGGCTTGTTTTGCCGCAATTGGGAGGGGTTTGGTTGATCGAAGCCATCAAACAAGTGCCAGCGCCCTTGTCGGTTCAGCGCGCTCGCCAAGCGCGCGCCAGCCGACGCTTTGGGGTGCCGCGTCCGGCTTTATCTCCGAAAACAAATTAGGCTTTAGCGGCGTAAAACAAAAACGCCTTGTTGCGCCAATAGATTATGCCGCGCGCTCGGCTTGCCCGCAATTTCGCGCGCCCGCCCGCCCGACAAAGTAATGCAACTCTCGACCCGCAGGCCAAGCTGGTCGGCCAAATCGGTGAAGTCGCGCAACGTGCAGAGATGGATATTGGCGGTCTCATACCAGCTCGCCGCCAACGCGCCCGTGACCGGCATGCGCCCGTTGAGCAAGAGGTCGAGGCGCACGCGCCAATGGCCAAAATTGGGAATCGAGACGATGAGGCGCTCGCCAATGCGCGCCATTTCGCTCAAGACATCCAGCGGTTTTTGCGTGGCTTGCAACGTCTGGCTCAAAATAACCGTGTCGAAACCATTATCTGGATAATAAGATAAATCAGTATCGGCATTGCCTTGCACAACGGAAAGCCCCCGCGCCACACACGCGTTCACGCCTTTTTGGCTCAACTCCAGCCCGCGCGCATCGACGTTTCGGTCGCTGACCAAAAGGTCGAGCAGCGCGCCGTCGCCGCAGCCGATATCCAGTACTTTCGTCCCCGTCTCGACCCGATTGGCGATAAGCTGCAAATCAATGCGCGAGCTGGCCAGATTGCCATGCGCGGAAGCTTTGGGATCAATCATCCTTGGCCGCCTTTCGCAGAGAAGAGGCCTCGGGCTTGGGCGGCAGATTTTAAAAACCCGTCTAAGGTCGCGTGCATCTCTGGCTCATCGAGCAGAAACGCATCATGGCCTTTGTCGCTTTCAATTTCGACAAAGCTGACATTCGCCCCCGCCGCATTGAGCGCGCGCACGGTTTGCACACTTTCCGACGTTGGGAACAGCCAATCGCTGGTGAAAGACATAACGCAAAACCGCGTTTTCGTGCCTTCAAAAGCGGCCGCTAAATTGCCGCCATGGTCGGCGGCCAAGTCGAAATAATCCATCGCGCGGGTGATGTAGAGATAGCTATTGGCATCAAAGCGCTCGACGAATGTCATGCCTTGGTGGCGCAAATAGCTTTCAATCTGGAAGTCGGCATCGAAGCCATAACTCACCGCCTCGCGGTCTTGCAAGTTGCGGCCAAATTTTTGCTGCAATGTGGTTTCCGACAAATAAGTGATATGCGCTGCCATACGCGCCACGCCCAAACCTTAGCGCGGGCGTTCGTCGCCCTCATAATAGCGCCCGCCTTGAAAATGCGGGTCGGCGAGAATGGCTTGGCGCCCGACTTCGTGGAAAGCAATATTTTGCGAGGAATGGCGCGTCGAGGCGGCAATCGGGACAGCCGAAAACACCCGCTCGGGATGCGAAGCCGCCCATTCCAAAGCCTGCATGCCGCCCATGGAGCCGCCCAAAACACAAAATAAACTGTCGATGCCCAAATGGTCGATGAGCAAGCCTTGCGCGCGCACCATATCGGCGATGGTCAGCACCGGGAAATCTGTGCCATAGGGGCCCGAGCCGTCTGGCTTTTGGCTTTGCGGCCCGGTGGAGCCTGCGCAGCCGCCGATGACATTGGAGCAAATTACGAAATAGGTATCCGTGTCGATAATTTTGCCGGCGCCGATGAGGTCAATCCACCAGCCAGGTTTGCCGCTGAGCGGATTTTCGCTGGCGGCGTGTTGATCCATGGTCAGGGCGTGGCAGATTAAAATCGCATTGGTTTTGTCGGCATTGAGTTGGCCATAGGTACGAAAAGCAATTTCGACATCTTCGAGAGCCGCGCCGCAGTCGAGTTTCAGCGCCGCGCCTTGAAACAGCACGGTTTCGCCCAAATCGGTTTTTGTCTGCGCCTCACTCACGGGTCGGGTCTTCCTCTTGCAACCTATAGATACAATCTTTCCTTTGATTTACACTTTATCGTCGCTTATGACTAGGCGAACTATGTGCCTGTCGTTCCGGCGCGCGCAAATGGATGAAATGATGGATAGCAAATTAGACCTTTTGGCGATACGCCGCGACATTGATGCGCTGGATGCCCAATTGCGCGAGCTGTTGAAAGCGCGCGCGCGGCTGGTGTCGAAAGTGGCGGCCAGCAAGGCGCAAAGCGGCGACGCACGCGCCCTTCGCCCGGCCCGTGAGGCCGCACAATTGGCCGAGCTAAAGGCTTGGCAAGAAACCCAAGCCCCCGAATTACCCTTGGACGGATTGACGGCGATTTGGCGAGAAATTATTGGCATGGCATTAAACCAACAAGGCGGTTTGACGATTTTTGCCACGCAAGAGGCCATGATGTCGGCGCGCCTATATTTTGGCGCCAGCCTAGATTATCAACTATGCGCCGATGCCACAGCGGTTCAAAAAGCCATTACGGGCGAGCCGCGCGCGGTCGGTGTGGTGTGCCAAGACCAAGCGGTGGAACCTGGCGAGGGCGTCACCATGTTTGCCCAATTGCCAACCGCTGTGCCAGCCCAAAGCGCGCTGTGCTACGCCACCGTGGTAGAAGAGGCAGCCAGCTAATGGGCGATTTTTTAAAAATACCCAAACCGCGCGCGGGCGTAATGGATTTGCCAGCCTATGTTGGCGGGCGCGAAAGCGTCGAGGGCGTGGCCAATCCGTATAAATTATCGGCCAATGAAAACCCGCTGGGGCCTAGCCCAAAAGCGGTTGCGGCGCTGCAAGCCTTGGCCGAAAACGGCAAGTTAGAAACCTATCCCGATGGCGGCGCGCAAAGCTTGCGCGCTAAATTGGCCGAGGTTCATGGCCTGAAGCCCGAGCAGATTGTCTGCGGCAATGGCTCGGGCGATGTCTTGCAATTGCTCGCGCAAGCCTATTTGGACGCCGGCGATGAGGTGCTTTATACCGAGCATGGTTTCTTGCTGTATAAGCTGGCCAGCACGTCGGCAGGCGCCACGCCGATTTGCGTGGACGAGACAAATCGAACCGCCGATGTCGATGCGCTTTTGGCCAAAGTCAGCGCGAAAACCAAGATTGTATTTCTCGCCAATCCGAATAATCCGACCGGCACGATGTTGCCGATGGAAGAAATTAGCCGCCTGCACGCCGGTCTGGCCCAGGATGTTCTTCTAGTGCTGGACGGCGCCTATGCCGAATATGTGGCGCCAGAAAAATGGCCCGATGATTTTTCCATGGTCGAGCAGTTTTCCAATGTGGTGGCAACGCGCACCTTCTCGAAAGCCTATGGGCTGGCGGCTGTGCGTTTGGGCTGGGCTTATTGTCCGCCGGCGGTGGCCGATGCGCTGAACCGTGTGCGCGGGCCTTTTAACGTCAATGCCATGGCGCTGGCCGCTGGCTTGGCGGCTTTGGAAGACCCGGCGCACATCGCGACCAGCCGCGCACATAACGCGCAATGGCGCGATTGGCTGGGGCAGCAATTGGGCGCGCTCGGCTATGAGATAGCTGCCAGCGAAGCGAATTTTATTGTCCTCGATTTTGGCGATGCGGAAGTTGCCAAAGCCGCCGATGCCTTTATGGGCAGCCAAGGGGTTATCGCGCGCGCGCTGGGCGCCTATGGCTTGCCTGCGGCCTTGCGCCTAACGGTGGGAACCGAAGCGGGCAATCGCGCGGCGGTGAAAGCTTTGCAAAACTTTCAAGACCAGTTGCAAGCGGGAGCCGCTTCATGAGTAAACCGAATGTGGCGCTTATCGGCATGGGGCTTATCGGCTCCTCGCTCGGCCATGCGCTGAAGAAAAACAATCTGGCAGCGCATATTTCTGGCTATGCGCGCTCGGCGCAAACGCGCGAAGCGGCCATGGATATTGGCTTTGTCGATAGCGTGCATGAAACGCCAGAAGCGGCTTGTATTGATGCCGATGTGGTGTTTTTCAACACCCCCCTCAGTGCCGTGAAAGCGCTCGCCGAACAGGTGATTCCAGGCCTTAAAGACAATGCGATTTTAACCGATGTCGGCTCAGTGAAAGCCGGCGTCTTGAGCAATATCGCGCCGCTTCTCGATGGCCGGGTGCATTTCGTGCCAGGTCATCCGATTGCGGGCACGGAAAGATCGGGGCCGACGGCGGGCTTTGCCGAATTATTTGAAGGCCGTTGGTGCATTCTCACGCCAGACGATACCACCAGCTTGATTGCCGTCGAGCAAGTCTCGAAACTTTGGCAAGGCATGGGTTCGGAAGTGACTTTCATGGATGCCGCGCACCATGATTTAGTGCTGGCGATTACCAGTCAC
>JAQWIP010000166.1 GCA_029248825.1 Alphaproteobacteria bacterium | reverse complement strand
CGAGGACCCCGCGCATATTTATCACGATGGCGGCATGTTGGATTATCACCCCGTGCCCGGCACATTTTGGCCGCCCACCGATGGGTTGATTTTATATCCGCATTTCTATGACCATTTTAAAATGCGCTGGTTCGACAAGTTTTACCCTTGGCGCAAAGCGCCCCAGTCGCAGCTCGACAAAGTGGTGATGATTGCCCCCACACGCGCTTGGGTGAAAGCCCTGCCCGATGGCAAAATTCCCTCGCGGCAAGACTTCCCCAAATATCAGAAAAAAGAAGCCGAGCGATTTGATAAATGGAACGAGGTCGTCGCGCGCAGCCATGCGCTCGGCGCGCAATTTATCGACGCTTGCCGCAGCGGTAAAATTGCGGAAAGCGTTGTGCCGCTCTAGCTTTTATCGACGGTATAGTCCTGATCTAAATCCCGCACCGCGCCTCTATCGGCACTGGTGGCAAAGGCCGCATAGGCTTTCAAGGCTTTGGTGACTTTGCGCTCGCGCTTTTCGCTTGGGCGCCACCCTTTGGCATCCATGGCTGTGCGGCGCTTGGCCAATTCGGCCTCATCGACCGCCAAGTGAATGGAGCGGTTGGGAATGGAAATCTCAATCTTATCGCCATCTTCCACCAAGCCAATCAATCCGCCGCTGGCCGCCTCTGGCGAGACATGGCCGATAGACAGCCCCGATGTGCCGCCCGAAAAGCGACCATCGGTGACCAGCGCGCAGACTTTATCTAGGCGTTTGGATTTCAAATAGCTGGTGGGATAGAGCATCTCTTGCATACCCGGCCCGCCTTTGGGCCCTTCGTAGCGAATGACCACCACATCACCAGCCTTGACTTGGCCATTGGCCATAATCGCAGCAACGGCAGAATCTTGGCTTTCAAACACCCGCGCCGTGCCAGTGAATTCCATGGTTTCTTCGGCCACGGCGGCGGTTTTGACGATGCAGCCTTTCTCGGCCAAATTACCATAAAGCACGGCCAAGCCGCCATCTTTGCTGAACGCATGTTCGGTCGAGCGAATGATGCCGGTCTCGCGGTCATTATCAAAACTATCGAAACGACGGCTTTGGCTGAACGCCACTTGCGTCGGCACGCCGCCGGGAGCTGCGCGATAAAACTCGCTGACTTCGTCCGACACATCCAGCGCGATATCATATTTGGCAATCGCCTCGCCCATGGTTTTGCTGTGCACGGTTGGCACATCATCGTGCAACAAGCCGCCGCGAGACAGAGACCCCAAAATCGACATCATGCCGCCCGCGCGGTGGACATCTTCCATATGCACATTTTGCACAGCGGGCGCGACTTTACTCAGCACAGGCACTTTGCGCGACAGACGATCGATATCAGCCATGGTGAAATCGACTTCCGCCTCATGCGCCGCAGCCAAAAGATGCAGCACCGTATTGGTGGAGCCGCCCATGGCGATATCCAACATGATGGCATTTTCAAAGCCTTTGAAACTGGCCATGGCACGCGGCAAGGCGGTTTCGTCGTCGTCTTCGTAATAGCGTTTGCACAGTTCCACGGCCGTGCGTCCGGCTTCTTTGAACAAAGCCTCGCGGTCGGCATGGGTGGCCAGCACCGAGCCATTGCCCGGCAAAGACAGGCCAATCGCCTCGGTCAGGCAATTCATCGAATTGGCGGTGAACATGCCAGAGCAAGAGCCACAGGTGGGACATGCCGAGCGCTCGATGGCATCGACTTGTTCGTCGGACATATTTTCATCCGCCGCCGCGACCATGGCATCGACCAAATCGATGGCGCGTTCCTCTTCGTCTTCCCATTTCACTTTGCCCGCTTCCATCGGCCCGCCCGAGACGAAGACCGTTGGAATGTTCAAACGCAAGGCGGCCATTAACATGCCGGGGGTGATTTTATCGCACTTGGAAATACACACCAAAGCATCGGCGCAATGGGCATTGGCCATATATTCCACGCTATCGGCAATAATCTCGCGCGACGGCAGCGAATACAACATGCCGTCATGGCCCATGGCGATACCATCATCGACGGCAATCGTGTTAAATTCTTTGGCAACGCCGCCCGCGGCTTCAATCTCACGGGCAACCAATTGGCCCAAATCTTTCAAATGCACATGGCCCGGCACAAATTGCGTAAAACTATTAGAGACGGCAATAATCGGTTTGCCGAAATCACTGTCGCCCATGCCCGTCGCGCGCCAAAGGCCGCGCGCACCTGCCATGTTGCGTCCATGTGTCGACGTTTTAGATCTCAATACTGGCATTGTCTCATCCGCTCGTTGTAATGGGTCACCGGTTAGGCCGCAGCCTCTCGTGTATTTGTCTTACCGAGTTTGGCGCGCAGCGTAAACCCATTTAGCTGGCATTGAGGGCGCGCCGCGTGCCTTGCCAATTTGGCAAATAGCGGTCCATCAGCCCATAAAAGCGCTTATTATGGCCGCGCTCGAACAAATGCACCAGCTCATGCACCAGCACATATTCCAACATGGCGACAGGCTTGCGCGCCAGCTCAGAGTTCAGTTTGATGGTGCGGCGGCTGACATGACAACTGCCCCAGCGCGAGCTCATTTTTTGCGCCGACAAACCCTGCGGGGTAAGCCCCTGCTCATCAAGGCGCATTGTTTGCGACCATTCTTGCAATCGCGTCTCAGCTTCCTGCTCCAAAATATTTCGATAGGCGGCCTCCATCAGCTTGGCTTTTTTCTCATCCGCCGCGTCTTGGCGCACGGCCATATGCCATTGCCCATCGGCAAAATGAACCCCCTGCCCGCGCGTGGCATGGGTCAGCCGCAACGGATAGGCCTCGCCCCAAAGCGCGAACAGCGCGCCCGCTTCATAAACCACAGGCGCGGGTGCGGGCCGCGCAGCCAATTTGGTTTGTTGCTTGGTTATCCAATCGGCCTTGCTGCGCACGAACTCGACGATGCGCGCCTCAGACATGCGCATGGGCGCAGAAATCATAATCGCGCCTTCGGGATGCGCGGGCTGGCGCACCAGACGCAGGTTTAAATTCTTTATCCGCTTATAGCGAATGAACACAGGTCTTCCGTCAATGCGCAGTTCCGATTTCATAGGTTAGACATATCGGATTCCCTCGAAAGTGGCGAGGGCACGGGTAAGCCGGCTGGTATCTGGCGCAAAATTAGCTAAGCTTATTCTAGACGTCATAGGAATGGAGAAAAACAATGGAATTACCCGCAACCCTTGGCGAAGCGATTGCCCTGCAACCGACTTGGCTTATGACCTATCTGTATATTTTAGTTGCCGCCAATCTCGGCGCAATTTTCTTCGTCGTGCAGCGCACGCCCGACGGATGGCGCCCGCGCTATGAAGCGATTGCCATTGTGGTGGCGTTTTTGCTGGCCGGAGAATTTATGAATTATCTCTATGGCGAATACGGCTATGTCCGCCTGCTGGGGTTGGCGCATTTGCTGTTCTGGACGCCGGTATACATTTGGGTATTCCGCCGCCGCAAGCAATTCACCAATGCGCCTATTTTCTCTAAATTCGTG